>NZ_JCAALU010000004.1:0-402108 GCF_059609455.1 Paenibacillus liaoningensis
ATTTCCCAATTTAGTAAGACCCCTTGAAGACGACGAGGTTGATAGGTTCGGGGTGGAAGCGCAGCAATGCGTGCAGCTGACGAATACTAATCGGTCGAGGGCTTATCCTAATAACACGCTAAAGTTTCAGACTTTGTCTTTCGCATCCAGTTTTCAGTGTGCAACACACATAGGAAACTTTAGCTTCATATTACAAGCCTGCCACTAATCATGTGGCAGGCTTGTTTATTTTTACACAAAAACGAATATACCATTTGCCTAACTTTATACATAGCCGATATTGTATGAAAACACTCGTTAACGTTCAATAAATAGCTTAAACCCCCTTGAAACGGGCGTACAACAGCATTTAAGGCTGTTTTCCAAACCGTTAACGCTTTCAGGCAACGGCTGACCGTCTAGCCCTTGTGCTAAAATGAACGGGAAAGATGAAGTTCATGTAAATAGAGAGAGGCAGGGGCAGTATACATATGCGAACATGGCCGAGATTGGACTATTTTTTCAGCAGGGGAGCGGCTATTCCACCAGAGAGAAGGCTAGGCAGGGAGGCTATTATCTCGATTGTCATTCATGGTTGTTTTCAATTTGGTGCATCCATGTCTGGATTGTTTCTTAATTTGTACTTGTGGCGGTTAACGCAGGATTTAACGGTAAATGCGCTCTACAACATTATTGTATTTCTAATGACACCAATTACGTTTGCAGTTGGGGGTTGGATCGCGAAACGCAAAGACCGAATGGTGACGTACAGGATTGGCATCGTTTTAATAGCTGTCTTTTATTTAATGGTCGTTATTACGGGTGAGCAGGTCGTTAATTATTATGTTTTGTTCGCCATATGTAATGGTATTGCAGGGGGACTATATTGGACCGGATATTTAATCATCCAATATGATGTTTCTACAGAGGCGAATCGGATTCGTTTTCTAGCGCTGAATATGATTGTGTTCAACACGGCGGGATTGCTGGGCCCGGCGCTGGCCGGATTTATTATTTCTCGTAATGAAGGGCTGCAGGGATATGTTATTATTTTTTTACTCGCCTTCGTTATGTTTGTTATAGCGGCCATCGTGAGCTTCCGGATTCCCATTGTGAAATCGCATCACCGTGCTTATTATTTAAAATTTATGGGGCTTGCGATGAATAAAAACAGGCGGTGGTTCAAGGCGCTCGTCAGCTTTTTTATACTTGGGCTTTTTCAAGGGATTATGTTGTTTTTACCGAATATTTTATTGTTTCAGACGGTGGGGCGTGAGGATCGGGTCGGTTACTTAGGCGTAGCCTTTTCAGCACTTACCGTTATGACGGGGTATGTCATATCTAGGAAAGCACAGAAGGAGCAAGTCCAGAAATATGTGCTATTTTCTACAACAGGAGTCGCCATAGGGGCTGCGCTGCTGCTAATTGCAGTTGATTTTTGGTCCGTGCTTTTGTTTATGATTTTGTTCTCCATCTGTAATCCGCTTGCAGTCAATACATTGACCTCTTATTATTATCGGCTAATTGGCACACTTCCTCTTAAAGGACAACTGCGTGTAGAATGCGTCGTTATGCGTGAGTTGTTTCTGAATGTCGGCAGAGTTGTGTCGATTGGCTGCTTGATCTTGTTTGCTGGCGATGTGACGTCTGTCTGGCTGCCGGTCGTACTGTTCGGGGCTGCACTCGCACAATATTTGCTATCTTTATTAATTAGCGAGAAGCAGCCCGATCAAGCAAAGGTATCTGAACGCGCAGGAGGCTAGACTGCCTTTCAACAACAGGCAAACGTAGCATAAGCTAATCGTCCTTTCGGCCATAGCTTTGGGCAAATCGCATAATCCGGTTGTAGGCGCGGCGATCAATCCATTTTAACGGACGGAATTGGGGATGGTTGGAATTGACCTCCAATATCCACAGGTGCGTGTTGCGGTCCAAGGCAAAATCGATGCCCATTTCAAACATGCCCGCTTTACGCTTGCTGAGGGCACGGGCTACTGTCAATGAGTGCTGTGTCAAATGGCCAATGAGCTCGCTGCTTTTGGCATCTTCATATCCTTTGCGCTGCACCAGCTTATGCATCGTCCAAATTTCGCCGCCCTGATGGTAGTTGGTGACGATTTTACCTTTGGCGCCTACTTTAATAAGGAAGCCGGTAAGATGCCATATGCCGCCCGGTTTTCGCTGAACCATGGCACGAATATCGTAGGGACGATTTTCGACTTGATCGAGGCTGACTGCTTGTTGAATAATAAGGCGGGAAGGCTTGGCAGGCAGCAAATGCTCATAAACGTCATCTAGACTGTGAAAAAATTTGGAAAGCTGCTTTTTGCTTTTTGTATAAAGGAGCTTGTAGCCGTCGTTTAGGGGCTCAAGCTTATGCACACCGACGCCAAGCGAGCCGATATTTGGCTTAATGTATAGCGCGTGATGGGCAGCAGCCATCATCTTCAGATTGGATAAGGTGAAGCTGGTGGTGCTTGGTATGAGCGGTTTAGTTGAAGCATTTTTTTGCAAAAAACGGCACACCTTCAGCTTGCCACGAATGGTCGCGCTGCGATACGTTTTCGTATACATCATTGTCACCTCGTAGCCAGTGTATGATAGCAGGAAACAACGAAATTGTACGGATAACTAGAATGTTTACGAAAAATAATGAAATCAGCAAAAGCCCTCAATCGCTTGTATCAAGCGGCGGAGGGCTTTTGCCTGAAGGGAGAAGGGCCCAAGGCTCATCCTTATATAGGCCGAATGACGAAAAGCTCACTCGAGGTTGTTGGAAATATGAGCTGCCCAGCAGTCGATTTAGGGTTGGAGATGAAAAGTTAAGCGCTTAGCTCCAAATCCACCTTAAGCATGAGCACATGGCTGACAATCGTTGCGCCGAATAGAGGAACGGAAAGTATTTCCTCGGCAATATTTTTGATTGCAAACAGTTGCTTAAATTCGGCGCTGTCTTCTGGCTGGACTAGGGAATATCAATTATGTAGCTGAGCCGTTCCTCGAAACAAAACGTTTGGTTCATCACCTAGCTGCTCATGATTTCAATTTCCTCAGCAAGGGTAATAATAGGCTGCTTGAGTTTAATGGATGAGCTTAGTAGAGCACAACTATGAGAGTGATTAATATAGAAAGCTTGGTATAGGCTCGAAGCCGCGCGTGCATAGCGGTAAAGCTCGTAAAGCTCGTAAAGCTACATTCCAGTAATAAGTGGCAATAGATTGGATTTTAAAAGAAAATATGTAAATTAAATGTAATTTAAAAGGGTACTAATAAAATTTGGTACTATGTCCAGCTATGCACCATCTAGTAAGATAAAGTAGCAATACACATTAAGATAGACAACAAGCTAATAGATGGCGGTGAGGGTTATGCATGCAAGAAACAAGCATAAGCAACAACGGAATGTACGAATATGGGGGACAGGCTCCTACTTGCCATCCCAAATGGTGACAGCGGAGCAGTTGGACGAAAAACTGAATAAGCCGCAAGGCTGGGTATATAAGAAATCAGGCGTGAAAATCAGGCATTACGCAGCTGGCGAAGCCGCGTCAGTCATGGGCGCAAAGGCTGCCTTTGCGGCTTTGGAGGATGCAGGACTTGAGCTTGACGACATGGACTGCATCATTTGTGCCAATGCGATTCCTGAGCAGCTTATCCCGTGCACAGCGGCGCTCATCCAAGATGAGATGTGGGCAGGCGAATCAGGTATTCCTTGTTTCGACATTAATACGACCTGCTTGTCGTTTCTAGCGGCGCTTGATATGGTGTCTTATATGATAGAAGCGGGCAGATATGACACAGTGCTGCTTGTATCGCCGGAAATTGCATCAAGCGGCCTTAATGACAAGCATCCCGAAAGCGCGACGCTGTTCGGCGACGGGGCAGCAGCGGTAGTCATTGGCAGAAGTGGTGAAGGCGAAAGCTCATCCATTATCGCCTCCCGTATGGAGACGTACGGATCGGGACGCGAGCTGTCGGAAATTCGCGGAGGCGGCTCAGGATTGCCTTCCACACAGTACGGGGCGGCAAATGCGGAGCAATATTTGTTTGCAATGCAGGGCGAGGCGCTGTTTCGCAAAACGTCTAAGCTGCTGCCCGACTTTATCAAGCGGCTGTTTCAGGAGGCGAGCATCGACATGTCCGAGCTGAAGCTCGTAGTTCCGCATCAAGGCAGCGCCCTTGCCATGCGGCTGCTTCAGAAAAAGCTTGGCATTGCGCCCGAGCAGTTCATGAACATTATTGAAAATCACGGCAATATGATTGCGGCTTCTCTGCCGATGGGCATTCATCTGGCCATCCAGCAGGGCCGCTTGCAGCGTGGTGACCGCTTTGCGCTCATTGGCATTTCAGCGGGCATTTCGTTAGGCGGGATGATTATTGAATATTAAAACAGGCCAAGAGCAGGGAATACACACCGGGCGGCGCATCCTTATTACGGGAGGCAGAGCGCCAGCTGCGCTGGATTTAGCCCGTCAGCTGGCGGAGCAGGGTTATGAGGTTTATGCAGCGGACAGTATGGCGAGTCCGCTCATTCGCTTTTCAACCTGCATTAAGCGTTATGAGATGCTTCCAGCGCCACGAGTGGACGAGGCAGCATTTGGCACAGCGCTTGCGGTAATGGTGGAAAAGTACAGCATCGAGCTGCTTATTCCAACCTGCGAGGAAATTTATTATATTGCCAAGCTGCGCGGCAAGCTTGGAAGCTGCATGGTTTTCACCGATGAAGCGGAGAAGCTCACCGCCCTGCATAGCAAATGGGCGTTCATTGAAATGGTTCGGGAGGCGGGGCTTGCCGCCCCAGAGACAAAGCAGCTGCGTTCCTACACTGAGCTAAAACAGCTGCATAATCCCGCTTCAGAGCAAATATGGGTGCTGAAGCCGGTCTATTCCCGCTTTGCAACGAAAGTGCATATATGGCATGCAAACGAGTCGCCGCCTCCTGCTGCGGAACTGCAGCTATCCGCAGATTCCCCTTGGGTAGCCCAAGCATTCGTAGCAGGACAGGAATATTGCACGTATTCAATTGCAAAGGATGGCAAGCTGCTTGCCTATTCCGATTATGCAGTCGACTTTACTGCTGGACGGGGAGCCAGCACCTTCTTTAAGCCATGCCATCAGCCGCAGCTGCGGCAATGGGTGGAGACGTTTGCCGCACATACGCAGTTTACAGGCCAAATCGCTTTTGATTTTATAATAGACGAGAGCGGCGCGGTATGGCCGCTTGAGTGCAATCCGCGAGCGACGAGCGGATTGCATCTGTTCGACAGGCGCGACCGGCTCGGCCGCGCCTTGTGGGGGACTGGCCAGCCCAGCAGCATCATTATGCCGCAGCAATCGCGGGGCAAAATGATCGCGGCAGCGATGCTGGCCTATGGGCTTTCGCAGCAGCGGCGCCAGCGTGGGCTATGGCGGGGCTCTTGGCACTGGCTGGCGAGCATGGCAGGCGGCCGGGATGTTATTTTCAGCTGGAAGGACCCTGGTCCATTTCTGATGCAAGGTTATGTTTGGTTTGATTTATGGCGGCGGGCACGCAAGGCGGAGCAGCCGCTTATTGCTTTTACAACTGCTGATATTGAATGGAATGGATGAGAAAGGAGAAGGCGAGGATGAACATACTGGTAACAGGGGCTACCGGATTTTTAGGAGAAAATGCGGTATATCGACTGCTGAAGGAAGGCCATACGGTGACCGCGGCCGGGCGTAATCAAGAGGCAGGCGGGCGGCTCAGCGAGGCGGGGGCGGCATTTTTACAGCTGGATTTAGCCTCCAGTGCAATGAGCGAAGCGATTGCCGGTCATGACGCCGTGTTTCATTGCGGCGCCTTGTCTTCGCCTTGGGGCAAGTATCGCGACTTTTATGCATCCAATGTCAGGGGCACGCGCCATGTCATACAAGGCTGCCTTGAGCACGGCGTCCAGCGGCTGGTGCATGTGTCGACGCCTTCGATCTATTTTGACTATCGCCATCGCTTTAATATTGCAGAGCATGAGCCGCTGCCGAAAGCAGCGGTCAATCATTATGCGGCGACGAAGCTGCTTGCCGAGCAAGAGGTTGACCACGCTTATCGTGAGCAGGGGCTGCGCGTTGTGACGATCCGGCCGCGAGCGTTGTTCGGACCTGGCGATAAGGCGATTTTTCCAAGGCTGCTGCGGGCAAATGACAAACGGTTTATACCAGTGTTCGGAAGCGGTCAGCCGCTTGTCGATATTACGTATGTGGATAATGTGACGGAGGCGCTCATGCGCTGTCTGTACGCCGATCCGATTGTGCTTGGACAGAAATACAATATTACGAATGGCGAGCCTATTCAGCTGTGGGAAGCTATGGCGAGGCTGTTTGAAATGCTGAATAAACCGATCCGGACCAAGAAGATTGCATACCCCGCGGCGTATAGTGCGGCCTCTTTGCTGGAGCTGGCGGCGAAGCTGCCGGGGCTTGCCAAAGAACCGCTGCTGACCCGTTATACGGTCGGCATTCTTGCGTTCAGCCAAACGCTTTCTATTGAGAAGGCGCAGCGGGAGCTGGGTTATCGGCCTCTCGTGAGCGTCGAGGAAGGGCTTAGGAGGTTCGCGGCCTGGTGGAAAGAGCAGGAGGAGACACGATGAAAATTACCTTTCATAATACGGGCTACTGCAAGCAGTTGGAGGCGCTAGCGATTAGCGGGGGGCGCTGGCGGCAGCAAGCATTTCCAGGTATTTTTGCTATAATGGAACATCCTGTGCTAGGGCCGGTATTATTTGATACCGGCTATTCGCCGCGCTTTCTCGAAGCGACGAAGCGGCTGCCTTATGCGCTTTACCGCTGGACGACCCCCGTTACGCTTGCCGGGGAACGCTCTGCGGCGGAGCATGTGCATGCGGCAGGCTATTCGCTGCGCGAGGTTAAGCATATTATCGTCTCGCATTTCCATGCCGACCATGTTTGCGGCTTGCGAGATTTTTCCGAGGCGACGTTTATTTGCTCGCAGCAGGCATATGAGGCTGTCCAGCCGCTGAACGGATTTGCAGCGGTGAAAAAAGCTTTTTTGCCCGAGCTGCTGCCGCCTGATTTCGCCAAGCGGGCACGCTGGATCGAGCAGTCGAACGAGGTGGACCTGCCAGCGAAATATGCCCCCTTCCATAAGGGGTACGATTTATTTAATGATGGAAGCGTAACGGCTATCCGTTTGTCTGGCCATGCGGCCGACCAATTCGGACTGCTGCTGCAGGGAGATACGGGGCAGGAGCTGCTGCTCGGCGCAGACGCTAGCTGGTCGGAGGCGGCGGTGCGGGAAAATCGCCCTCCTCATGCGCTAGCCTCCATTGTGTTCGACAACCGGGTGGAGTTTAAGGAAACGTTCGACCGTCTCGTCGAGCTGAAGCGGAGAAATCCGGAGCTCCAGCAAGTTTTCACGCATTGCGGGGAAACGTGGAAACGCTGCACCGCGTGGCAGGGGGCGAGAGCATGAGAGTATTAAGGCTGCTGGTTTATTATGTGCTGACACGGGTGCGCGCCCGGCGCTTTCGCAGCCGGAAGGCGCTGGAAGCCTGGCAGCACCGCAAAGTTGTGGCACTTGTGAGGCGGGTACGCCAGCAATCGCCCTTTTACCGAAGCTATTATCAAGGGCTGGATGCACAAAATTGGCGCAGCTTCCCGACGATCGATAAAGCGTTAATGATGGACCATTTTGACCGGCTGAACACAGCGGGTATTACGAAGGAGGAAGCATTCCGAATCGCGCTGCGCGCCGAGCGGGAACGGGACTTCTCCGCGCAGATCGGCGATATTGCGGTCGGACTGTCGTCAGGCACATCAGGCAGCCGCGGCTTGTTTCTGGTCAGTGCCAAGGAACGCGCAGCGTGGGCGGGAACGGTACTGGCAAAGGCGCTGCCAGCCTCGCTGCTTGTGCGGCAGCGGATCGCTTTTTTTCTGCGGGCGGACAGCCATTTGTACCAAAGCGTGCGTTCCAAGCGGCTGCAATTCCGTTTTTACGACATGATCCATCCAGTAGAGGACAATGTGCGATTGTTAAGCGAGCAGCAGCCGACGCTGCTGGTTGCACCGCCGTCCATGCTGCGACTGCTCGCTGAAGCGCAGCTTGCCGGAGAGCTGTTCATTGCGCCGGGTAAAGTGATCTCGGTTGCAGAAGTGCTTGAGCCGCTGGACAAGCGGCTTATCGAGCAGGCTTTTGGGGTGCGCGTCGATCAAATTTATCAATGCACAGAAGGCTTCCTCGCTGCCACCTGCTCACAGGGCACCCTGCATCTGAACGAGGATATACTCGTCATTGAGAAGGAGTATGTGGACGAGGAGCAGCGTATCTTCTCGCCAATCATCACTGACTTTTCACGGGAAACCCAGCCTATCATGCGATATCGGCTTAATGATTTGCTGACGGAGGCGACGCAGCCTTGTGCCTGTGGCTCCACTTTTACGGCGATTGCCTCCATTGAAGGCAGGACGGATGATTTATTTTATGGACGCGATGCGGATACACAGCGGCTTGTGCCGATTTTTCCCGATTTTATAAGGCGGGCGGTCATTATGTCCTCGGAGCGTATAAAGGAATACAAGGTCGTTCAGCAATCGGATCGGCAGCTGGAAGTAGCTCTGCGCGTCGATGGAGCGCCTGAGGAGCTGCAGCCGGAGCTTGCCGCTGCGCTGTCCAAGCTGTTTACTTCACGCGGCTGCATGGCGCCGCTGATTGCATTTGTCCCGTATGAAGCGGATGAGGGGCTGCGCAAGCTGCGGCGGGTGGAGCGAAAGTGGAAGGTTTAGAACAGATGAAGGAAAGAAAGGAGGGTCAGCTTTGCCCCTATCTAAGACGGTCGTTAAAGAGCTGAACCTTACAGAATTAACAGAGCTTGATGCAATAAAAAAGGGGAAGCGAAATAAAGCGGCTGAATATATGCTTCCTTTGATGCAAAATGGGGTAAATTTATTTATCCGCAACGTGCGCACGGAGCTGCGACTGCTGCAGGCGGGCCAAGCATGGCTGCCCATGACGGTTAATGAGCAGGAATATGATAATTCCTATGTGTGCTCCCCTTATGGAACGTATGTCAAGTATGCGGAAGAAGAGCTTTATTTGTTGGAAAATCCACTGCTGCGCTTCCTGTGCGGCTCCTTGCTTAAGGCAATTGCACCGCTGCTCCGCTGGGCTCAAATTGATCGAAACGTTCATGTGAACAACTGGCTGCTTTCAACGAATTTGTATACCGAAATAAGCGCGGATGAGCTGGAGGGGGCTACAAATACGTTAACAGCAAGCTATCCGAAGCATGCGATTATTTATCGTTCGCTTAACCGGCGCACGAATGGGGAGCTGCTTACGCAATTGCTGCAGCAGGGCTATGTGCTGGTCCCGAGCAGGCAGGTTTATTTTTTCAATGGAGCCGCTCCGTTGTACTTGAAGAAAAAAAATACGAAGTGGGACGGCAAGCTGCTCGCCCAGTCTGACTATCGTATCGTACCGCATGCTGAACTTGGCGAGCCGGACTATGAGCGTATTGCAGAGCTGTATGACCTGCTGTATGTAGGCAAATATTCGGCGCTCAATCCCCAGTTTACCGCTGAATATATTCGCCACTGCCATCAGAAGGGGCTGCTGGAAATGACCGGACTCCGCGATGAGCAAGGGGTTTTGCAAGGCGTGATGGGCTGCTTTATTCATGGCGAGGTCATATCGGTACCGCTGGTCGGCTACAATACGGCGCTTGCCCAAAGTAACGGCCTCTACCGGATGCTGATGCATTTGGCGATGCAGGCTGCAGCGGATCGCGGACAGCTGCTGCATCTCAGCTCTGGCGCAGCTGAATTCAAGCGCGTTCGCGGGGCAGAAGCGGAAATTGAATACAGCGCAGTGTACATTAAGCATCTGTCGGCAGGGAGGAGAGCGGTTTGGCGCGGACTTAGCAAGCTTTTATTGACGGCTGGCGTTCCGCTTATGAGAAAATATAAACTGTAAGAAGAAATTTTTCGCTGTTTGAGGAGATAATACAATAAAATTCAAAAAAGTTTCAAACCTGTAAAGTATAATGGAAGAGTACGTATAAATACATATTCTTCATTTGAGAGCGCAGGTGTTTTGAGGGTGGACAACGGCAATCAATTGTTTTTGGGAAAACAGCTGGCTCAGGATTTGTTTAATCATAACGGAGTGCTTGTTGCTCCTGCCCATACCGTATTGGATCAGGAACAGCTCGACTTGATTTATCGCCATGCGATCGAACTGGAAGAAAGGGAGATTAAGCGGGATAAGGAGAAATCGCAGGCACAGGAAAAAATGGACGGCTGTACGCTGTACATGGCGGAGCTGTTTGAGCAAATTCGTTATGCCAAGCAAATTCCAGTGCTGCAAATCCGTGAAAAAATTATTCCTTCGATTAATGAGCTGACGGAGCTTCCTGATTTTTACGAATTGCTGGGCGCTTTGCAATCCAAAGATGATTATTCTTACCGCCATAATATAGGGGTAGGTGTATTATCTGCTTTAATTGGAAAATGGATGGATATGGATGAGCGCGATCTCATGCAGCTTACGATGGCGGCTACTCTCCACGATATTGGCAAAACGAAAATTTCAAATGAAATTTTGAACAAGCCGGCATTGCTTGATCCGAAAGAGTTTGACCTGATGAAAAAGCATACGATTTTTGGCTATGAGCTGCTCAAAGGGACCGTTGGCATTAATCATGTCCAAGCTTTGGTAGCGCTTCAGCATCATGAACGGCAAGATGGCAGCGGATACCCGCTCGGCTTGCGCTCTGAGCAAATCGCCCCGCTTAGCAAAATCGTAGCGGTAGCTGATGTTTTTCATGCGATGACCTCAGATCGGCCATATCGCAAAGCACTGCCCTTTTATGAGACGCTTATCCAAATGAACAATAATATTTTTGGCGAGTTTGATCCGCAAATCAGCAAGCTGTTTATGGACAAAATGATGCAGTCGATGCTTGGGCATCAGGTGCTGCTCACCAACAATCAAATCGGCTCCATCGTATTGATCAATCCGCAAAATGCACTTAGGCCGTTAGTGAAAATGAATGACAACTTTATTGATTTAAGCAGAGATACGAGTTTGCATATTCTCAAAGTTGCGCCTTAAGGCAAGCCGCATGCTATTTCTATGGAAAACGCCGTTGCAGCAAGGCAGGTAAAGGACATTTATGATAATAATAATAACGATTTTATCCGTTACATTCACATTATTTTTTTTCAGCAAGCAGCTCATAAATGCTCTGCTTCGTTTGAATTTATTGCGCTTCGAAGTTAGAAAGAAACTTTTGTTTGGCGTGGTATACGGCGTTTGCGGCATCTTAATCATGTGGTTTGGAGTGCCGGTATCCGATCACGGCATCATTGATTTTAGATATTTCTTTATTATAATTGCTGCGTACTACGGGGGCCTGCATGCTTCTATGCTGGCATCTGCTCTTATTGCAGGGGGACGAATACTGCTGTTTGGCGGCTTAAATGACGCCTCCATCGCCTCTGCGGCATTTATTTTGTTGCTAGGGGTATTATCAGGCATTATTTTTGTGAACAAGCGCCTAGGTGGATTTTGGACAAAATGGAGCGTTTCTTTGCTGGTGTTAATGGCATTGCTTTATGGAAATGCTTGTTATACATATGGTATGGAATGGTCCAGCCCGACTATAAAATTTCTATTCCCGCCGCTGCTTGCCAGCGGCCTTGTCGTCGCATATTGCGTGCGTAATTTGACGCAGCGCGACGAAATGTTCCAGCAAAAGGAACAGGAAGCGACAACGGATTTTCTTACTCAGCTGGCTAATGTCAGAGCTTTCGATGCGGCGTTTAACCGCTTGTTTATTCAGGCAGAGAGTGGAAAGGAGCCGCTTGCTCTCCTGTTTCTGGATATTGATTATTTCAAAAAAATAAATGACACCTACGGCCATCCCGCAGGAGATGCTGTTTTGCGCGAGCTAGCGGCTATTGTAAGGCGCACGGTTAGGGCAGAGGATGTTGCCTCGCGCTATGGCGGTGAGGAGTTTTCCATTTTGCTGCCTAATTGTTCACCGTCCGGCGCTTATGCTTTGGCTGAAAATTTACGCAGCAAAATTGAGAATTGCCAAATTGCCGTTAATGACAAGCAAAAGGTAGGCGTGACCGTCTCGATCGGCATTGCCTGCTATCCGGAGGTTGAGCAGGAGTTTCTAATTGATTATGCCGATCAGGCTTTGTATCAGGCTAAGCTCTCTGGCAGAAACAAGACGATATTGTGGCGCTCTTAAAGCAGCATGGCTTTATGTTTACCGTCTTGTTGCAAGCTTGCTTCATGGCGCCAGCCTTATGGCTTCAGTTTTTCGAGGCCAAGCTGGCGCGCAGTGCGGCTGCTAATCTTTCGATTCCTATTTCTATTTGCTCCGGCTCCGGCCGGGCATAGCTTAGACGAATGAAACCTTCCTCCGAGCCATACACACTGCCAGGAACGAACACGAGCCCTCTCTGAATACTTTCTTCCAGCAGGCGATGATCGCTGATGTTCTCTTTGGATTTACACCATAGATTAAGCCCTCCTGGGTGCGCGGTAAATGAAAGTTTTTCTGAAAAATAATGCTCCAGCGCACCGATCATTCGCTGCTGCTTGGCCTCGAGCGCCTTTCGCAACATTTGCAAATGCAGCGGAAATTCGTTTGAAGCGAGCAGGCGGCCAGCCAGCCACTGAGGCAAAATGCTAAGGCCAAAGTCCATTTGCTGCCTGGCATCGGCGAGGCGGCTCACGACCGTTTGCGGTGCGACCAGCCAGCCGATTCGCAGGCCCGATGCGGCGATTTTGGATAATGTGCCAATATAGAGCACGATATCCTCCTTGTCCAGCGCCTTTAGTGATGGCAAAGCCTGATTGTGAAAGGAAGTCAGGCTGAACGGGTCGTCCTCTACAATCGGAATACGCAGCTCGGCAGCTATGGCTAATACGCGCTGCCTTTTTTCCATGCTCAAAGAAGTGCCTGTCGGATTTTGATAGTTCGGATTGAGAAAAAGCATGCGAATGCGATGCTCGCGGTACAATCGCGTTATATCATCCGGATCAATGCCGTCATGATGAACCGGAAGACGGCAAATACGCAGTCCTGCAGATTGGAACATCGGCAGCGAATAGCAGTAGGAGGGATCTTCGATCGCAACGGCATCTCCTGGGGCAAGCAAACATTGCGTTATTAAATAGAGCGATTGCTGCGAGCCGGAAGTAACGAGAATAGAAGCTTCAGGAGCCGCAATGCCCTGTTTCCGCAAAAAAGCGCTTAGCTCCACCCGCAGCTGCGGATTGCCCTGTGGATGATCATAGCCGAGCGGCTCCATGAATGGCTGCTCCTGCATAATGGACTGGAGGAGCCGGCTCGGAAACAGCGGCTCCGCCAGTTCGCCGCTCGCCATGTCAATCATTTGGCCATGGTGGCGCATGGATGAACGAATGCGCCTCATAAAGGGCAAATTAGGCAGGAAGCTGCCTCCTTCTGCATATTGCCGCCAATTCGGCGTATGCGAAGGGGATATCCCCCATTTACTGCGGCTCACGGTTGTGCCGCTCCCTACTTTGCTTTCCACCAAGCCGGCTGAGCGCAGCTCGGCATACGCCTGTACAATCGTGCTGCGATTAACGCCTAATTGCTCCGCCAGTTTGCGTTCGGAGGGAAGCGGGCTGCCTGGCGGATATTCGCCGGAGGCAATGCTGCGTTCCAGCAGCTCGGCAATTTGCAAGTAAACAGGCGTTTTTAATGTTCGATCCAGCTTCCACGTCATACGTACACCCCGTTCATTATCGATTTGTCTAATTCGGATTATTCCATTCATTATAGTACATTTTAGCGAATTGGATGGTCATTTTAGTGGATAAATGGATGGTTACATGATCAGCCAATCCATTTATGATTGTTAATAAGAGAGGTGGCTGCCCATGTAAGGGCAGTTGTCTTAGGGTGGGGGATGAACATATGGAGCACCGCAAGGTGAAAGTTGGTGTTGTGCAGGCTGCGCCTAGTTTATTGGATAAGCAATCGGCGTTCAAGCAAATAGCTGCCTATGCCGGCGAAGCAAGCAGACAAGGGGTCAAGCTGCTGGTGTTTCCTGAAGTATTTATCTCCGGTTACCCGCGCGGCATGACGTTTGGGAATCGCGTTGGAAGCCGAACAGCGGAGGGACGGGAAGACTTTCGCCGTTATGCGGAAAGTGCAATAACGATTCCGGGCGAGGATACCGACCTGTTAGGGGAAATTGCTGCCGCACATGGCTTATATCTAATCGTTGGTGCACTGGAGCGCGATCAGGAATATAGCGGTGCGACTTTATATAATTCAATCGTGTATGTAGGTCCTGATGGCAGGCTGCTTGGCAAACATCGAAAGCTTATTCCTACAGCTGCGGAGCGTCTGCTCTGGGGGCAAGGCGATGGCAGCACATTAACGGTTATCCAAACCCCTTTTGGACGAATAGGCGGCTTGATATGCTGGGAAAACTATATGCCGCTAGCTCGGACCGCCATGTATGCGAAAGGTATAGACCTTTTTATAACGCCTACAGCGGATGCCCGCGATACATGGCAATCGACGATTCGTCATATTGCCTGCGAAGGCCGCTGCTATGTGCTGTCGAGCAATCAGTTTGCTACAAAGTCTTTATATCCGAAGGATTTGGCGAGTTTTGCCGAGCTGGAGCAGATGGATGAGGTGCTGAGCAGGGGCGGCAGCGCTATCGTTGGGCCGCTAGGGGAATATATAGCAGAGCCTGTTTATGGGCGGGAGGCGCTGCTCGTGGCAGAGCTGGATATGTCGAAAATCGCCGAAAGCCGATTTGACTTTGATGTGGTCGGGCATTACAGCCGGCCGGACGTGTTTCAGCTGCATGTTAATGAATCCACGCAGTCTAATGTATTTTTTAAGAGCACATTGTAAAGGGAAAGAGCAGCTGTACAGCAGAAGGGAGCATTATAATGGATGTACCAGTTGGCGTATGGATTTCAGCGGTTGTTATCGTTGGCATTTTAGCATGGATTACTTTTTGGATTACGAACAAGGCTTACTCCAGAAAATGGGATGAAAATGACGAAGACAAGCTGAAAAATTAAAGCAGTGCAGTTAAAGCTTCAGCAGAACATGGTTTCCTATATTTCAAGTTTTTCGAACGCTTTGCCGGGGTGTGGTCAGCCTGGCAAGGCGTTTTTTTGCATTTATGAAATATAGGAAAGTATAGCATTGCGCGATACCTTCCCTATATTTCTCGGAATGAAACGCGCCGCCAAAGGACGATCCCAGCCGTTTCATCTTGTAAAAGCTCTTCCCAATAAGCGGTTTTTCAGTTAATATGAGAATATATGTTCGATATTGGGGGCGGATTGATGAATCAAGAGTCATACATAATGGATATTATTCGGGGAGACGATTGGATGATGGACATCTTGCATACGGTGAGGGGGCTCGATTTGCCGGACTGGTGGGTATGCGCCGGGTTTGTGCGTTCTAAATTGTGGGATGTGCTGCATGATTTTAAGAAGCGGACGCCGCTTGCGGATGTGGACGTTATTTATTACGATGCCGCTTCTCTAAGTGAGCATATCGAGAAGCAGCTGGAGCAGCAACTGCGGAGTTTGAGACCTGAAATTCCTTGGTCAGTGAAAAATCAGGCGAGAATGCATGTCGTCAGCGGCTTGCCGCCTTATTCCTGCTCAGTGGATGCGATTTCCAAATTTCCTGAAACGGCGACTTCGCTTGGCGTGGCACTGGATTCGAACGACGAGCTTCAGCTGGCGGCTCCATGGGGAGCAGCTGATGTCCTACAAGCTGTGCTTAGGCCTACCGCTTATTATGAGCAGGGGACGGACAATTACCACGTATACGAACAAAGAATCGTTAAGAAAAATTGGCAGGCGACATGGCCAAAGGTTCATAAAGCAGAGCAGCAGTAGTAACGTCAACATCAAATCTTCACAAAAAATAGTGCTGCCAATAAGAGATTTTGCATTGACAGCCTGCCTTTTTTCACGTTTAATTAAATAGACCGTTCTCTATAATTAAGGTGGTGAAAAGGTGGCTTCAAAGCCGAATGCCCGCCAGCAGATCATAGATACAGCAATGAAGCTGTTTTGTGTGCAAGGGTATCATGCAACGGGGTTAAATCAAATTATTAAGGAAAGCTCTTGTCCGAAGGGGTCCTTGTACTACTATTTTCCTGAAGGCAAGGAGGAACTGGCGGTTGAATGTATTTCAACGATTAAGAATTTTGTGCTGGAAAAATGGCGGATGAATTTTGAACAGACTTCTAGTCCTGTAGCAGCCATCCAGGCCCATATTTCCGACATCATTCACGATGGGAAGCAATCGCAGTTTAGAGGATTTATGCCATTCAGCTTTTGGATGGCTGCTGAGACATGCCTGATTAGCGAAAGACTGAGAGCAGCGTGCCAAGTCGTTTTTATTGAATGGCAGCAGTATATTGCCCAGCAGCTCGTTGCCAATGGAGCGAATGACAACAGCGCTGCTGAAATAAGCAATGTGATTCTTTCCTTAGTGGAAGGTGCGCTTATTTTGGCCATCACTCATGGCGATGAGAAGCCGCTCGTCCATATTTCGCGTCTCGTGCCGTCAATTGTTAATGGTGGCCCAGCAAGCTAGAACAACAGGTTACAGCAAAATGAATTTTTAATTCGCAGGAGGATGACATAAGTGCAAGCAGGAACGATGCAAGAGACTTCAACATCACCCAATAAGACTTACAAAGTAATGCCGATTATGATTTCGCTATTGCTTAGCGGATTTATCGGTTTTTTTAGTGAGACCGCTCTAAATGTAGCATTGACTGATTTAATGAGAGATTTGAGCGTTAACGAGGCCACTGTACAATGGCTTACGACTATATTTTTGCTGACGCTGGGAGTACTGGTGCCGGTTTCAGGCATGCTGCTGCAATGGTTTACAACACGGCAACTGTTTGTATGGTCATTGATTTTTTCTATTATAGGAACATTCGTAGCGGCTCTTGCACCGAACTTTGAAACGCTGCTTATTGCGCGTGTGCTTCAAGCAACGGGAACAGGGCTGCTGCTGCCGTTATTATTTAATACGATTCTCGTCATTATCCCGATTGAGAAGCGTGGCGCAGCGATGGGGATTATCGGCCTCATTATGATGTTCGCACCAGCAACGGGGCCCACTTTTGCCGGTATTTTGATCGCAAACTTAAGCTGGCACTGGATTTTCTGGGTGTCCTTGCCGTTTTTGATTATTTCGTTATTTGTAGGGCTTGTCTATTTGCAAAATGTTTCTACCTTGACTAGGCCGCGTATCGACATATTGTCGATTTGCTTGTCTACCCTCGGCTTTGGCGGTGTCGTTTACGGCTTTAGCAGCGCGGGAGAAGGAGAGGATGGATGGGGCAGCGCGAAGGTCATTATCGCGATGACCGTAGGTATCGTTGCACTCATTTTATTTGTTATCCGCCAGCTTAAAATGAAAGAGCCAATGATTAATTTGACGACGTTTAAATACCCCATGTTTACGATCGGCTTAATTATGGTGTTTATTTGCATGATGGTTATTTTGTCCTCCATGCTGATATTGCCTATGTATTTGCAGCGCGGCCTAATGATGAGTCCGTTGACCGTTGGGCTTCTTCTCCTCCCAGGTGGGCTTATTAATGGCTTCTTGTCTCCTGTAATGGGAGGACTGTTTGATAAGTATGGACCAAAATGGCTCGTTCTTCCGGGCCTGTTGGTTGTAGCGGTTGTACTATGGTTTTTCTCTGATATTTCTACCGCGTCGACGACTGCATTGATCATCGTGCTGCATTCCCTGCTAATGATTGGGATTTCGATGATTATGATGCCTGCGCAAACGAATGGTTTGAATCAGCTTCCGCCTGAGCTGTATCCGCATGGAACAGCGATTATGAACACCTTGCAGCAGGTTGCGGGTGCCATTGGTACAGCGCTGGCAGTAAGTATTATGACAGCAGGAATGGAAAAATTCCTCAAGACAGCAGAAGGAAACCCGGAATCGCCAGCCAACTTGGTTAGCGGATTGACCGTTGGCGTGCAAAATGCTTTTATATTTGCCATGGTGCTTGCCCTTGTTGGGCTTGCCATTGCTTTCTTTATTAAGCGAGTGAAGGTGACGGCAGCAGGTGAACAAGGAGCTTAATTTCGGCTCTAAATAGAAGCCCAAATTATTTTTGAAACTTTTTTTGAAAATTGCTTGCGTGTTGCGATGTTTTCTGATATATTATGTTTATTCGCTGTTAGCGAACATCGCGCGCGTGTGGCGGAATTGGCAGACGCACTAGACTTAGGATCTAGCGTTTCACGACGTGGGGGTTCAAGTCCCTCCACGCGCATTATGAATGGAAGAGTAAGGACTGTTTCAAGTAGTTTTTAACTACTGAGAAACAGTCCTTTTCTTTTATGTTTGTTTATTTGTTATCCGCCCCTTTTTTCTCTATTAGCAGCAAGGGATGTCATCTATTACATAACATGTCCGATTTTGCTATAATGGGACGATATATGATAGCAGAAGGGAAGCGTTGGGCTTGAAACAGGTCACCATTTATGATATTGCCAAAGAGGCCAAAGTATCGGTTGCCACCGTATCCAGGGTATTGAACGATACCGCCCCGGTAAAGGGATCTACACGAGCCAAGATTGAAGAGCTTATTCAAAAATACAACTTTCAGCCTAACGCAATGGCCAGAAGCTTACTAAAAAAAGAAACCGGCATTATTGGTGTCATTGTTCCTGACCTAACCAATCCCTTTTTCCCGGAAGTGTTCGCTGGAGCGGAGGAGGAGGGACAGCAGTCGGGGCATACTTTTTTGCTTAGCAATTCTATCGGGGATTACGCGAAAGAATCGGAGTATCTCAGCATTATGCGGGAGAAACGCGTCGATGGTGTTATTTTTTTAGGGGGAAGAATTAATTTAAAAAACTGCGATGAGCATTTGGTGCAGGAGCTCGTGCAGCATGCCAGCATCATTCCGACTGTGCTCGTTAACGGCGGGCTGCGCAATACGAACTTGATTAGAGTTGCTACGGACGAAGCGGTAGGTACTGCTCTCGCAGTCCGGCACCTGATCGAACTGGGTCATACCGAAATCGGCTTCATTGGCGGGGAAAGCCATATGACGACAACTTCAATCAAGCTGCGGGCCTTCCGAAAGACGATGAAGGATGAGGGGCTTAGAATTCGGGACTATTGGCTGCTGCCGGACAGCTTCTCCATCGATTCGGGCAAGCGCCAAATGCTGAAGCTGCTCGACATGGAAGAGAGACCAACCGCTGTTTTCTGCGTCAACGATTATACCGCGATCGGGGCAATTAAGGCGGCGACGGAGGCTGGACTTACCATTCCAACTGACATTTCGATTGTTGGATTTGATGATATTCCGCTGGCGCATCATTTTATCCCTGAGCTCACTACCGTTTCCCAGCAGGCGCATGAGCTTGGGCGAATGGCGGTTCAAGTGCTTAAAGCGATCATGAAGAAGGAAAAGGTCAAACAGCTTACTTCTTTGGCACCACAGCTTATTGTTCGGCAAAGTACGGAAGCGCGGAGCGGCCAAAAGAAGGTCAGCTCGAATTAGAAGGCTGCATGAGGGGAGCTTTCCGCGCCTGATGCAAGAACGCCCTGAAAGAGCAGCAAGCCAGATGTTTATGGCTTGCTGCTCTTTTTTTAGGCCTAATGGAATGAGCGAGACAGCGATTATTCGCATCGATCCATATCTGGAAGATCTAAACTTTAATGTTGACCATAGTAAGGATGCGAGCTATACTGAAATGGGTTTCATGAAAGCCTTTACATTTAATTGACCATCAATTAAGGGGAGCGTGCTGAACAGTGAAACAGATGAAAAAGATGAAATCGATGTTGCTTATTTTATTAACGGCTGGATTGATGATTCTGTCTGCTTGCAGTAGCAACAATGCGGGAAATGCAATAGCTACCCAAGCGCCTGCCGCAACGGCAACGGCAACAGATGCGGAGGAAACGATTGCTCCTAGCCAGGAGCCTGAGCCTCCAGCCGCCGATTTGGGCGGCAGAGAAATTCGCATCTCGCATTGGTGGGATGCTGCCCCTGACGGAGATTCCGAAGCGGATGAATTGGCACGTGAAAGAATCAAAAAAGTGGAAGAAAAATATAACGTGAAAATCAAATACTTAAATACGGAATATTGGTCGACTACAGAGAAGCTGTCTTCCTCTGTGATGTCCAACGATCCTTTCGCTGAAATTGTCCGACTGCCTGACGGCTTCATATGGGGCCTGATGCAAGGGGGATTTTTGACGCCATTGGAAGATTACCTTAAAGATACGCGAATTGCACCGGATGTCGTTGAAGCGATGCGCTTTGGCGGGGATCATGTATTTGGACTAGAAAGCTGGTATAACCCGAATGACACCGGGATGTTCTATAACAAAAGGATTTTCAAGGAAGCGGGCTTAAAAGATCCGCAGCAGCTAATGGACGAGGACAATTGGAGTTGGACGACGATGCTGGATGCCGCGAAGAAGCTGACCGTAGACAATAATGGTGACGGAAAAGCAGACCAATATGGCCTTGCCGGTGCGCATTATGTGTTCTCGGAGCTGCTCATTGCCAGCAACGGCGGCATTATTTACGACGAGGCGAACAAAAAAGTAGCTTTTGATTCACCCGCTTCTATGGAAGCGCTTAACTTCCTGTATAGCCTGTATAACGAGCATAAAGTTGTGAAGAAAAATGAAGGAAACGACTGGGAGGATCCGGCGAAATATTTTGCAGAAGGTACGATTGCGATGTATCCGGGCGGCTTGTGGGAAATCGAAGGACGCCTCCAGGATAAGATGAAGGATGAGTGGGGATACGTTTATCTTCCTAAGGGACCGCAGGCAGATACCTATTTAGATCCGCTTGGTCAAACGGCAGCTTACGTCATACCTAAAGGGGTCAAGGATGCCGATGTCATCGTGAAAATTTGGGAGGAGCTTCAGGATTTCGATAACTGGCAGGAAAATCGCAGGTTATGGCAGGAAAATGTGCTGCCGGATGAAAGCTCCATCGCTAACGCCATGAATGACGATGGAAAGGTACAGCGTGTGTTCGGCGGACGCTTCGGGGGGCTCGGTATTAAGGATCAGCTCGACTCCGTAACCGGCAAATTCGTCAAAGGCGAAATTACGCCGGCAACAGGCGTCGCCCAAGTCATTGGGCCTGCGCAAGCGGCTGCTGAAAAAGTGCTTAGAGGCGAGCAAGACAAGAAAGACGACAAAAAGTAAATGCCGAAAGCTTTGCCCATAAAAAAGCGGCCTGCCCGGCTTTCCGATTGGGAAAACCGGGCGGTTGCCGTCAAACAAAATTTCGCCAGTTTATAAAAGGGGGGAATTAGGTGGAAATCGTATTTACCAGAAAAACGGCCGCTAGGATAATAGTTATCGCTATGCTGATTTCGATATTGGTTTTCCCTATATCTCAGTCCGGCGCAGCGAGTGTTCAAGCTGACTCAACGACAGCAGCCGATCCAAACGGCGACCAGAGCTTTTTGACAAATGAATCGGAAAACAGCTACGGCCATTACATGCAGCGCTACAAGGACGAAGAACGGCCTCAAGAGGAGATTGTCATTCAAGGGGCGGATTATACAAGAGCAAGCGAAATGGAACCTGAGATCATCCATGAGCTCGGCGGCGTATCGGGCGACTTCGTCAAGACGGGAGAAAGCGGCTCCATGGAGTGGGAACTTGAGGTGCCGAAATCCGGCCTGTATCATATCGCCATTCGCTATTTTCCAATCGAAGGAAAAAGCTCGGCAATCGAGCGGGAGCTGTTGATCGACGGAGTGCTGCCGTTCGCCAGCGCCAGAAATTTGACCTTTCAGCGCATATGGAAAAATGAAAGTGATCAGATTTTGCAGGATAACCGGGGAAATGAGCTGCGGCCGCGCCAGGTAGAATCGCCGATGTGGCAGGAAGCGCTGCTGCGGGATACAGAGGGCTATTACGAGGAGCCGTATGTCTTTTATTTTTCGGCTGGCAAGCACACGATGACGCTGGTATCTTCCAGAGAGCCGATGGCGATCGACTATTTGAAAGTGTACCGCTATGATGAGCCTTCATCTTACGAGGAGGTAGAGCTGGGCTACAAGTCCAAGGGCTATGCGGAGACTAGCGGACATTTGATTAAGCTGCAAGGCGAATATGCCGCTTACAAATCGTCTCCGACCTTATATCCAATTTCCGACCGTTCAAGCCCGTCTACAGAGCCTTATGACGTATCCAAGATTAAGATGAATACGATTGGCGGCAACAATTGGCGGGTGCCGGGCCAATGGATCGCATGGGATGTTGAAGCGCCAGAGGATGGATTATACCGGATTGCGATCAAGAATAGGCAAGAATTGCTGCGGGGCATTTATTCCACTCGCTCGCTATGGATTGATGGGGCCATTCCGTTTCAAGAAATGACGCAAATTCCGTTTTATTATGATTCGGACTGGCAGATGAATGTGCTCGGCAGCGAGGAAAAGCCCTATTTATTTTATATGACGAAAGGGAAGCATGAGTTGAAGCTTGAGGTGAGCTTAGGCGCAATGGCTCCTTTGATTCGCCAAGTAGAAGCAAGCCTGCTCGACATCAATGCGATGTATCGCAAAATCCTGATGATTACCGGCAATGTGCCCGATCCTTATAGGGATTATCAATTAGATAAACAAATACCCGACATGGTCGGCGTGTTTCAGGAGCAAAGCGACATTTTGTATGCCGTGTCGCAGGAGCTAGTACGCTTGACAGGAGAGAAGAGCGACAAGACGGCCATATTGGACAAAACCGCCTATCAATTAGCAGATTTGGCCAAAAAACCGGAAACGGTCCAGAAGCGGCTGTCTCAATTCAAAATCAATGTTGGCAGCGTCGGGGCTTGGATTTTGCAAGTGAGGGAGCAGCCGCTTGAAATCGATTACCTCGCCTTGGCTTCTTCTGATGTAGAGCTGCCCGATGCGAATGCTTCAGCTTCTAAAAAAATCGTTCATGAGGTATCTTCCTTCTTTCATTCCTTCTTTGAAGATTACGATACGATTGGAAACATGGCGCAGGATGAGCAATCGATAACAGTATGGATTGGAACCGGCCGCGATCAGGCTCAAGTGCTGAAAGCGATGATCGACGATACCTTTACGCCGCTAACCGGTGTGGGAGTGAACCTTAAGCTTGTCAATCAGGATGTGCTGCTGCGTGCGTCTCTGGCGGGGGAAGGACCCGATGTAGCTATGCAGGTCGGCAACGATGTGCCGGTAAATTTCGGCATGCGGAACGCAGCGGAGGATTTGTCGCAATTTTCAGGCTATAGGGCGGTCGTGCAGCAGTTCAGGGACAGCGCTATAGTGCCTTACCGCTATGAGGACAAGGTGTTTGCTCTGCCTGAGCAGCAAATTTTCAATATGCTTTTTTACCGGAAGGATATACTCGAGGAGCTGAAGCTTGAGCCGCCGCAAACGTGGGATGATGTGTACGCCATGATTCCGGTGCTGCAAAAGCATCATATGGATTTCGCGCTGCCGATTGCCCAGACGACGGGTGTTCCTGTGCTGGAAGCGAATCGGGCGTTTGCCATGCTTTTGTACCAGATGGACGGCTCCTTCTATTTGAACAACGGGGCAAAAAGTGGACTCGATACAGAGGTCGGGCTAGATGCATTCAAAAAATGGACCGACTTCTATACAAGCTACAAGCTGCCGCTCATCTTTGATTTTCCAATGCGCTTTCGCACAGGCGAAATGCCGGTAGGCATACAGGATTACACCTTCTACAATTATTTGAGCGTATCCGCGCCAGAAATTAAAGGCTTATGGGAGTTTATTCCCGTTCCGGGCACCGTGCAGCAGGACGGTTACATTCGCCGGGATGTGGCTAGCGGCGGGACGGCCGCCATTATGCTTAAGCAGGCTAAAAACAAGGACGCAGCCTGGGAATTTATGAAATGGTGGGTGGGCAAGGATGCCCAGGTTCGTTTCGGCAGAGAGATGGAGGGATTGATGGGCGCTGCAGCGCGTTATCCGACCGCCAATATCGAAGCGCTCAAGGAGCTGCCATGGCCGGCTCGCAATTATCGCAGCCTCGAAGAACAATGGCAATGGGTGCAGGGCGTGCCGGAGGTGCCGGGGGGGTATTTTACAGGAAGGCACTTAGACAATGCTTTGCGGGAAGTCATTAACAATGGAACGAATACAGCCGACTCCTTATACGATTATGTCCAAGAAATCGACTATGAAATTGAGCAAAAAAGAGACGAATTTCATTTGAAATGAGGGGACTTAAGGAGGAACTCTTTTGCAGAAAACGAAAATCGCGGCTGAGATCATGCTCCAGCCGAAGGGCCGCCTTGCTAGGCCGCAGCGGAAATGGGAGCTGTTCATCAAGGATATGAAGCGGGATAAGCATTTGTTTGTTCTGCTGGCTCCTTATATGGTGCTGTTTCTGTTATTTACGGTGCTGCCGGTCGTCATTTCAATCTTTTTCAGCTTTACGCATTTTAATATGCTTGAATTTCCGCGCTGGGTCGGATGGGAAAACTATTCCAAGCTGCTTTGGAACGACGATGTATTTCTCATTGGACTTAAAAATACGCTTATTTTTGCAGTCATAACCGGCCCGGTCAGCTATATTGCTTGTTTTGTATTCGCGTGGCTTATTAATGAGCTTAATCCGAAAATTAGGGCATTTATGACGCTCGTGTTTTTTGCGCCTTCGATTTCGGGCAACGTCTTCTTTATTTGGCAAATTATTTTTTCGAGCGATTCGTATGGCATTATGAACGGCTTTCTGATGAAGATCGGGTTTATTTACGAGCCGATTCAATGGCTGCAGAATCCTGACTATATGCTCAAAATTATTATTATCGTCCAGCTGTGGCTCAGCCTTGGAACCAGCTTTCTCGCGTTTATTGCCGGCTTGCAGACGGTTGACCGCACATTGTATGAGGCAGGGGCGGTGGATGGCGTGAAAAATCGCTGGCAGGAGCTGTGGTTTATTACCCTTCCTTCCATGAGGCCGCAGCTGATGTTTGGCGCCGTCATCCAGATTACGTCTTCCCTTGCAGTAGCCGACGTGGCGATGGCTTTGGCTGGCTTTCCAAGCGTGCAGTACGGAGCACATACGGTCGTGACCCATTTGGTCGATTACGGGACAATTCGTTTTGAAATGGGCTATGCGTCTGCTATCGCAACGGTATTGTTTATGCTCATGCTGGGCACCAATCTGGCCGTTCAAAAGTTGCTGAAGAGGGTGGGGGAATAGGCGAAATGAAGCTGGCCATGCGTCTGAAAAAAAGAGTGAACCGGTCCTGGCAGGTGGATATAATGCTGCTCCTCGTACTGGGCTTGTTCGGTTCCTTTATGGCAGTTCCGTTGATTTATGTCATGAATAATGCTTTTAAGCCGCTTGATGAGTTGTTTATATTCCCGCCTACGTTGTTCGTCAGGAATGCAACGCTTGAAAATTTCGCGGATTTGTTTCAAGTTATGAAAAACTCATGGGTTCCATTTTCCAGATACATTTTCAATACCGTTTTTATTACGGCGGCAGGAACGGCAGGACATATTTTGCTGGCATCGGCGGCGGCTTACCCGCTGGCCAAGCATAAGTTTCGCGGACATAAAGTGCTGTTCACGGTTATTGTCCTGTCGCTGATGTTTTCCCCGCATGTGACGGCGATTCCCAATTATATGATTATGTCCGTGCTGGGATGGATGGATTCGTACCAAGCGGTAATCGTTCCGGCGTTTGCTTATCCGCTTGGCCTGTACTTAATGAAGCAGTTCATGGAGCAAATACCGGATGCTTTGCTGGAGGCTGCCAAGATCGACGGCGCCAGCGAATACCGGATATTTTGGCAGGTTGTTATGCCGCTCGTCAAGCCTGCCTGGCTGACACTGTTAATTCTAATGATGCAAATGCTTTGGGGAACGGATGGAGGCAGCTTCATTTACAGCGAACAGCTCAAGACGATGCATTATGCGATGGGGCAAATCATTCAAGGCGGTATTGCCCGCGCAGGGGTAGGCGCCGCAGTTGCAGTCATTATGATGACCGTGCCGATCGTGACGTTTGTTTTTTCACAGAGCAATGTCATTCAGACGATGGCTTCATCTGGAATGAAGGACTAAAGCGATGGGGGCGTATGGATTGAAAATAAAGCGAGCGATTCTGTTTTTGGCAGCTGTGCTGCTTTTCGCCGGCTTAAGTCCGAAGCTGGCCCACGCGTCGCCGTATGAGGGGTATACCTATTCCTATTGGGGGGAGACCGTTCATTCGCCAATTGCGTATCTTCCATCCAAGACGATAACGGGGCAAGAAATAGGGGTAGGGCCATGGAGCTCTCCCGCTGATATGTTTGTTGCGCCTGACGGCCATTTGTACGTTCTGGATTCAGGAAACGGGCGAATTGTCGTGCTTGACAGCCAGTGGAAGGCAGTCCGTCAAATTAAGAGCTTTCAGAATAACGGCAAGCAGGACGGTTTCAATAATCCGGAAGGCCTTTTCGTAACGGAGGGCGGTCATATTTTTGTGGCGGATACTGAAAATAGGCGTGTCGTCGAGCTGGACGGCAGCGGATCGTTCGTCAGAGAAATTTCCGCTCCAAAGTCGGAGGTCATCAGCAGCAATTTTGAATATTTCCCGCGAAAGGTCATCGTGGATAAAGCCGGACGTATTTACGTTGTCGCCAGAGGCGTCTTCGAGGGCATTATCGAATTTGACAGCGAGGGCGGCTTTACTGGATTTATGGGGACGAACCGGGTGCAGTTTGATCCTGTAGATTTATTCTGGAAGACGGTATCGACTAAAGAACAGCGGGAAAAGCTCATCCGGTTTGTTCCCATTGAATTTAACAATGTAGATGTTGATTTGGATGGTTTCATCTTTACGACTACAGCCGACAAGCAAACCTCGGCCCCTGTCAAAAGGCTGAACCCATCCGGCATTGACGTTATTCGGATAAATGGGAATATAGGTCCGGTAGGCGATTTGAGCAGAAATCGCTCGGCCTTCATTGACATCGATGTTAGCGGCAATGGCGTTTACCGGACGCTTGATTCGACCCGGGGACGGATTTTTACTTATAACGAAGACGGCAATTTATTATATGTATTTGGCCAGCTGGGCAATCAGCAGGGCACGTTTAAAAATCCGGTTGCGGTTGAAAGCTCCGGCAATCGGGTGTTTGTTCTGGACCGCGATCAGGGGAGAATTACCGAGTTTGCAGCGACCAAATTCGGAAGCCTCGTTAATGAAGCCAACGGATTATACAGCATAGGCAAGCACGATGATGCAGCAAAGCTGTGGAAGGAAGTGCTTCGGCTCGATGCGAACTACGAAATGGCCTATATCGGCATTGGCAAGTCGATGCTGCGCCAAGGCGAATATAAGCAAGCGATGACTTTTCTAAAACTGGGCAACGACAGGGAATATTATTCCAAAGCATTAACGAAATATCGCAGGGAATATATGCGTGAGCACTTTGGGATCTATATGACGGTACTGATCCCGCTGATTTTGGTCGTTATCGCCGTTCGCCGAAGCATGAGGCTCAGAAAGGGGGAACTGAAACAGGATGCAGTTTCTCAAGGAGGCTAGGTACTCGCTGCACGTTGCATTCCATCCCTTTGACGGGTTTTGGGATCTGAAATACGAGAATAAAGGAAAGCTCCGGATCGCGCTTGCCATTTTGCTCGCGGTGACGGTTACGATGATTCTGAAACGCCAGTATGCTGGCTATGTCGTCAACTATAATCATCCGCTGGAATTAAACAGCTTTGATGAATTAAAGTACATTGTGCTTCCTTTCCTTCTGTGGTGTGTCGCGAACTGGTCGCTCACTACGCTGATGGACGGAGAAGGGAAATTCAAAGAAATCGTCATCGCTACTGGCTATGCGCTGCTTCCTTTGATTTTGATTTATTTGCCCAATATGCTGCTCAGCAATGTGATTACGCTGCGCGAGGCTTCATTCTATTACTTGCTGGAATCGGCGGCAGCGCTATGGTTCGTTTGGCTGCTGTTTATTGGAACGATGACGGTTCATCAATATACGGTTACGAAGACGATCATGACGATGCTGTTAACGGTTGTAGTGATGGGCGTAATTATTTTTCTTGGGCTGCTCTTCTTCAGCTTGATCCAGCAAATCGTTAGTTTTGTGTACACGATTTATCAGGAACTATCATTGCGAGCCTAAGAAAGGGGGCCAAACGGTGAAGCGGAAGCTTGCGATCATCATGACGGCAGTCTTTATTGGCTGCTTGCTTATAGCTCAAGGCACCAATTTCGCGGAATATGCGTCCGAGGTTGTAGCCGAGCCAGTACCAAGCAATGGACAACATAGCGGGCTTGCAGCCGCAAGCGGCCAGTCCGGCAAGCTGTCTGCATTGCCTGAAGGGATGGAATCGGCGGCTGAAAATGAATTTTTAGTCTTGTACGTCAATCCCGAAACGACGGAAATTGCCGTTCGGGACAAGCGCAGCCAAGCGATTTGGTATTCCAATCCGCAAAATCGCGAAGACGATCCGGTCGCAACCGGCTATAACAAGACGAAGCTGAGCGTGCAGGTCGAGATCGCTTATTTTGACAGCGCGGGAAATGCATTGAAGTATGACAATTACACCCATAGCGTTCAGAACGGCCAATATGCCATAGAGAAGGCAAGCGGTGGATTGGACATCGTCTATACGCTAGGGGAGGTCAAAAGCGATATGGATGCGATCCCTAAATATATTAGCGCGGATCGCTTTCAAACCGTCATTTTGGATAAAATCGAACAGTCTGTGGACAAAAGAGAAGTTGAAAAGCGCTTTAAATTTGATGAGGAAAAGCAGCGTTACGAACGAAGGGACTCCTCCTTGAAAGGAATCGGATTAGCAAAGGTTACCGAAATCTTTAATCGGATCGGCTATGACGAGGAGCAGAAAGCAATCGATAAGGCGGCATATGGCGAAGCGTCCACTGGCAGCGCCAATGTTCGGATTCCTTTGCATTATCGGCTGGATGGTGAGCATCTGACGGTGACAGTTGCGGCGGGCGAAATCGAATATCCGGCTAGTATGAAAATTCAGACGCTGTCGCTGCTACCGTTTTTTGGCGCAAGCGGACGCGAGGATGAAGGTTATACGTTCGTGCCGGATGGATCGGGTTCGCTGATCCGTTTCAACAATGGAAAAACCTACGACGCGCCGTTCCGGACGGCCCTTTACGGTTCCGACGCATCCATTAGCCAGCTCATTAAAATTCAGAAAGAGGAAGCTGCGCGCTTGCCTGTATTCGGAATGAAATATGAGAACCGGGCATTTGTTGGGATTATAGAAAAGGGTGATGCGGTCGCCGCGGTTGAAGCGGACGTAAGCGGCAGGCTGAACGATTACAATACCGTATTTCCCAGCTTTACGCTGACTAATTTGGAGGAGGTTACCTTGACGAACGGGTGGCGCTCCAGCACGGTCAAAAAGTTTCAAGCGGAGCCTTTTGCCGGGGAAATGACGGTTCGTTACGGCTTTCTCGGCACGGGGGAGGCTAGCTATTCGGGCATGGCGGCGCATTACCGCCATTATTTGATCAAGCAAACGGGCCTAACGAAGCTGCCGGATGAAGGGGATGTGCCGATCTATGTCGAGCTGATTGGCGGCATACCGAAAAAGAAATTTTTCTTGGGCATTCCTTATAACGCCTATGAGCCGCTTACGACTTTCGATCAGGCGGAGTCTATTATGAGCCAAATGCTGGATAAGAAAATCAGCGGCATCAAGCTGCGTTATACGGGTTGGTTTAACGAGGGCCTAAACCATAATCTGCCGAAGTCGATTGCCGTTGACAAGCAGCTCGGCGGAAGCAAAGGTTTAAGCGAGCTAAAGGCATATGCCGATGCCAATGGCATATCGCTGTTTCCTGATGCGGCTTTTCTTGAGGCAGCTCCGCAAGCGGAAGGTTTTAAAAAGTCGAGCGAAGCTTCCCGATTCATTACGGGCAGGCTGGCGGAAATTTATCCTTACAGCGCGGCCAGCTTCAGTCAAGAGGATGAACGCGAGCCCGGTTATGTAGTCAGTCCGAAGTCGCTGCCGAAAATGACAGCAGCATTTATGGACGATTACGGGAAGCTGCAGCTATCTGGTTTGTCACTGCGGGATCTTGGCAGCGAGCTGAACTCCGATTTCAATCGTTCCGAGGTCATCGATCGGGAGGAAGCGAAAGAGATCGTAAAGCAACAGCTGAAGCAAATGAGCGGCTCCGTCCAGGAAGTGCTGGTGGAAGGCGGAAACGCCTATTCGATCCCCTATGCGCGGCATATTGTGAATGCGCCGTTAACGAGCAGCGGCTTTAATATTACCGATGAGAGCGTTCCTTTCTTTCAACTGGTTTATCACGGTTATGTGCATACCGCTGGAAGCGCCTGGAACATGGCAGATGACCAGGATTCCACCTACAACTTTCTAAAAGCGCTCGAAACAGGCTCTTCATTGCATTACACGTGGTTTTTTGCTGATTCATCCGCGATCAAAATGACGGAGTTCGACTATTTGTATTCCGCCGATTACCGGGGCTGGATCGACGAAGCAGCGCAAAGATACGGAGAACTTAACGACGTTCTCCATGATGTGCAAGACCAAGCGATTATTGATCATCGGGCACTGGCAGATGGGGTGTACCAGACCACGTTCGAACAAGGGAAAACCATTATCGTCAATTATACCGATGCGCTAGCTCAAGTAGGCGGAATTACAGTTAAGGCAAAGGATTATTGGGTTGGGGGTGAAGCACAGCGATGAGGTTCAGGAAGCTTTCGCTTGAACAAAAAAACAGGTATTACGGACTGTATTTCATTCTTCCCTGGTTTGCAGGCTTTGTGTTCCTGTTTATGGTGCCGCTGCTGTCATCGCTCAGGTACAGCTTTAGCAATCTGCAAGTTACGAATGACGGCTTTAGCCTGGACTTTATCGGACTGTCCAATTACCGGGAAGCGTTGTTCTCGCATGAATCGTACGTCAGAATATTGACGGAATCGGTCGTAGATATCGCCGTTAATACACCGCTCATCATCATATTCAGCTTGTTTTTTGCGGTGCTGCTTAATCAGCGGTTTAGAGGACGGGTGCTGGCCCGGGCGATCTTCTTCCTTCCCGTTATTTTGGCATCGGGCATTATCGCCAGCATTGAGAACGGAGATTTGATGCAATCCGTCGTTCGCAGCGCAAACGATACAACCGGCGGCGGCTTGTCCATTATGAAAAATCTAGAGCTCGCTGCCCTGCTCATCGAATCAGGGGTGAGCATCACCTTTGTGGAGTATTTGACAGGTGCCGTCAGCCGAATTTATGAAATCATCAGCCAATCGGGTGTCCAAATTTTGATTTTTCTGGCGGGTCTGCAGTCGATTTCTCCTTCTTTGTACGAGGCGGCTAAAATCGAAGGCTCAACTGGCTACGAGGCGTTCTGGAAAATTACATTTCCGATGATCAGCCCGTTAATTTTGACGAATCTCGTTTATACGATTATTGACAGCTTCATTAGTGATGAAACGAGCCGGCTTGTTGTAGATACGGCATTCAAAAGCTATGATTTTGGCCTCAGCGCGGCGATGGCGTGGATGTATTTTGCTGTCATTGCACTTGTGCTGTGGATTACGACATCGATTGTTTCACGCAAGGTGTTTTATCAAGATTAGCGGTTTGAAGGAGGAAGGACATGGAGAAGGAAACCGCTGCGGTGGGGCAGCGAGCCAAAGGGAAATTGCAGCATCGAATGGCGTTCGCTGCCTACTGGTTTGAATTTGCAAAAAAATGGCTGTGGATGGCCGTCCGATTCGTACTCATTTTTGGCATATCGTTTGTCATCGTCTACCCGATTCTATTAAAGCTGTCGATTGCATTCAAAAGCATGGATGATTTGTATGACTCTACAGTCATTTGGGTGCCGCATACGCTGACGCTTGACAATTTCAAGCTTGTATTCCAAGCGATGAACTACCCGCAAGTGCTGCTCAATACGCTGCTGTTATCTTCTGCGGTCATGCTGCTGCAGACGGTTACATGCGTGCTTGCTGGCTATGGCTTTGCCCGGGTGAAATTCAGAGGAAGCGGCCTTTTGTTCGCAGGCGTTATTTTTACCATTTTGGTGCCGGCCCAAACGATTATGGTTCCGCTTTATTTGCAATTTAAAAATTTTGATCTTTTCGGGCTGATGAAGCTGATTCAAGGCGAGCCCGCCAATCTGATCAACACCTACTGGCCGTTTATTATTTCGGCAGCGCTAGGCATGGGCGTCAAGACCGGCTTGTATGTGTATATTTTTCGCCAATTTTTCAAAGGGATTCCGCGAGAGATTGAAGAAGCCGCCTATGTGGATGGGGCTGGCTACTTTACAACCTTCAGAAGCGTCATCTTGCCTAATGCGCTCCCGTCCATGGTGACCGTCATGCTGTTCTCGTTTGTGTGGCAGTGGAACGACTCTTTTTTTACAAACATGTATTTGAATGAGCCTAAGGTGATGTCGTCGATGATGGCTTCTTCCGGCTATGCGATTGCTACTTTCCTTAGCGGAGGGGGGCAGGCGGAAACGGCTTCCTATGTTCAGGATCCGTTCTTTATGTCCATGATGATGAATACCAGCGTCCTGATGGCTATACTGCCGCTTATTATTTTGTATTTGTTTGTGCAAAGGCATTTTGTAGAGAGTGTTGAACGATCAGGCTTGGTCGGATAGGAGAGGCGGATGAAAAAGAAATTGACAGTTGTAATCGTTTTGGCGTTCACGTCAGCTGTAGGCTTGTATTTCAATTTCGCATCGAATCGTTCGGATAGCGCAGGCAGCCCGAAAAAGGAGGAAGCACAGGTCCAGCAGCTGACGCCGCCGGATGTAAATGTATCGCTCGACGCAGCGGTCCGCTATCAAACGATCGATAATTTCGGGGCGTCCGACGCATGGTCGATGGAGCCCTTGGGCAAGCATTGGACGGAAGAAAATAAAAATCGCGTTGCGGATTTGCTTTTTTCAAGAGAGAAAGGAATTGGCCTGTCGGCCTGGCGCTTCAATATCGGTGCAGGCTCGATTGACACGGACCAGACGCGTATTCCAGATCCATGGAGGCGGGCGGAATCGTTCAAGCTTGCGGAGGAAGGGGAATATGATTGGAGCAGCCAGTCGGGTCAGCAATGGTTTCTTCAGGCGGCAAAGGATCGGGGCGTGGACACATTAATCGCATTCGTGAACAGCCCGCCGGTCTGGATGACAAAAAATGGTCATGCCCAGCCGGATTCAGAAGTCGGCTCTACCAATCTGAAAGAGGGTTATGAGGAAAAATTTTCGGCATTTTTAATCGATGTTTTGGAGCATTTTAGAAAGGAAGGCTTGGCATTCCAATATATAAGCCCGATTAATGAGCCGACCTGGGATTGGAATTTGGCCCAGCAAGAAAGCAACCGTTATAACAACGACGATCTTAAGCGTGTCATCCTTGAATTGCACCGGCAGTTGAAAGCAAGCGGCCTTGAGGCGCAAATCAGCGCCCCAGACGGCGTAGAAATTACAGCGCTGCTGGATGATGAATATTATGGGCAGTATGCAGGGAGCGGGACCTATTCGGGCGGGGCCAATAGTCTCGGAACAGGGAAATACCGGGAATATATTAAGGAGTTGCTCGGCGATCCCGTACTCCAGGAAGCGATTGGGAATAAAATCGCTTCGCATTCCTATTGGTCTGATTACAGCAAGCCGGGCGACGACCGGCTGGGCAAGCTGAGGCAATTGCTGGCTGCCAATCTGAAAAAATACGACGAAAAGGCTAAATATTGGGTAACGGAATATTGTATTCTTGGCGAATATGGTCCGGGGCGTGACCTTGGCATGGAGCCTGCATTGCATGTGGCGCGTACGATTCATTTTGATTTGACGGAAGCAAATGCAGCTGCTTGGCAGTGGTGGACCGCAGTGTCCAAGGTCGATTACAAGGATGGCCTGATCTATACGGATTTTAGCGAAGCGGGTGACGAGCAAAATATTCTGACCTCCAAAATGATGTGGGCGCTCGGCAATTACAGCAAATTTATTCGTCCCGGTGCGCAGCGCATCTCGCTTGCAGGACTGGATGAAGAAGCGCGCAGCGGCTTGCTGGGATCAGCTTATGTACATGAAGGAGAGCAGACGGTTACGGCTGTATTCGTCAATGACAGCGAGGATGACAAGCGCGTTCGGGTTTCATTGAATGGCGTGGATCAGCACCATTCCATTGCATTCATGGAACCGTATATTACGTCGGCGGGTCGAGATCTTGTCCGAGGGGAGAGCATTCCTGTACAAGGCGATTATTCGTTTGAAGCGATTATTCCAGCGAAGTCTGTCGTCACGTTGACGGGAGGCGGGGCAGAAGGCACGGCCGAACATTAAGTCAAAATAATAATCAAAACAATAAGTGAAATCAATAAGCAGGAAGCAGTAGGCGTTGATGGCCGATCATCAACGCTTTTTTTTGTTGTACGCCCAGCATGATCGTCATCTCTAGGGTGGAGTTCCCGAACGGGGCTGGAAAACAGCCATTGAGTTGGTAATATGTCTCGTAGAAATCTGGGATGTATAAATTCAGCCTCCAGCTTTCATATTAACAATTATAAATGGAGAAATAACAAGGAGGAGAATTGATGATGCAGCAGCAAACTACAGCGAATAACGATACACAGAATTCAATGAACAAAAATCACGGAGGACATGAGCTTTTTGATTTGCAGGAGGTATTGAATTGCAGCATTAGCGCAATGGATCAATTTATGATTTTCAGACAATATGCACAGGATCAGGAACTGCTTAATCTTATCGACAAGCAATATCAATTTATGCAATCGCAATATAATTTGACGGCCGAATGCTTTAAGACCGGGCAGGAGCCAAGCCAAAAAACTTCAACCTATTTGATTAAAGAGGTAACACCGACCATATTCGGCATGAAGCAAAGCTCGCCGAAAAAACCGATACAATCACTAGCCGATGTCAACGATGCCGGAGTATGCGGTTTTATGCAAGGCATCGTTAAAAGCCATGCTTCGCTGTTAACGACGTCTGCTCTTGAAGCAACGAACCCGGTTGTCCGTCGTGTACTCGCTTCCCAAGTGCAAAATTTTATTGAAATGTCCTATGAGCTCTTTCTGTATCAAAATAAAAATGCTTATTATCAGGTGCCGCAATTAAATGATGCTGATATGCAGCAAATTTTGAATACATTTTCACCAACCTCCGAAACACCGCAAATGCCAGAGCCTAATAAAGGAACAGCCCTTCATTAACAGCAACATTTAGAAAAAAATAAAAGTTTACTGTTGAATTAAGTTCCCCTATGCAACTAAAAAGACGCCCGGTCCCCATTCCGGGCGTCTTTCTACTAAATAGAACTGGAGGCTGATTGTGGTGAAAGAGCGGAATAAACTATCGGTTGCTGCATTAGGCGGGGTTAATGAGATCGGCAAAAATATGTACATTTTACAATACGCGGACGATATCATCATTATTGACTGTGGATCTAAATTTCCTGATGAGAGTTTTTTGGGTATTGACCTCATTATTCCGGATGTAACCTATTTGTTAAATAATACAGAAAAGGTAAAGGCTCTAATCATAACACATGGACATGAGGATCATATTGGCGGCATTCCTTATTTTTTGAAACAACTGAATATCCCGATTTATGCCTCAAGATTAACCATTGGCCTGATTGAAATAAAGCTGAAGGAGCATGGCCTTCTTCGTACAACGCAGCTAAATTTAATTGATTCGAATTCGCGTATCGCCTTTGGTCCGATTCAGGTGTCATTTTTCAGCACTAACCATAGTATTCCGGATTGCTTGGGAATTGCCCTGCATACACCTGAAGGAACAGTTGTACATACAGGCGATTTTAAATTTGATATGTCACCTGTCAATCATCAATATCCTGATCTTCATCGAATGGCTGATATTGGTAAAAGTGGCGTGCTGCTGCTGCTGTCAGAAAGCACGAATGCCGAACGGCCTGGTTTTACGCCATCGGAACGGCTTGTTGGGGATCACATTACAGAAGCATTCAGCAAAGCTCAGCAGAAGGTGTTTATTTCAACTTTCGCGTCTAACGTCCATCGGGTTCAGCAAATCGTTGACGCGGCCGCTAAAACGGGCCGAAAGCTTGTCCTGCTTGGCCGAAGCATGGTGAATGTAACTTCTGTAGCCAAGGAGTTAGGCTATTTAACCATTCCAGAGGATATGCTTATAGATGCTGGAGATACGGATCGTTATGCCCCTGAAAATATTGCTGTCCTATGTACAGGAAGCCAGGGAGAGCCTATGGCTGTACTCTCGCGTTTGGCAAGCTCGAATCATCGGCAAATCGAAATTATGCCGGGCGATACGGTTATTATTGCCGCAACCGCTATTCCGGGTAATGAGCGCAATGTTGCGCGCATCATTGACAATCTTTATTTGCTTGGCGCGAATGTTATATATGGCTCGGGGAGCGCAACAGGTATGCACGTATCCGGTCACGGTAACCAAGAAGAGCTGAAATTAATGCTTACCTTAATGAAGCCCAAATATTTTATTCCGGTTCATGGCGAATTCCGCATGCTTTATCAACACCAGCAGCTTGCGAGGTCGGTGGGAGTTGCCGAGGAGAACATTTTTATCGTGAACAATGGAGAGACCGTGGAAATCGAAAACCAAATTGCACGTAAAGGTAGTAAAATCCCTGTGGGCAATATGTTGGTGGACGGATTAGGGATTGGAGATATTGGGAATGTTGTACTCCGCGACCGCAAACAGCTCTCGGCTGACGGCATTCTTGTTATTGTCATCACGCTTAGTAAAACGGAAGGGCATATTCTTTCTGGTCCGGACATCATTTCCCGGGGATTTGTTTATGTTCGGGACTCCGAAGCGCTCATGCGAGAGATCAATCAACTTGTGGAATCGACAGTTGAAAAACTGCTGGAGGAGCACGGAAGCCAGTGGAATATGATGAAGAAGACGTTAAGAGACACCTTGGGACGGTTCTTATTTGCCCAAACCAAAAGAAGGCCAATGATTCTCCCGATCATTATAGAGGTGTGAATAATAATGCTTGTTTTGTAAATCATATAGGGATGTTTTTCGAAAGGAGGGATATGAATTGGCTAAGCAGCAAGGGCATGGCGCGCAAAATACAACTACTCGCACCTCGGACAAGCAAGGCAGTAAAGCGAGCAAAGGCGGAAATAAATCATAGTAAAAAGAGTTTAGTTGCTATCGACCATTAATCAACCATTGTAGCCTTTGGATCAGCGATGATCTAAGGGCTAATTTGTATTTCATAAATACAGGTGCGTAAGGGCAAGAGATTGGTGGCCATCGAAAGCTTTATCTCTGTGATGCATCATATAGCGGTATTCCCTGATTAATTCGACATATATGTGACAATTAAAGGTGATAAAAATTTATTTAGTGCGTCATAAAAATATTTATGTTGTATTATAAAAGTGTAATGATGTATGCTATTAGCAAATAAGCGAAGGGGGAATGAGGAAATGCACCGCGGGGTTGGCATTAGCGGAATGGGGAGAATCGGACGGCTGCTCGTTAGGAAAATGTTGTCTGATCCGAATCCAGCAGTTGAGTTGAGGGCGATTAACAGCGTTTATCCAGTGGAGACCATTGCTCATCTATTGAAATACGATTCGGTACATGGGAGCTGGAAGGCAGATATACGGACTCGCGATCAGCAGCTGGTCATTAACGGACATCCCATACAGGTCGTATATGAAAGAGCGCCGGAAAACATTAAGTGGCATCGTTATGGCGTCGAGCTGGCCATTGACGCAACCGGGAAATTCAATGATCGGCAAGGTGCGCTGAAGCATATTGCTTCAGGGGCTGATCGGGTGCTGATTACAGCGCCTGGCAAGCAAATGGACTTGACGATTGTGATGGGTGTTAATGAGCACCTTTATCGCCCGGAGGAGCATCAGCTGTTATCAGCCGCCTCCTGTACGACAAACTGTGTGGCTCCGGTCCTTCATGTACTGGATCAAGCGTTCCGTGTCCAGTCTGGCTGGATGACGACGGTGCATTCCTATACTTCTGATCAAAATCATTTGGACAATCCGCACGAGGATTTGCGCAGAGCTAGATCCTGCACCCAGTCTATTGTGCCTACGACGACAGGAGTCGGCAAGGCGCTTGCAGATGTGCTGCCGCATTTGTCCTCGCGCATTCAGGGCATGTCGCTGCGTGTTCCGACGCAGGATGTATCGTTAATTGACCTCACCGTTCAAACGGAGCGCCATACGACAGCCGCGGAAGTAAATGCAGTTTTGAAAGCGGCTGCAGAAGGCAGCAAGTCTTCTTATATCGGCTTTGCACAGGAGCCGCTCGTATCGGCCGACTATATTGGCTGTTCGAAATCGGCTATGGTAGACGGGCTTTCGACGATGGTCATGGACAATCAGATTAAAGTAATTGCTTGGTATGACAATGAATGGGCATATGCATGCCGCGTAATGGATGTAGCCAATCTAATGATGGAAAGGGTGAAGGATTCATGCGAAATCACGGTATAGAAATGGGAGCCATTTATTGCAAGCACTGCATGACGCTGATTGATACACAACCAACGAAGAAGGTAACTAATTATTATTCGGAATGCAAGGAAGAGGCATGTGTGGTGTCGAGGTCTGGGGGCGGACTAGTCAGCTGGGGGCACATGCAAGTAAGTGGAAATGGGGCAGGCGGATACACACAGACGGGAGGAAGTCAGGCATGAGCATCATGGAGTCGAGACTGCGTCAGCAAGGCGTACATTATCAAATGACGACAGAGCAGCTAATGGAACAAGCGATTAAACGCGGCGAAGGAACGAAGCTGGAATCGGGAGCGCTTCGGGTGCTGACAGGGCAATATACAGGCCGTTCGCCCAAAGACAAGTTTATTGTATGCGAGCCGTCTTCGCTGCCGCAAGTGGCTTGGGGCAAAGTGAACCAGCCGCTTTCGCCGGAGCATTTTAACCAATTGTATGAAAAAGCAAAGCGTTATATGGAGCAGCAAGAGCTGTTCATCTTTGACGGCTATGCTGGTGCGGATGAAGCGTACCGCCTGCCGATTCGCGTTATTAATGAATATGCCTGGCATAATCTATTTGCCCGCCAGCTGTTTATTCGTCCAAGCGAGGAGCAGCTTGCCTCCCATAAGCCTGAATTTACCGTCATCGCCCTTCCGGGGCTCAAGGCAGATCCTGCATGTGACGGTACAGCGTCCGAAACGTTTATTTGCATCTCTTTTGAGCAAAAAATCGTGCTGATTGGCGGAACGGAATATGCGGGCGAGATGAAAAAGTCGATTTTCAGCGTGCTTAACTACTTGCTGCCTCTGCAGGGCGTCCTGTCGATGCATTGCTCGGCGAATGTAGGCGAGCAGGGCGATACGGCGCTGTTCTTCGGCCTATCGGGCACGGGCAAGACGACGCTTTCTGCCGATCCTTCGCGCCGCCTCATCGGAGATGACGAGCATGGCTGGTCGGAGGATGGCGTGTTCAACTTCGAAGGCGGCTGCTATGCGAAATGCATTGGGCTGAGCGAAGAGAAGGAGCCGCAAATTTGGCAGGCCATCCGCAGCGGAGCTGTGCTGGAAAATGTAGCGCTAGATGCGCAGACAGGGCAGCCTGATTATAACAGCAATATTCTGACGGAAAATACGCGTGCTGCTTATCCATTGGAGCATATTCCAGGAGCGGTGCTGGCCGGAAAAGCAGGCCATCCGAACGTTATTTTGTTTCTGACCGCCGACGCTTGCGGCGTATTGCCACCGATCTCCAGGCTGACGAAGGAGCAGGCTATGTATCATTTTCTATCGGGCTATACGTCCAAGCTTGCGGGTACGGAGCGTGGTGTAACGGAGCCGGAAGCGACGTTTTCCGCTTGCTTCGGAGCGCCGTTCCTGCCGCTCGAGCCAAGTGTATATGCAGAAATGCTCGGTGAAAAAATCGCCCAGCATGATGCCAAAGTGTATTTGGTAAATACAGGCTGGTCCGGTGGGCCGCACGGCATAGGGCAGCGGATGAACCTGCGATATACGCGGGCGATGGTAACGGCCGCGATTAATGGCAGCATTGAGCAGGCTGAATTTATCGCCGATCCGGTGTTTGGCCTGAGCTGCCCGCTCACGGTAGAAGGCGTGCCGGATGCGGTGCTCCTGCCCCGTGAAGCATGGCAGGATAAGGCGGCCTATGATCAGCAGGCGGCCAAGCTTGCCGCACAATTTGAGAATAATTTCCGCAAATTCGTTGGCGTAAGCGCGGAAATTGCCGCCGCTGGTCCAGTGGGACTGCCAGACGAGCGCTGATAGAAGAACGGGATAGTGGTAAAACGAGGGACTGCTTTTAGGCTGTAGAAGCCTTGAAGCAGTCCCTTGTTATTTTTCAGTTAAGTTCTACCCTAGCATGGCGGCTTGCCGCTTGTACTGATCCTCTAATACGAGGCAGACCATCGCTTCCACAACGGGGACAATTCTCGGACAAATGCAAGGGTCGTGCCGCCCCTCGGTTCTAATTTCCTGCTCCTCGCCGTGAATGTTGACCGTTTGCTGCGGGACCGAAATGGAGGAGGTCGGCTTAACGCTTATACGAAAAATAATATCCTGTCCCGTGCTGATGCCCCCTATGATGCCGCCCGAATGATTGCTGAGAAATCCGTCGCCGCTCATCCCGTCATTATGCTCGCTGCCGAGCATGGAGGCGGCAGCGAAGCCAGCGCCAAATTCAATGCCTTTCACGGCGCCAATCGATAGCATCGCTTTCGCAAGCTCCGCATCCAATTTGTCAAATACCGGCTCTCCAAGACCAGGCACTACGCCACGAATCCGGCATTCTACAATGCCGCCGCAGCTGTCGCCAATGGCTGCGAGCTGTTCAATCTTGCTGATCATTTTCGCTCCGGCGGTGGCGTCACAGGCACGCACGGCATTTTGTTCTATGATGCTCTCATCGAAGGTTTCGCATTCAATGCCTCCGATAGCCTGCGTATAGGCAAGCACCTGCACGCCCCTTTGCTCCAGCAGCTTGCGGGCAATGGCGCCGCCCGCTACTCTTCCCGCCGTTTCTCTGCCAGAAGCCCGTCCACTTCCTCTGTGATCGCGAATGCCATACTTTTGCAAATAAGTGAAATCGGCATGGCCCGGGCGAAAGGAATGCTGGATATCGCTATACGCATCCGGCCTCATATCCTGATTATGCAAAATAACGAAGAGCGGCGTTCCAGTCGTTTTTCCCTCGAACATGCCCGACAAAATATGAACGATATCATATTCCTTGCGCGGGGAAGTGACGGACGATTGCCCGGGCTTGCGCCGGTCCATTTGCCGCTGAATGTAGGCTTCATCAAGTTCGATGCCCGGCGTTACGCCATCGACAATGACACCAACCGCCTCGCCATGGGACTCGCCAAAGGTTGTGATTTTAAAAGCTTCTCCGAATGTGTTTCCTGCCATAATGGATCATCCTCTGCGTCTATTCGTTTATTTGAAAGCCTAGTGCAGCCAATTGCTCAAAATAATTCGGGTTTGTTTTGGAGACACAGCCCGGATCGGAAATTTGTAGATTAGAAACTTTCGAAGCCATTAAGGAAAGGGCCATAGCCATGCGATGGTCATCATGGCTATTTAATAAAGCGGCTTGCGGCTTGCCGGGAAAAACGGTTAGGCCATCTTCATATTCCAATACGCGAATGCCTAGTTTACCCAATTCCGTGCAAATAGCAGCTATCCGGTCACATTCGTGATGTCTAATATGAGCGGCATCTTTAAGTGTAATGGGGCCATCTGTAAAAATAGCAAGGACAGCGAGCGTCAGCGTTTGATCCGACCATTTTTGCATGCTGACGGTAAAGCCGCCCTTCAAACGCTCTGGTCCTTGGACTTCAATAAAGCTTGCGCCGCGGACAATCGTACAACCCATCTGCTCCAGCACGCCGAGCATTGCAATATCTGGCTGGCTTGTACGGCTGGCGTCAATGCCTTCCGTTCTTATGCGCCCTGCGGAAAGCGCGGCGAGAGCCCAGAAATAACAGCAGGTCGATACATCAGGCTCCAGAAGGACGGAGCGCGCTTCATATTTTCCCGTAGGTATCGTAATGCAGGGGGCGTCTGTGTCCAGAGATGCAACAGGTGCTGCACCAAACAAAGCCATCATCGCAAGGGTCATTTCGACATAATCTTTTTGCACGACTTCCCCATCTATGCGCACTGTAATCGGCGCTTTCGCATAAGGGGCGGCTAACAGCAAACCGCTTATGAATTGACTTGATGTAGAGCCAGGCAGCAGCACCGTCCCGCCCTGCAATCCGTTTGCCCGAAGGACGAAGGGGAGTGAACGCTCGGCTTGCTCGTATTCAAACGCTGCTCCTAAATGCGTCAGTGCATCCAGCAAGGGAGCCAGCGGCCGCTCGTGCAACCGTCTAGTGCCTTTGATCGCCCAAACGCCGTCTCCAATGGCTAAAGCTCCGGGCAAAAAACGCGCAATCGTGCCGGCAGCTCCGACGTACAGCTCGCCAGATGAGATAGGCCAGTTTCCTCCGCAGCCATCGACATAAGCGGTGTCTCCTTCGATAGTGATCTTAACTCCGAGCTGCTTTAATGCGGCAATGCACCAGTAGGAATCATCGCTTAATAATAAACCGTCAATTTGCGATTTTCCTACGGCAAGCGCGGCTATAATGAGGGCACGGTTAGTTAAGCTTTTGCTTCCCGGTATGCGCACCGTTCCTTCCAATGCTCCGCTTGGAGGATTCAGGGTCACCTGCTGTTTATCGCTATGGGCCGACCATGGGGAGCGTGCAGCTAGATCGGGCTGGAATCCGTCCATATTTCCACCTCTTTTGTTTTCTTGTCTAAACCCGATTATAATGAAGAAAGTGAAATAAGTGAAATCGGATTTTATCGAAAATGATATAGAGGTGATCTATACCAAATGTTCAATCTGGAATGGTATCGCATTTTTCTGCATACAGCACGCTGCAAAAATTTAACAAGAGCGGCGCAGGAGCTGCATATTACGCAGCCATCGGTCAGCTATGCGATTAAGCAGATGGAGGAGGCTTTGCAGCTCAAGCTTTTTCATCGGCTGTCGAAGGGCGTCGAGCTTACCGAAGAAGGGCAAGCGCTGCTGGGCTATGTAGAGCAATCCTTTTCCATGCTGGATTCTGCGCAAAAGCATTTGCAAAATATGAAGCTGCTGAATGAGGGGGAAATCCGCATCGGAGCGAGCGATTCGCTGATTAAGCATCTTTTGCTGCCGCAATTAAATACCTTTCATCGCGATTATCCGGGTATCCGAATCCGGCTTTCGCATGGGAAAACGCCTGATATTACGCAGCGCTTAAGGGAAGGCGAAATCGATTGTGCCATTATCCATCTGCCCATAAACGATTCACAGCTGAATATTCAGACGCTGGCGGTACTGGAGGATTGTTTTGTAGTTGGGGAGGCTTATGCAGATCTAGCCCGCCGTTCGGCCGCATGTGAAGCTTTGTCGATGCAGCAGCTGGCTGAGCTGCCGCTCCTGTTATTATCTCCGGGCAGCAGCACGAGGGAGTTTATTGAACAATGGTTCGCGGGCAAGGGACAGGTGGTAAAGCCTGATATCGAGCTTGGCAGCATTGATTTGCTCGCCCAGTTCGCCAGGCTCGGTTACGGGGCCGCCTTCATTAGCCGTTCTTTTGTGCAGGAAGAATTAAATAATGGCATGTTGTTTGAATTATTAGTAGAAGACCCGCTTCCACCGCGCAGCATCGGACTTGCCGTACGTCAGGACAGAAAGCTGTCGGTTGCGGCTGAACGCTTCGTCGAGCTGTTTATGCCAGCTGGCGATGAGGGAAATTAAATAAGTTCTGATCAGATTAGACTTGCCAAGCTTACTCGGTACATCACTCGGTAAATCCGAATATGTTCCATCAGCATCCGTACATTGTTCATGGCGCCTGCTGGTGTGAACCATGTACCATAAAGAAAAAGCGTTCTCTGCACAACCTAGTGTGGTAGCGGATGATGAGATGATCACCCTATCCATAGAGGACAGAAAAGGTGGCCATATGAGCACAGCGAGCAGGCAGCTGCCCCGTAAACTGACAATTACAATGTGGGATTTCTCTTGGTATACGATGACGACGCCGGGGGAGCCTTACAGCGATTTAGCTGCAAGATATAAAGAAGCGGTAGAGCGGGGCTACAATACGATTCGCATTTGTGCAATGCCACTCATGCTGTTTACGGAATCGGGCGTTCGCCCTGGACCGCTGCGCTTCGGCAATTTGGGCGAGGTGGGGCAGCGGACGCGCTGGTACAATTGCAAAGGCGGAGCAGAGCTGGACGGGCATGCGCAGCTATTGGAGCTATTCAAGCAAGCGAAGGCTCACAACTGCTATATTATTCTTTCCTCGTGGGAATACCAGCAAAGTCCGAGCTTTCTGGCGGAGCCCTATTTGCGCGATTTGCTGGCGGATATTCCGCCGGACCAGCGGTTTATGGCACTGGCGAAGTCGATGGATCAGCTCATTTCATATGTGAAGGCAGCGGGCTATGGCGAGCAAATCGCTTATGCCGAGCTGCATAATGAGGTCGAATTTGGACAATTGACCGACATTGCAACTGAGCAGGGCGTTGCTGGCTCCAATACGCCGGGCCTTGTGCAAATTATGCAGCCCTACATCGAAGAAGCGGTTGCGTTTTTGCGCGAGCAGCATCCTGAGCTGTTAATGACGGCAAGCTATACGCTGAATGAGGCTTACCCGAAAGCTTATGTGGCGCGAAATATGCAGGTGGCCCATTTTCATCTGTACATTAAAGGCGTGCTGCAGGAGCTGATGGATCAGGCAGGAATCGACAATGAAGCGGTGCCGTTTCCAAATGAGCTGGTGCAATCGCTGCTGCGGGAGGACGCGCCGCCGTTCGAGAGCTGGCAGCTTCCGGCAGGGCAGGAATGGCGGATGCAGGGCAATCCGGTCGGCATGAAGCTGCTTTATCTGCATGATTGGGCTGATCCGGATCAATGGGATTTGTATTTGTACGACCATTATGGCAGCCACAAGCTGGCGATGCTCCAGAAGGCGGATTTTCGTTTTGAGGAGCTGCATGAATGGGCGGGGCAAACGGAGCTGCCTATTGTCATTGGCGAAGGTTATGTGGGCTACACGCCGCTGCATGCGGGCTTTGAGGAAGGGCCGGTCGGCAAATTTATTGCCGAATATGCGATTCGCAAAGGGATGAAGCTGGGCTTCTGGGGGATGGTGCTCTGCTCCAATTGCGCGCCCCATCATCCGTTCTGGGACGATATAGCGTGGCAGCAAAAGTGGAACCGGTTTATTTTGGAATCGTAAATAAATTCATGAGGCAATGATAGCGCAAGCAAAAATCACATAGAGACGAGATAAAGCTTCTTTTTCGAGCATGCCGATGGCGTGCGGGGAAAGAGGCTTTTTCTCTCCATTCGCCCGCCCTATTTGCTATAATCGGTATAGATGATCTTATTTACCAATCTAATAGGCGAGAGGAAGATACATATATGCCATTGCTGAAAGGGCAAAAAGCGGACGTGACCAAGGGGAAAAGCTTCGGCAAGCTGGCTGTGCAGTTTGGCTGGATAGCTGGAAAAAGCGAGCTTGGCATCGATGCTGCGGCGTTTCTGCTGTCAGAGCGCGGCCGCTGTGAGCGGGATGAGGATTTTATTTTTTATGGCAATCCATTGGCGGCGAATGGCGCGGCCGAGCATAAATCAAGCAGCCAGCAGCATGGCATGGAAGCGGGCGATCAAGAAGGAATCGAGCTAGTGCTTGGGCGCCTGCCAGAGCAAATAGCGAAAGCGGCCTTTACGGTGACGATCTATGATGGCGAGCAGCTCGGACATGCTTTTCAGGATGTAACGGGGCTTTATGTGCGGCTGGTTAACCTGGACACGGGGGAAGAGCTGCTGCGCTACGAATACGGTGCGGATTTGGTGAAGGAGACGGCGGTCGTAGCTGGGGAGCTGTATCGTCACAATGGCGAGTGGAAGTTTAGCGCGATTGGCAGCGGGTTTTACGGCGGACTTGCTGCATTATGCTTGAATTATGGGCTGGAGCTGGAAGGAAATGCGTCGGCGGGCGAGAATGAGTCATCCCAAGCTCTAGCTCATGACCAAGCTCGGGCAGAGGCAGCTGCGTCGGCGACATTGGAAGCACCTGTACAAACCGCCTCCCTTAGCAAAATTGATTTCCGCAAAAAGCTCGTGCAATACACACTGGAGAAAAAGCAGCTGACGAACGTCGTGGCCAGAGTAGGCATCGTGCTGGATATTTCCGGGTCTATGCAGACGCTGTATAAAAACGGCACCGTTCAGGAAGTCGTGGAGCGGATTTTGGCCGTTGCCAGCAAGTTCGATGATAACGGCACGCTCGACGTGTGGGTATACGATAATGAATACAGCCGTTTGCCGTCGGTAACGGAGCGCGATTTTGGCCAATATGTCGATAAAAATATTTTAAACAATGACCTTATTCATAAGTTTGGACGCAATAATGAGCCTCCGGTGATGGAGGATGTCATTCGCAAATATACGGTAGAGGAAAATGATCCTACACCTGTGTTCATTATTTTTATTAACGACGGCGGGGTAGTCAAGTCGATTAAGCATACGATTACCCATTCGGCGGTGCAGCCGATTTTCTGGCAGTTTGTCGGCATCGGAAACTCCAATTTCGAAGTATTAAAGCGGCTGGATACGATGGAGGGGCGAATCGTAGATAATGCGAGCTTCTTCCATTTGGATGATATTGCAGCTGTTTCGGATGAGAATTTGTATGATCAGCTGCTGAATGAGTTCCCGATGTGGATAAAAGCGGCGAAGGAACAACGCATTATTCGGCCATAACCAAAAGGGAATTATGCACTGCTCTGAACCAGGACGAAGCGACTCAAAGGCTATTGCAGCTGGCTAGAGCGCCCGGGTTCAGAGCTTTTTTTGCGTGCGGCGAGTTTCAAATAACTGATTTTCATATGAAAATATATCCATTTTATATAGTGCTTGGCTTAAAATTTATGTGCTAAAATGAAAGCGTATACATTTGGGAGAGAGTGGGTGCTCATCCATATTTATATTTTAGGTGTTTGCGTTATATCATTCCAATTGAGGAGGGTATTCATTTGATCAAACATTCAATGCGCAAGCTGGGCACGCTGGCCCTAGCGATCACAGTTGTCGCCGGCACCGTAATAATCGGCAACCCGCTAGAGGCGCAAGCGGCACCAAGTGAAGCGTACACGTGGAAAAATGTAGTGACTGGCGGGGGCGGAGGTTTCGTTCCGGGATTTGTTTTTAATAAAAAAGAGCCTGGGCTGCTGTATGCCCGTACGGATGTGGGCGGTGCTTATCGTTACAACGCAGCAACTGGCAGCTGGAAGGCGCTGCTGGACCACGTGAGCTGGGATGAGTGGAATAAGACCGGCGTGGATGCGCTGGCAACCGATCCGATTGATCCGAATCGCCTGTATATTGCGGCTGGCTCCTATACGAATGAATGGGACCCGCATAACGGCTATATTATGCGTTCCACGGATAAAGGAGACACTTGGCAGGAAACGCAGCTGCCTTTCAAGGTTGGCGGCAATATGCCAGGGCGATCCATGGGCGAGCGGCTGATGGTAGACCCGAATAAAAACAATATTTTGTATTTTGGCGCACGCAGCGGCAACGGCCTGTGGAAAAGTACCGACTATGGCGTAACGTGGAGCAAAGTAACGGCATTCCCGAATCCGGGCAATTTTGTGGAGGACCCGACGTATCCTTATTTGGCGGATAAAATGGGGCTCGCCTGGATTACGTTTGACGAATCGACGGGCTCGCCTGGAACGGCGACGCAAACGATTTATGTCGGTGTAGCAGATACAGCGAGCAGCATTTACCGCAGTACGAATGGCGGCACAACCTGGTCTGCCGTGGCAGGACAGCCGACGGGCTATTTGCCGCATCATGGCGAGCTGGATTCAAATGGACAGCTGTATGTTACATATAGCAACGGCACAGGTCCATATAACGGTTCGAAGGGCGATGTTTGGAGGTTGAATACAGCCACTGGCGTATGGACGAACATTAGCCCAGTCCCTTCAAGCAGCGCGGATAATTATTTCGGCTATGGCGGCCTTGCGGTTGATGCCCAACAACCTGGCACGCTGATCGTCGCAACGCTAAATTCATGGTACCCGGACGCCAACCTTTATCGCAGTACGGATAGCGGCGCAACGTGGAAGCCGATTTGGCAGTATGGCTCTTACCCGAACCGCACTTTCTCCTACACGCAGGATATTTCGGCTGCTCCATGGCTCGATTGGGGCGTAAGTTCTGCGCCGCCGGAGGTATCGCCTAAGCTTGGCTGGATGATTGGCGATATTGAAATTGATCCTTTCAACTCTGACCGCATGCTATATGGCACAGGCGCTACGGTGTACGGCACGACGAACTTGACGGCTTGGGATAGCGGCGGCAAAGTGGCATTGTCTGTTATGGCCAAGGGCATTGAGGAAACGTCAATCAAAGAATTGATTAGCCCGCCGACTGGCGCTCACCTGTTAAGCGCCATGCTTGATGTATCAGGCTACCGACATAATGATTTAACGGCGGCACCTGCAAAAATGTTCATCAGTCCAAGCAGCTCCACGAGCATAGACTTCGCTGAACTAAACCCTGGATTCATTGCGCGCGTTGGAAATGCAGATAAGGCGAAATATCCTAATGAAAAATCGATTGCTCTGTCCTACGATGGCGGAACGAACTGGTATAGCCCGAATGCAGAGCCATCCAATACAACGGGCGGCGGTTTCATAGCCGTTGCGGCTGATAACAGCTCGCTCGTATGGAGCACCTCTGATGTCGGCGTTTATTATTCCAAAACGACCGGTAACTCATGGACAGCAAGCACAGGCGTTCCAGCCGGTGCGAGAGTGGTTTCAGACCGCGTCAACAAAAACAAATTTTATGCGGCAGCGGCAGGCAAGTTCTATGTCAGCACCGACGGCGGCGCGACGTTCACGATGTCGGCAGCAGCAGGGCTTCCAGCTGAAGGCAATATGAAATTTAAAGCGCTTCCAGGCGTGGAAGGCGATATTTGGCTGGCTGGCGGCAACGAGGACAGCGGCGTGTATGGATTGTGGCATTCGACGAACTCGGGCGCATCGTTTACGAAGCTTAGCAACGTCGAGGAAGCAGATGTCGTTGGCTTCGGTATGGCAGCGCCGGGCCAGACGTATCCTGCACTTTATGTATCCGCGCAAATCGATCAGGTCAGAGGATTTTTCCGCTCCGATAATGGCGGGGCAAATTGGGTGAGAATTAATGATGACCAGCATCAATATGCGTTTACAGGCGAAACGATCACGGGCGATCCGCGCATCTTCGGACGCGTATATATCGGCACGAATGGCCGTGGTATTGTCTACGGCGATACGGTGAATGGTCCAACGCCAACACCTACGCCGACAGCTACACCAACACCAACAGTGACACCAACGCCAACACCAACGCCGACAGCGACACCAACAGCGACGCCAACACCAACAGTGACACCGACGCCGACGTCAACGCCAACACCGTCCCCAGCAGGCAGCTTTAAAGTGCAGCTGTTTAACGGCGGTACAGCGGCAACGACAAACACGCTAAGTCCAAAAATCAAACTGGTGAACACAGGCACAAGTTCACTCAATCTGGCTGATGTAAAGCTCCGTTATTATTACACGATTGACGGCGAGCAAGCCCAAAGCTTCTGGTGCGACTGGTCGACCGTTGGCAGCGCCAACGTTCTCGCTTCCTTCGTCAAGCTGCCGACGGCCGTAACGGGAGCAGACTATTATGTAGAAATTAGCTTTGCCAGCGCTGCGGGCTCAGTGGCAGCAGGCCAAAGCATCGAGCTGCAAACGCGGATTTCGAAGGACAATTGGAGCAACTATACACAAACAGGCGATTATTCGTTCAATTCCAGCGCGACAAGCTATGTAGACTGGAACAAAACAACCGGCTATGCAGCGGGCAGCCTGCAATGGGGCGTAGAGCCATCTTAATTTAAAAAAAAGCAAAGGGCTCATGCACCAGTTTGTAAGGTGCATGGGCCTTTTATGCTGGCGCTGCCGTCGTTTTTGGTCACCAAAGTGATATTAAAGAGGTAACGATTCGACTAGTTTCGAGGCGGCTCCTTGCTTGATAATATAAGTAAGCGTTTCCATTGCAGATAAAAAAACGAAAAGGAGGCTATTACGCATGAAGCAGCAGCTCAAACGGTTCATGATTTTTTCACTGGCGCTAGCTATCGTTTGCGGGTGGATGACAGCCGATACGAAGGCCAGCGCCGCAGATAGCAATGCTTTCGTTACGACATCAGGAAGCAAGTTTCAGCTGGACGGCGAGGACTTTTATTTTGCCGGAACGAACAACTATTATTTCCACTATAAGTCGCAAAAAATGGTCGATGACGTGTTTGCGGACATGGTGGCGATGAATCTCAAGGTGATCCGAATTTGGGGCTTCCATAATGGACAGCCGCAGGATAATGCCGTCCTGCAGCCGACTCCCGGCGTATATGACGAATCGGGATTTACCAAGCTGGATTATGCGATTTATAAGGCTGGACAATCGGGCGTTAAGCTGGTTATTCCATTCGTAAACAACTGGGATGATTTTGGCGGCATGAATCAGTATGTTGCATGGTTTAATGCTGGCTCGCATGATGCTTTTTATACGAATGCTTCTATTAAACAAGCTTATAAAAACTATGTAAACTACATGCTCAACCGGGTGAATACGTACACAGGCGTTAAATATAAAGATGATCCTGCCATTATGGCATGGGAGCTGGCGAATGAGCCGCGGGCCCAATCCGACACAACGGGCAACAAGCTTGTTAATTGGGCGGATGAGATGAGCACCTACGTCAAATCGCTCGATGCGAATCATTTGGTCGCTGTAGGGGATGAAGGCTTTTATAACATTCCGGGGCATTCGGATTGGATGTATGGCGGCGGGGAAGGCGTTGATTGGGAAAGGCTGATTGCGCTGCCGAATATTGATTACGGCACGTTTCACCTATATCCGGATCATTGGAACCGTACAGCGCAGTGGGGCACGCAGTGGATTATCGACCATATCGAGGACGGCAATGCGGCGCAGAAGCCAGTCGTGCTGGAGGAATTCGGCTATCAAAATCAAGCGACCCGCAATCAGGTTTATGCTGCTTGGCTCGGTGCGGTTGAGCAATATGGCGGTTCGGGCAGCCAGTTTTGGATTTTAACAGGCATTCAGGATGATAATACGCTGTATCCCGATTATGACGGCTTCCGCATCATATATCCAAGCGCGACGGCTACACTGCTGACTAATCACGCAAATGTGATGAATGCCAAATCGGGCGGGGGTACTGGGCCGATACCGACAGTGCCGGCAGCGCCGCAAGGCGTAACAGCTACGGCAGGCAATAGCCAGGCGGCGCTGTCCTGGCAGGCGGTCAGCGGAGCGACCAGCTACAACATTAAGCGCGCAGCTTCAAGTGCGGGCCCCTTTGCCACAGTAGGCACGACAAGCAGCACCAGCTATGTGAACACGGGGCTGGTCAATGGGACGACTTATTATTATGCCGTTAGCGCGGTGAACACCGTGGGCGAATCGGTAAATTCCTTGCAGGCAAGTGCAACGCCAGCCCTCCCGAATACAGGCCCAAGCGAGCTTAAGGTCCAATACAAGAACGGCGATTCTGCCGCTCTGGACAATCAATTAAAGCCGCAATTCCGCATCATCAATTCGGGTACATCAGCGGTGCCGCTTCATGAGCTCACTATTCGTTATTGGTATTCGGCAGATGGCTCGCAGCCGCAAATTTTCGATTGTGACTATGCAACCGTAGGCTGCTCCAATCTTAGTGGCAGCATTGCCGCGTCAGGCAAGACGAGCGCAAATGCCGACACTTATTTGGAAATCAGCTTTGGTACGGGAGCTGGGAATATTTCAGCTGGCGGCGGCCATACCGGCGAAATGCAGAACCGCATCCATAAAAATAGCTGGACCAACTATGATGAGACCAATGACTATTCGTATAATGCGGCGAATACAGCTTTTGCCGATGCCAGCCGTGTCACCTTGTATCGCAGCGGGGTGCTCGTATGTGGGGAAGAGCCGTCGTAATGACGGCTCTTTCTTTTCTATTTTTTCTTCGAAATATGTTCAGAAAAGGTTCAGAATAGAAGTTATAATAGGAGATAGAAACGAAAACGATAGCTTGCACGAATAAGCAGTGCCTGGTGAGTACGACTCAGCAGGCTTTTATATTGTATAGACGATACATAAGAGGCATCGTAACGCTGCGGGGAGAGACTATGAATGCTTAATCGAAAGAACATCGGCATGTTCCTGATGATTTTAGGAATTACGGGCACGATTTTTGTGCTTATGTTCCTTAAGCTGGCGGATAAACAGGATGTACGTGCTGTAAATGGCGTATTGGACTTGAGTAATTGGAGTTTTGTAGAAAATGGGGCAGTCAAGCTGGATGGCGAGTGGGAGTTTTATCCGAACCAGCTGCTGACGCCGAAAGATTTTGCGATTGCTAGCCAGCTGCCAGCGGAGCAGGCTCTACCGAGCAAGCTGGTGAATGTACCGGGGAAATGGAATGCTTATTTGTCTGGAGAAGGCAGCAGGGCGGGCATTGGCTACGGCACTTATCGTTTGAAAATTCAGCTCCCCAGCCATTTGCGCGAAATATATGGAATCTACACCTCGAACATTCGCATGGCCAATCGCATTTATTTAAACAATCAAATGATTGGTGCCAGCGGTGCCCCAGCTGCCAATGAATACGATGGCGTTCAAAACAATGTGCCTTATATTGCTCTTGGCACCGTTGCGGGCGATTCGGTCGAGCTTATTGTGCAGGTAGCCAATTACAGCTATGCTACAGGCGGCATCATTTATTCCATTACCTTCGGAGATCAGCATACGATTATTAAAAACCGGGAAATGGATATTTTACGTGGGGCGTTGATTATTTCCGGATTTCTAATCCCTGGCCTCTTTTGCCTGCTGTTATACGTGCTTAGAAGGCAAGAGAGGGGGCTGATGTTTCTCGGGCTTTTTTGCCTCTCGTCAATGATTTTTATGATGACTCAAGGGGAACGAATCATTGTCCAGCTGTTGCCTGATCTGCCTTATTCCTTCGTGCTGAAGCTGCAGCCCATCTCATCGGTGTTTGTGTATTATTTTTTATTATGCATCGTGAATGAAATGCTGCCAGGCATCGTGCATTCCAAAGTGATGCGGTTTTTAAAATGGTTTGCGGGATTTACGATTGTGCTGGAGCTCGTGGCAACGCCGTTATTTATTTCGAAGCTGGAAATTTTAATTATGGCTCAAGGTCTTGTGATGATTGTTTATTATATTTATGTTATTATCCGGGGTGTCGGACGCAAGGTGTATGCGGACCCTTACTGGTTTTTGAGTCTTCAGAGCATCGTCATGATGATGCTGGCTTCCATGATGCGGGCATACGGATTTATGGAAAGCGCAATGTTGATTTCTTTCGAAATGCTGCTGTTTGTGTTCGCCCATGCGGGCTTGTTCGCGAAACGCTTTACAAAATCGATCCGCGAGGTGGAGCAGCTGTCGGAGAAGCTGCTGACGCTTGATGGGCTCAAGGATGAATTTATGACGATGACCTCGCACGAGCTGAGGACGCCGCTGCATGGCATTATTAATATGGCAGCCTCCATGCTGGAAGGCGCTGCCGGACCGCTCAACAATACGAAGCAGGCGGAGCATTTATCAATGATTGTTTCGACCGGAAAGCAGCTGTCCGCCCTTATTCAGGATATTTTGGAGTTTGCGGAGCTGCGGGGCGGTGTAATGAAGCTTGCGAAGCGAAAGATTTATTTTCAGCCCGTGCTTCATGCGGTTGTAGAGGTTGTGGAGCATTTGCTCATCGACAAGCAAGTTCAGATTCAACAGCGGCTGCCTGCCAATTTGCCTTTGCTTGATGCGGATGAAGATCGGCTGCGGCAAATTTTGTACAATTTGCTTGGAAATGCGGCGAAGGCGACCATTCAGGGGAAAATAACCATCAGTGCGGTGACGCAGGAAAATAAGGTGAGGGTGGACATTGCGGATACGGGTATCGGTATGCCGCCCGAGCAGCTCGAAACGATTTTTTTATCTGAACGAAAAACAAAGGCGGGGCAGGCGATCTTTCAAGGCTCGGGCTTCGGACTGCGTATTACAAAGCAGCTTGTGGAGTTGGGTGGTGGAACCATCAGCGTCCATTCTATTGCCGGACAAGGGACAACGTTCAGCTTTACCATTCCGATCGCCCAAGGCCAGCAAATAGACGAAGCTGATATCGCCTACCAGGAGCAGGCCGCCGCAATCGAGCTTACCGCTATGCTGAATGTGCCGCCGCCAGCAGCTGAATTCCGCGTGCTCGTCGTTGACGATGATCCGATTAATTTGCAGGTGCTCATTAATTTGCTTTCCATTGAGCGCTGCGAGGTAACGGCGGTAAGAAGCGGAGATGAAGCGCTGGAAGAGGCGTTTGCTGCTCCGGCCAGTTACGATTTGGTCATTACGGATTGGATGATGCCGAAAATGTCGGGTATTGAGCTTTGCCGCAAAATTCGCGAACGCTTCCTGCTGTCGGAGCTTCCGGTGCTGCTGCTCACGGCCAGAACGAAGCCGGAGGACATTAAGCTCGGCTTTGAGGCAGGGGTCAACGATTATATAGGCAAGCCCGTTGATGCCGGCGAGCTGCGTGCCCGCGTTCAGACGCTGCTGGCACTGCGCAAGTCAGTTAAGCTGGCCGTACAGGCGGAAATGGCGTTTTTGCAGGCGCAAATCAAGCCCCATTTTTTATACAATGCCTTGAATACGATTATAGCCATTTGTCCGGTAGATCCGTATAAAGCGATGGAGCTGCTCATTGAATTAAGCCAGTTTTTGCGCAGCAGCTTTGATTTCCATAATCGCGACAAAATGACGACGATCGAGCGCGAGTTGGAGCTGGTCAAGTCATATTTGACGCTGGAAAAAGCGCGTTTTGATGAAAGGCTGAAAATTGAATACGAAATTAGCTGCGATGCGCTTGCGCTTATTCCTCCGCTAACCATTCAGCCGATAGTGGAAAATGCAGTTAATCACGGTGTCATGAAAAAAGAAGAAGGCGGCACGATTAAGCTGAAAATTTCTGAAATAGACAACTGTATTATGGTTCTTGTAGAGGACGATGGTGTAGGCTTTACTCCAGAACGATTATCGCAGGTGCTCTCGGACAAAGGGACAGGCCGCGTAGGCTTGAGCAACATTCACCAGAGGCTGGTTAATTTGTACGGCAGCGGCTTGGTCATTGATGGGCAAAGGCAGCTCGGGGCAGAGGTAAGCTTCCGCTATCCGAAGGAGCTGCGGGCAGGCACGTATAACGAAGCATAAAAGGGAGTCGGTGGCGATGAGAGTCATTTTAATTGATGATGAAAAGCCGGCGCTCGCTCACATTGAATGGTTGTTCGAGCGGGACGGACGCTTGCAGGTGGCAGAAAAATTCACTTCGGCCAGGGATGGCATTCAAAGTGTACGGGCTACGCCCGTACACATCGTTTTTCTGGACATTAATATGCCGGGGCTCAACGGTCTTGAGGCGGCGGAGCATATCCGCAGCATTAACCCTGACATACGCATCGTATACATAACGGCCTATTCGGAATACGCGATTGAAGCGTTTGAGCTCAATGCACTCGATTATTTGCTGAAGCCGGTTCATCCGGAACGGTTTAAGAAGACGATTACTCGCATTATAGAAGATTACAGTCGGGGCAAGCCGGAGCAGCAGAAGCTGCCCGGCAGGCAGGTGCTCTGCTTCAAGCGGCTGGCATTTCATGACGATGGAAAAACGAATACGAGCCTCCGGCTGCGGACGCTGAAAGCGCAGGAGCTGTTTGCTTTTTTACTGCATTATAAAGATCAATGGGTCGCCAAGCAGCAGCTTCTGGACACGTTATGGCCTGATTCGGATTATGAGAAAGCGATGATGCTGCTGCATACGTCCGTCTATCAAATTCGCAAGCTGATGAAAGATTGGAAAGTAGTGGCGCTCGTTGAGTTTGCGCTCGACAGCTATCGTCTGACAAGCAATGGATTAAAGCTGGATGTCGAGCAGTTTGAGCAGGGAGCTGCCGCGATCCGCGCCATTGAGACGGAGCAGCAGCGTATTGCGGCGGAACAGACGCTCAGCCTGTATGCGGGAGACTATTTTGAAGAGCATGATTTTCTGTGGGCGAGGCAGCGCCGGGATGAGCTTAGAGCGAAATATGTGCGGCTTGTCCGCAGCCTTATCCATTATGAGATGAATGCTGGTCACGAGCAGGAGGCGCTCAAAAGGCTGCTGCTGCTGCATGAGCAGGAGCCATATTCGGATGAGCTGTGCCGGCAAATATTAAATCTGCTAGGCCAGATGGGCGACCAGGAGGCACTTGTTCTCTATTACGATGATTTTGCAAGATTGCTTCATGAAGAATTAAATTGCGAGCCGGAGCCGGAGACACAGCTTGTGATGAAGCATTTTAAAGGCACTATATAAAAGAAAACGGTGGTTCAGCTGGATTTGCCTTTCCTTTTTTTGGAGGGCAGTGCGGCTGGGCCGCTTTTTTTAATTTGAACTAGGAGGTGTATGCAAACGGGAGCCCTTCCTGATGCTGCACCTAGCTTGGCGCTAATTCGAGGCGACTTTCAACTGTTTATTTAAGTCATAAGACACAAGTTCATGCAATTGTTACGGAGTTCGTTGTGGCTGGGAAGACTGCTGCTGATACTGTCGTTGTTGATACTGCCGTTGCAGAAACTGCCGTTGCTGATACTGCTGTTGTTGAGACTGCCGTTGCTCAGAGTACTGTTGGCTGAGTCCACAGTTGCTGAGAACACGCAGCTTGGGACGCACAACTCCATTTTTTAGGACAGAGATTCCGCTATTTTGGCTTTTGCTTCGATTTTGGGCCTTAAGCGGACAGGAGATCCGCTATTGCCTTCGTAATCCCTTCAAAATGACGACTTTCAGCACATTAGCGGCTCCTGAGTCCGCAGCCTGTGCAAAACCCTCGATTCTGTTGAAATAGCGGCTGCTGTGTCCGCCGAATTGTGTCCACGAAGTCTACCTTTCGTCTTGGTCTTCGTCTTTGTGTTTTGTGTCTTTCTGTTTTTGTGTCCTAGGTGCAGGGAGCGAACCATTGAACGAAGTGCATGAAGCAGACCTTCGGTAGATAGTTTTAGATTCATAAGTTGTGACATTCCCGGTAGTAGAAGGAGAATGTTTGACGCAGGCATCTATCGGGTTCAGGTTCGGGCGCGGACTCGCTTACGTTTGCATACACGCCCTAGGACGGAGTTGGAATCGGTACAATCCAGATAAAAATTTAAATGCAATTGGATAAAATGTCTAGTTTTTAATCAAACAGCTCTGTTTTTTGGCGTGGTTTATTTCGGGAAATTCCCTATAATTGGAGAAGTATTCTCCAGACAGGCAATGGTGGGTAGCTTTGCCGCCAGATGACGGCGAAAGCCGTTTACGCTTGGCAGGTTTGCCTATTTTGGAAAGCGTTTTATTTCCGCGTGGGAGATAGCAGCCCTGCTGGAGAAAGGCGGAATACAAACCTAATTTCAGGGAGGTCATAACGGTAATGCTCATGCGCAAGAAGGGGAAAGGAACCGCAGCGATGTCGAAGTTCCTGTCATGTCTTTTAGCACTTACTCTCTTAGTCCCAGCCTTTTCTATGCCTGCCGCAGCAGCTGATTCGGTGCTTGTAGCCGATGATTTCAGCAGCTATGCGCTTGGCGATTTAACAATTGGAAGCGGTAACACTTGGACGAAGGAAGGCGCTGCGCCAGCTTTTATAGTTAAGCAGGATTCCGTTACAGGTTCTACTTATGGGGCGGTTACGAATGAATCGACTGGCTCCTCTTATATTGGCCAACGTTTTGCCGGAGAAAGCGGCGGTTTAATCGTCGAGTTTGATGTCAATCTGCCAACGGGGAAAGGCGGCTCGCTATGGGTAATGGATGGCAAGGTGAATGCAACCAATGCAGCCGCTGCTCGCTACCAGCTTGATGCTGGCGTTATCAAGCAGCATAACGCAGCTGCGGATAAGCAGATTGCTTATGATGTGACGCATTGGTACCGTTTCAAAATGGTATTTAATGTGCCAAGCAAGCAATATCATGTAAGCGTTACCGATTTGACGACGGACGAGACGGTGAATTGGCCATCCGCTTTTTACAGCAATCGGGAGCGGATCAGCAGCTTTGGCTTCTATGTCAACCCGAATGGCGGTCAAATCAATGTGACGAATGTGCGTGTAACCGCGCTTGACGTGAAGCTCGCTAGCCTAGTGCTTGGCTCAGGCGACTTTGCACCTGTGCTTAATCCGCCATTTGATCCAGGCGTGTACGATTATTCGGTAGAGGTGCCGTATTCGGCGACTTCGCTGGATGTAACACCAACGGCAAGCAACGCTGGATTTGTTGGACTGAAATTGGATGCCAATTCGATAGCCAGCGGACAGCAGAGCACCATACCTTTGACAGGCGACGAGACGGAGTTTGGCATTTCGGTAGGCTCGTCTGCTTTTACAGACATTAGCCGTACGTACAAGGTGAAAGTCAATAAGCTGGAAAAGTCACCTAATGTGACGTATGTCGTCACCGAAGCACATGATCAAACAGTCAAAATCGGCTGGGAACAGCCTCAGGACCCTGCTTTTAAGGAAACTCGCGTTTATTTGAAAAATGAAGACGGTTCCTTGACACTGGCCGATACGGTGCCAGCGGGCAAATACATTTCGACTATAGCGGGGCTATCGAATGGAACGACCTATTCATTCGTGGTCAAAGGCGCTTATGAATATGCGGGTGAAGCGGTTAGCGAGGCAAGCGGCGTGGAAATAAGCGAAACGCCAATCAAGCTGGCACCTCGCCAAATGGAAGCGCTCGACCGCGGCCTCGTTGCTGTAAAGGAAACCGATCATGTGTATGTAGGCTGGCGCCTGCTGGGCACCGATGCAGAGGATATTGCCTTCAACCTGTACCGTGATGGCGCGAAGCTGAACAGCACGCCAATTACAGGCAGCACGAACTACGCGGATGCGAGCGGAAGCAGCAGCTCAACGTATTATGTGCGGGCCATTACAGGTGGAGTGGAGCAGCCGCAATCGGAATCGGTTGACGTATGGGATACGAATTATTTGAATATTCCGCTTGAGAAGCCGGAAGGCGGCGTAACCCCAGATGGCGTAGCTTATACGTATTCGGCGAATGATGCTTCCGTTGGCGATTTGGACGGAGACGGGCAATACGAAATTATTATGAGCTGGATGCCTAGCAATGCGAAGGACAATTCACAGGCTGGCTATACAGGCAATGTGTATGTTGATGCTTATAAGCTTGACGGCACACGTCTGTGGCGAATGGATTTAGGCAAAAATATGCGCGCAGGCGCCCACTATCTCGACATAATGGTCTACGATCTGGATGGTGACGGCAAAGCCGAGGTGACGTTCCGCACAGCGGATGGCACGATTGACGGAAGCGGCGTTGTCATTGGCGATGCCAATGCGGATCACCGCAACGCCAGCGGATATATTTTGACCGGACCGGAGTTCCATACGGTGTTTGAAGGTGCGACAGGCAAAGCGCTGGCAACGGATGCTTATGAGCCGGAGCGGGGCAATGTCGCGGATTGGGGCGATGCTTACGGCAATCGCGTTGACCGTTTCCTAGCGGCGATTGCCTATCTCGATGGCGAGCGTCCAAGCATCGTCATGCAGCGCGGTTATTACACGCGGATGGTGCTTGTCGCGTACAACTATCGCGATGGCGAGCTGACGAAGGTATGGACGTTCGATTCCAAAACGCCAGGCAATGAAGATTATTACGGCCAAGGCAATCACCAGCTAAGCGTTGCTGATGTGGATAATGATGGACGGGATGAAATTATTACAGGCGCGGCAGCTATTGACGATAATGGAAAGGGGCTGTGGAGCTCCAAGCTTGGTCATGGCGATGCGATGCATCTGAGCAATCTTAATCCGGATCGACTGGGACTTGAATTGTTTGCGGTGCAAGAGGATACCGCCGTTAAATATTCCTACGATATGAAGGATGCGCGAACAGGCCGTGTATTATGGGGACAGCTGCAGCTCGGCATAGATGCTGGACGCGGTTTGTCAGCCGACATTGACCCAAGGCATAAAGGCGCGGAATCATGGGCAATCGACGGCGCATGGAACAGCTCGACAGGTGGCCTGTTTAATGCGAAAGGGGAAAAGCTGTCCGCGAGCATTCCAACGTCCAACTTTGCGATTTGGTGGGATGGCGACCTCAGCCGCGAGCTGCTTGATCATAATTGGCTCGGCGATCCTCGTGTAGGCGTGCCAAAAATCGACAAGTGGGATTATGAGAACGAGACACTCGTTAACTTAGAAACATTTACAGGCACTTATTCCAATAATGATACGAAAGGCAATCCGAACCTGCAGGCCGATCTACTTGGAGACTGGCGCGAGGAGGTGGTGCTGCGGACGGAAGACAGCAGCGCGCTGCGCATTTATACCACGACTGCTGTAACGGAGCATCGGATTCATACGCTCATGCATGATCCAGTGTACAGACTCGGCATCGCCTGGCAAAATACGGGCTACAACCAGCCGCCGCATACAAGCTTCTATCTAGGCACAGATATGGAGATGCCAGCAAGACCGAATATTCGTACGAACGCGATTGCAGCAACCGGCCTTAGTATTTCCGCTCCTTCGCAGGAGGTAACGGCAGGACAACAGATGCAGCTTAGCCCGGTATTCTCGCCTAGCGGAGCGACGAACAAGTCGGTAACGTGGGCCGTTGCAAATGAAGATGGCTCAGCCACAACGCTTGCAACGATTCATACAAATGGTTTGCTGTCGGCAGTGGCGGCAGGCAAAGTGAAGGTGACGGCGACCGCAAATGACGGCTCAGCAGTGAGCGGCGAGCTCGTTGTAACGATAAAGGCGGCTGGAACGGTGAACCCTGGATCAGGCTCTGGATCGGGTGGAACGGGGACAACGACTCCACCGACGTTAGCTCCGGCTCCTGCCCATGTTGAGCTTAAGCCTGTCGTAACGGTAGATGCTGGCGGCAAAGCATCGGCAGAAGTGACTTCGGCTGAGCTGACGAAAGGACTGGACGAAGCAGCAGGCAAAAAACTTGCGATTACCGCTGTGCCAACTGGTGAAGCAAGCTCCATTCAAGTAACGCTTCCAGCGCAGGCGCTGAAAGCGGCTTCCGGCAAACAAGTGAGCCAATTAGAAGTGAATCTAGGGCTAGCGAGTTTTGTGCTGGATACAGCTTGGCTTTCCGGACAAATAGGGGCTGGTGCAGGGAAGCTGGAAATATCCGCCGCTGAGGCCGATATAAGCAATCTTTCCTCCGAAGCGAAAGCTCAGCTCGGGAATGCAAAAGTGTATGATTTGACGTTGACGATTGATGGCAAAGCGATTTCCTCTTTCGGGGGCCATGTTAAAGTGGCTTTGGACTACAGCCTGAAAGCAGGAGAAAGTCCGAATAAAGTGGTCGTCTATTACATCGATGCTAATGGCGAATTGCAAATTGTGAAAAATAGCAAATATGATGCATCGGCAGGCCTCGTCACCTTTAGACCCGAGCATTTCAGCAAATATGCAGCAGCGCACGTCAACATTCAATTTAAAGATATTGACCGTGTAGCATGGGCAAAGGACAGCATTGAATCGCTTGCTGCCAGAGGCATTATTGATGGCATGGGCAATCAGGCCTTTAAGCCGGATCAGCAAGTAACGCGTGCGCAATTTCTGAAAATGCTGCTGCAAACGTTCGATTTGGAGCAGGTGGATGCAGCGAGCACGTTTAGCGATGTGCAGCCAGGCAGCTGGTATTACAGCTCCGTGGCAAGCGCCCAGGCGCTCGGAATTGTTGAAGGCAAAGCCAATGGCACCTTTGGCTTTAATGATGAGATTACGCGTGAGGATATGGCCGTTATGGCCCACCGCGTCATTCAGAAGCTTGAGCTGAAGCTGAATGCACAAGGTCAGCTAAGTGAATTCAAAGACAGTTCGGCGATTTCCAGCTATGCGAAGCAGGCAGTAGATGCGATGCAAAGCGCAGGCATCATTAAAGGAACAGGCAATGGCAGCTTCGAGCCGAAGAGCCATGCAACGAGGGCGCAAGCGGCGGTTATCATTAACCAGCTACTTGGGGCGAACAATTAAGCAGACTGCGGACAGGGAATAACAGGAAACAGGATATGGATGGTAGAAAGTAGAAAAGGGGAAGAGGCGGCGCAGCGATGCGCAGCCTTTTCCCTTTATTTGCAAAATAGCTTAAATCGATTGAAGGAGAGGGGATGGGGAGATGAGCGTAGGATTCGGAACCCAGCTGTTGATGGTGCTGGTTATTTTTGCTGCGCTGCTGCTTGTGCTGTCTATATGAAGGCGGTGTGCGGTTATTCATGATAAGCAGCAATAGTAATGTAAACACAAAGCAGACGCTCCATCTGGCTGTACGGCCGGACGAGCGCCTGCTTTATGTTTTTTAGGCATGTTGTTGTTGAAGCTGTTCGTTGTGCTGGCGAAAAGCCTATCCCTCCAGCTGCTCCGCCGTCATGGGCAGCTGCCAGTCAATTTCCTCGCTGCCGATGCTGCGAAGGAAGGCGTTGGCGCGGGAAAAGGGCTTGCTCCCGAAAAATCCACGCTCCGCCGAATAAGGGCTTGGATGGGGAGAAGCGATGAGGTGATGCCGGGAACGGTCAATACGAGATGCTTTATCCTGAGCATGCTTGCCCCACAGTATAAATACGATGGGCTGCTCCCGCTCGTTCAGCACCTCAATGATTCGGTCGGTAAATCGCTCCCAGCCCATGCCTTGATGCGAACCCGCGCTGCCGGCTCTTACGGTGAGCACGGCGTTAAGCAGAAGTACACCCTGCTTGGCCCATGAGGCGAGATAGCCGTGGGCGGGAGGCGTGCAGCCGAGATCATTTGCCAGCTCCTCATAAATATTTTGCAGCGATGGGGGAATGCGCACGCCGGGTTGGACGGAGAAGCTGAGGCCATGCGCCTGGTTGGCGCCATGATAAGGGTCCTGTCCTAAAATGACGACCCGCGTATTTTCAAAAGAAGTATAATGAAGGGCATTATAAATATGATGCATATTAGGATAAATGGTAGTGGTACGGTATTGCTGGGCGAGCTGTGAGCGCATTTCCCGGTAATAGGGCTCCGCAAGCTCAGCGTTCAGCAGCTCCGCCCAATCATTATGAAAAATAGCCACCATGGTAAAATCCTCCTTAATTACGTATGATTCTTATTCTAGCATAAATGAATAATTGCATAAAAATAGCGATTGAAGAGTGTGTATGTAAACCAAAGTCTGCCTGATGCGGCTTGCTTAGTACTTATTTGAGGACAGTCTCATCTGACGATTCAAGACTTGGGAACCGCAGCATACGGTTGTTGCTGGGATCATTGTTGCAGAGATTCCTGTTGCGGAGATTACTGCTGCTGAGATTGCTGTTGCAGAGATCGCTGCTGCGGAGATTGCTGTTGCAGAGATCACTGCTGCTGAGATCACGCAGCTCGGCACGTTCCCTCGTGCTTTTTTGACGGACTGAGATTCCGCTATTCTGGCTTTTGATCCGATTTCGGGTCTTACGCGGACAGGAAATCCGTTATTGCCCTCTTTTTCCTGTCAAAATGGCTTTTGGCAGCGCATTAGCGTCTCCTGAGTCCGCCACCCCTCCCTTAACCCGTGATTTCGTTAAAATAGCGTCTCCTGAGTCCAGCAAATCTTTCTGTGTGTGGTGAGAATACTTCTGAAACGAAGAGCATGAAGCTGCCTTTCGGTATGTAGGTACACATTGTGGAATGACATTCCCGGTAGCAGAGGAAATTCGTTTGACGCTGGCTTCGATAAGGAACTGGAATTGGATCAGCAGCTGGCTCCCTAACATTTGCAGACACGTCTTAGTAGGGCAACTGGGAAAGGGGCATTACCTTTTTGATGATTTAGATTACCATAGTTAATTCTTTGTTGCGGAAAAATCGTCTACAATGGTTTTTGTAAGCACTTACAAAAAGAATGGTTACAGGAGGTCAAGCATGATTAAAAACAAGTTTGGTATCGTAATGGTCCTTTCCCTGTCGCTAATCTTTGGGGGATGCTCGGCACAAGGCAGCAAGGAACAGCCAGGGGCTCAGGCCAGCACAGATAATGGAAGCGGAAGCAGCAGCAACTCGAAGAAGATCGAGCTGAGAATGACCTGGTGGGGCTCGCAAACCCGTCATGATCTGACCATTAAAGCGCTTGAGCTGTTCCAGCAAAAACATCCTGATATCGTCATTAAGCCGGAGTATTCCGGATGGGATGGGTATTTTGACAAGCTGTCCACGCAGGTGGCTGGAGCGAACGCGCCTGATCTCATTCAAATGGATTACGCTTTCCTGACTGATTATGCGAACCGCGATGCGCTTCTTGATTTGGATACGTATACGCAAAGCGGAGACCTGAAAATTGACAAGCATGATCCGAGCATGATTACAGCCGGTACGGTAAATGACAAGCTTTACGCGATCACGCTTGGGGTGAATGCGCCAGGTGTCGTATATAGCTCAAAGGTTTTCAAGGAACTGAATATTGCAGACCCGGATACAAGCTGGACGTGGGAGGACTTCGCGAAAATCGCACAGCAAATTAAAGATGCCAAGGGCGACGGTTACGTCGGGGCGGCTGACAATTCCGGCACTTTTAATATTTTTCAAATTATGGTTCGCCAGAACGGACGCGCTTTGTTTGAAGACGGCAAGTTCGGCGCGACGAAGGAGGATTTCACAAGCTGGTTCCAGCTATGGAACGATTTGCGGGCGGGCGGGGCTATTACTTCACCGGAAGCAACGGCAACCATGACGACGGCTTTGGAGACGAGGCCGCTGGCACTTGGCACGGGGGCAATGGACTTTACATGGTCAAATCAGTTAATCGCGTTCCAGAAAGCGATGAAGGATGCGGATGATGTGTTGAAAATTCAAGTGCTGCCCCATTTGAAGGGCGAGGTGAAAAGCGGAGAATACCTCAAGCCAGGCCAATTTATGTCCGGTTACTCCAAAACCCAGCACCCGAAAGAGGTAGCTATGGTTATTGATTTCCTGGTGAATGACCCGGAAGCGACGGCTATTCTTGGCTCGGAGCGCGGCGTTCCTGTCAACTCGGATATTCGGACACAGATGGCGTCCACGCTGTCGGAAACTGACCAAATGATTTTCAACTTCGTCGATACGGTAGCAAAAGATAAAAGCGACATTGACCCGCCTTATCCGCAAGGCTTCTCGGAAGTGGATAAAAGCTTTAGAACGCTTAGCGAGCAGATTGCCTTCGGCCAAGGCGAGCTCAGCAGCAACATCGACGAGTTTATGACCAGCTCCAATGCGGTGCTCAGCAAAGCTAAATAACAAGTAAATGAAGCGATAACGCAAAATAGCAGCAGCCAAGGAGGCCGCCCGCAAAAGAGGCGGCCTTTCCTTGGATATAAAAGCCATTATAGGCTTCATGCCCGATAATCGGCGTATCTTTCACCGCGAAACGTGTGTTTGCCGCCCAACGATGGCGATAGCCGTTTACGCATGAAGCAAGGGAAGAGGGGAAACGCGATGACAGCAACATCGATGACGAAGCTGCAAAAACGCAGCAAACGAGCTAAAAAATCGGCAGCCAGCCAAAATAACCGCGCCGCCTTATTTTTTCTCGCGCCATGGCTGATCGGCCTCATTTGTCTTACGCTCGGCCCTGTGCTGGCGTCGCTCTATTTTTCACTGACGGATTACAGCATTCTAGCAAGCCCCAATTGGGTGGGACTCAGCAATTATAAGGAAATGCTTACGACTGATAAGCTGTTTGGAACGTCGCTCAAGGTTACTTTCACATATGTATTCGCATCGGTGCCGCTTAAGCTGATTTTCGCACTCGGCGTGGCGCTGCTGCTTAACAAAGGAATCAAAGGTTTGGGCATCTACCGGACCATCTATTATATCCCGTCCTTGCTGGGGGGCAGCATTGCCATTTCCATGTTATGGCGGAAAATGCTTGGCGGCGACGGCCTGGTGAATCAGGTGCTGCTTAAGGTAGGCATTCACGCACCGGATTGGGTCGCGAACCCGAAATATGCGCTTTATTCCATCGTGTTGCTCTCGGTATGGCAGTTTGGCTCCTCGATGATTATTTTTCTATCGGGACTTAAGCAAATTCCAACCGATTATTACGAGGCTTCCTCGGTCGATGGAGCGGGAAAAACCCGCCAGTTTTGGAGCATTACGCTGCCCATTTTGACGCCGGTTATTTTCTTCAATTTGGTCATGCAAATTATTACGTCGTTTCAATCGTTTACGCAGGCATTCGTCATCAGCAACGGCTCTGGCGGCCCGCTGAATTCGACGCTCATGTATTCGCTCTATTTGTACAAAAAAGGCTTCGCTTTTTTCCAAATGGGCTACGCATCGGCGATGGCCTGGGTGCTGCTGCTCATTATCGGCTGCTTCACCTTCATTATATTTCGCTCCAGCAGAGGCTGGGTGCATTACGAGGACGGGGGGAAATAAGCGATGGCAGAGACGCTGCGCAAAACGGTATGGCTCAAGCATTTGGCGATTATGCTGATCGCCTTCGTCATGTTATATCCGGTATTATGGATGGTCGGCAGCTCGTTTAAGCCCAATAATGTGATTTTCACGGAAATCGGCATTTGGCCTCAGCAGTGGCAATGGAGCAATTATTTAGCGGGCTGGAGCGGCATTCAGGGCAATCCATTCTCGCGCTTTCTCGGCAACTCGATGATCGTCTCAATCGGGGCGGTTCTTGGAAATGTCCTGTCCTGCTCGATGGCGGCCTATGCGTTCGCCCGCCTAAGCTTCCGATTTAAGGCGGCCGCTTTCGGGCTGATGCTGCTGACCATTATGCTGCCGCATCATGTGACGCTCATTCCGCAATATATTTTGTTTAATCAGCTTGGCTGGGTCAACAGCTTCCTGCCGCTGATTGCGCCAAAATGGCTGGCGACCGATGGCTTCTTTATTTTTCTGACAGTGCAATTTATTCGCGGCTTGCCGAAGGAGCTGGATGAAGCGGCGACGATTGACGGCTGCGGGCTCATTCAAATTTATTGGCGCATTGTGCTGCCGCTCGCAGTACCGGCGCTCATTACGACGACCATTTTCACCTTCCTTTGGACGTGGGATGACTTTTTCAGCCAATTGATTTATTTGAGCGATGTGACGAAGTTCACGGTTCCGCTCGGCCTGAGGCTGTTCCTTGATTCCAGCTCGCAATCTGACTGGGGTCCCATGTTTGCGATGTCGGTGCTGTCGCTGCTGCCTTGCTTTATCATTTTCATCATCTGTCAAAAATACTTTGTTGAAGGTATTGCGACCTCCGGCATTAAAGGGTAAGCTTCATTTACTCCAAACGGTCAGGGTGATGACATTACGATGCGTACGATAGATTTTTCATTACGGCAATCGATTTTGCGAAGAAGCAAGCTGTCCACTTTGATGGTCGCTTGCTTCGTGCTGTTGAACCTATTGTTTTTACTTGTGATTATTTGGCTGTCCTACCGTTCCTTCTCGGATGTGACCTTTAGCGAAATTAGCAAGGCGCGGCTGGCTTTGCTTAATGAAAGCACGAATCGCGGCTTCGATTTCATGACCGATATGACGAATACGGCCTATTCCGTCGTCAGCAACAAGGATGTGAAGGAAATGCTGGAGGCTGGCGCCATATCCAAATACGATATGCTCGTCAAACGGCGGGCCATTTCGGATTTGCTGCATCATACGCTGGTCGTCAATTCCGGCATCAGCTCGATTGAAATTTACACGGATAAATTTAATGATGTTCCGTATAGCTCAACCGATTTAGTGTTTCCCGTCAGCAAAATCGCTGATCAAAACTGGTTTTCAGCCTTAGAGAAGGCGGATGCTATTTGGATTCCGGAAGAAGAAAACGCTTCCTCGAAATCGTTGATCGGGTATGCCCAGCATATGTTCGACAGCAAAGGACGGACGATGGGCTATCTGGTCATCAGCATGTCGCAGCAGGATGTATTGCGTAATTTTGCCGATGTGCCGATGGTGCTGGAGGGGCAAGTGCTCGTTGTGGATACGGCGGGCAACATTATTGTGAAGGTGAACGACTCGCAGGTGGAGGGCGAGGAGGTCATCCTCGATGCCGAATGGCTGGGTGACCGCTCGAAAACGCTCAGTGATGGATATGAGCTGCTGCGCAGGGATGATCAATCGTATTTGGTCGTGTTCTCCAAGCCTAGCTCGGTGCAGTGGCGGCTCGTACAGACGATCCCGACCAGAACGCTGCTGAAGGCGACCTATCAGGCGGGCTGGTATGTGCTAGGCATCGGAATATTAAGCTTATTGCTTTCTGCGATTTTGACCTATTGGTTTGTGAAAAGCATCATCAAGCCGCTGCGCCGATTGATGGCGGAGATGAAGCGGCTGGAGCGCGGCGACTTCCAGGCGAAAGCGACAAGCGCCTTCACCGAGGAATATGTGCAGCTTTCCTACAGCTTCAACCATATGGTGTCGCGCCTGAAAGAGTCGATGGACGACGTGAAGACGGAGAGCAAGGCGAAGCGAGATGCGCAGACAAGCTTGCTGGAAGCGCAGATTAAGCCGCATTTTCTGTATAATACGCTCGATATGATTCATTGGCGGGCGCTTGATTATAAAGCTGAGGATATCAGCTTTATGATTACCCAGCTCGGCAAGCTGCTGCGAATTGGCCTGAGCGGCGGCAAGCTGTTCATCCGCGTGCGCGATGAGCTGGAGCATGCCCGCTGCTACCTAAGCATTCAGAAGGAGCGGATGACATTTCCGATCGCTTATACCGAGCAGGTGATGGACCCGCAAATGCGCGGTTATTATATTCCGAAAATTATTTTGCAGCCGCTAATTGAGAACGCGGTCATTCATGGCAGCCCTGCGGACAGCTCGTCGGAGCTGGCGCTGGCACTGGATATTCGCGAGCAGCATGTGCCGGGGCAAGCACCTTATTTGGAGATTAGCCTGACCGACAATGGGCGGGGCTTGCCAGACGATTGGCATATGGACAAGGCGACAGGCATCGGCATTCGCAATGTGCATACGCGCTTGCAGCTTTATTGCGGGCCATGGTATGGCTTGCAGCTTGCAAATAGCGAGCAGGGAGGCGTGAAGGTGACAGTAAAGCTGCCGATTATTGAAACGGAAGCCCAATTAAAACGGTTGCTGGACGGTGAATAAGGATGAAATCAGTGCTTCTTGTAGACGATGAGCCGCATATTATTGCGGCGCTGACGCGGCATGTGGGCTGGGAGAAGCTGGGGCTGCGCATTGCAGGAACGGCCGCGAATGGCGTGCAGGCGCTGGCGAGCTACCGCGAGCTTCAACCGGATCTGGTTATTACCGATGTGAATATGCCGCAGATGAACGGACTTGCGCTTGTCGAAGCGCTGCGGCAGGAGGATGCGGGCCTGCCGATCGTTATTTTGAGCGGCTTCGATGAGTTTGAAAATGCGCGGCAGGCGATGCGCTGGGGCGTTCATCATTTTTTGCTGAAGCCGGCTGCTGTAGCGGAAATTGAAGGCGTGCTCGCTGAAATTATAGGCGAGCTCGATTTGCAGGCGGAGAAGCTGCGGCTGGAGGAGCATTACAAGTTGGAGCTCGACCGGCTGCTGCCGTATTTGCGCGAGCGATTATTCACCGAGCTGCTGACGACGCGCTATCAGCCGCATGAGCTGCATGAGGAGCGGCTCGCTTATTTGAACATTCCTTCGCCAAAGCACGTGGCGGCGGTAAGCTTGCAAATGACGCGCCCTGCGCTGCTTACGAAGCTGAAGGAGCGAGACTGGCAGCTGCTTAAATTCGGCGCGAACAACATCATTCGCGAAATGCTGGCAGGCAAAATGGGCGGCTCGCCCATCTACGGCTACGCGATTGATTATTCCGACCGGCTGTTCGTGCTCGTTCTGCTGTCGGAGCAGGCGCAGGAGGGCGAGCTGTACCAGGCATGTGAGGAGCTTGCTTACAGCGTAACGGAGAAAATAACGGCGCTGCTCAAGCTGGAGGCTACCGCAGGCATCGGTTCAGTACGCAGCAGCTTGCATGAGCTGATCGATTCGTATTTGGAAAGCCGCGTGGCGCTGGAGGCAGCGGAATTTCAAGGGACGAGCCAGGTGTATCCTTATGCGGAATGGGCACAGCTGGATACGACGTATGACCAATATGCACCGCTGCTCAAGCAGTGGAATGAGGCGCTGTCAGACAAGGATTTGGAGCGGGCAGCCCAGCAGTGGGAAGCGATTTATAATCAGCTGCAAAAGGAAGCGAGCGGCTCGCTCACGGATATTCAGACGATTTGCGTCGGCTTGTTCAGCTCGCTGACTTTTTTCTGGAATGAGGCGTTCGCCCAGCATCAGCTGCCGCGTACGCTGTCGCAATTTTTGCAGGGCATCCAGCAGCATTTGACGCTTGGCGACTTGGCACGCTGGATGAATGAGCTCGTAGAGGAATGGCTGCAAAGCGCGGCACAGGAAATTTCCGGCCGGAAAAGCAATCGGCTTGTCGATAGCGTGAAGCAGTATGTGGCGGCGAATTTCAGCCAGGAAATCAGCTTTGCGGCGATTGCCAAGGAGCTGTTCGTGCACCCGAAATATTTAAGCCAGCTGTTCAAGCGGGTAACAGGGCAAAACTTTGTGCATTATTTGAACGATTACCGCATTCATAAAGCCATCGACTATTTGCAATCGGGCCATCATATGGTGTACGAGGTCAGCGAGATGGTCGGCTTCAATAATCCGACCTATTTCAGCCAAGTGTTCAAAATGAGCACGGGCAAAAGCCCTTCGGATTATTTTCGGATGTGAGGGGATAGGAGACGTGTAGCCTAAAGAAAGCAGAAAGGCCCACATCGTTATTGTGGGCTGTTTTTGCTTTTTTCCTAATCCATTGGGTTAACGGGCAGTTGTATACAGCTACACAACAGGATATTTGGATAATGATGTGGAATTTTATGCACTTGTTTAAGTATGAACCATTCGAATATCCTACTATAATAAACAAGTTCATTCAAATGGATATGGTGCTGATATTAATCCAATTACATGGTGGAGTGATACCTCAACAGTGGCATGGGTTAATCTATGAGGCAATTAATATAAAGCGGCTTCGTCCTGACCGCTGTTATTATTCAAATGAAAAGCGATTGGCTGACCTAGTAGCATTGCTTCGTTACATTCATCTAGAAGCTAATCGGATTTTTGATGATTCGATTGATTTGATGAACGAATGAATAGCAGCAGTACAATGCATAAAGAGAAATTTGGCGGACACAGCAGCAGCTATTTCAACCGAATTACGGGTTAAGGGAGATGTGGCGGACTCAGAAGCCGCTTTTATGCTGCAAAAAGCCATTTTGACGAGCTGATGAGGGCAATAACGGATTTCCTGTCCGCTTACGGCCTAAAATCGGGTAAATAGCCAGAATAGCGGAATCTCAGTCCTCGAAAAAAGGAGTGAGCATGCCGAGCTCCGTCGCCTCAGCCGCAGTGGTCTGTTTCTGCAACAATCACATGACGTTAAAGAGTGGGCATCCATTCATAACGCTAAAGAACCTTCCACAATGAATGGAAGAAATAATGGATGTAATCCGTACGTAATATCCCCCACAATTTCCTGCCCCTTTTATATGCTATTCCAAGCCATACTCCCCGAAAAAAATCATCATGATATTTCTTCTTTTCCCTGTTAATGCTAAACTAAGGTCTGATTAGCGGCAATCGGGTGTTGCAAAGGCCGCTCCACAACTTCTGATATAGCAAAGGCGGTCTACTTATGCGCAATATTTGGCATATTTATAAAACAGATTGGCTCCATATTTTACGTGTGCCTACCGGCATTTTTCTTATTTTAGCGATTATATTGCTCCCCGGCTTGTACGATTGGGTCAATATTAAATCGGTGTGGGACCCTTACAACAACACGCAGGGCATTAAAATTGCAGTCACGAGCCTCGATGCGGGAGCGAGCGTGCAAGGCAAGACGGTTAATATCGGTGAGGACCTAGTGACAAGCCTGCAAACGAACGAGAAGCTGGGCTGGACGTTTGTAAGTGAGCAGGAAGCGATGGATGGCGTTGAAAAAGGCACCTATTATGCAAGCCTGCTTATTCCAGCTGATTTCTCTGCCAAAATAACTGGCATTATCGAAGGCAAAATCGAGCGGCCGGAAGTGGTTTATACGGTCAATGAAAAGGTGAATGCCATTGCGCCGAAAATAACCGGCTCCGGCGTTTCCGCCATCACGAAGCAAATTAATGAAGGCTTCACAGAAGCTGTAAGCGAAACGGTGCTGACGAAGCTGAAGGAAGCGGGCGTAGAAGTGGAAGCGGAGCTGCCGACGATACGCAAGGTCGAGAACGGCATTTTCAGTCTGGAAAGCCATTTGCCTGAAATTGAAGCGGCTGGACAGAAGGTGCTGGAAGTCGAGAGCAAGCTGCCGGAAATCAACGAGAAGGCGCAAAAAATAATCGAGCTCCAGCAGAAGCTGCCGGAGATTAATCAAGCTGCGCAATATGTGCTAAAGCTGCAGCAATATTGGCCGAAAATCAGCGATGCCGCTTCGGAGGTGCTCATCATTCAGGAGAAGCTCCCTGAAATCCAGAAAGCGGCGCAGCGCATTCAGGAGGTCGATGCCAATTTCGACCGCGTGAGCGAGGTGGTCGACACGGCGCTGGACAAAACGAATACAGCGCTTGGCATTGTGACGACGGCTGAGGAGCAGCTGCCGAAGCTTGAGGCGCTGGGGGGAGACGCGATCGCTTTCGCGGATGGACTGAACGAATTTTTAGCGTCGAGCCAGGAGGTATTTCAGGCGATTAGCCCGACTTTGAAGCAAAATTTGCTGCTGGTCAAGCAAATTGCTGATGCTGCCGAGCTGCTGACAGCAAGGCTGCAGGAGGCTGATCTTACCAAGCTGCCGACCGCGGCGGAAGTTCAGACGCTCTCTGAGCGGCTCAGTACAGCAGCAGGCGTAATCGGCAGCATAACCAAGGTGATGTCGACGATTAACAGCCATCTGCCGGATGGGCAGCTAAGCGGGACCATTCAGCGGCTGAGCGGTCTCACCGAAAAGCTGAATACGCAAATTCAGCTGCTTGGCATCATTAAGGATGCGATGGACCGAGGAACCGCGCCGCCAGAGGAGATTGTAGCGCGTCTGCATGCGGTAACCGAGCAGGTGAACAGCGATCTTGGCTATGTGCTGGAGCATTACGACAGCGATATTGCGCCTGCGATTACCGAAGGCTTGAGCAAATTGCAGCAGCTTGGAGCGGCATCGTCCGATGTGCTGCAAACGGCCAAGAGCAAGCTGCCGGATATCGCCGAGCTGCTCAAGGCTGCGCGTGAAGGACTGACGTTCGGGCAGCAGGAGCTGACCCGCATTCAGGCAGAGCTACCGGAAATCCGCACGAAGGTGCATGAAATAGCGACGACTTTGCAAAGCAAGACGGACGCCTTCGTGAACGCGATTAACACGGCAGCGCCGTTTATCCGCAATGACTTGCCAGCCATCGGCAAAAAAATCGACGCAGCTGCGGCTTTTGTCCAGAACGATTTGCCTGAGGCGGAAAAAGAGCTGGCAAAGCTGGCCGATTTCGTCAAATACCAGCTCCCGGAGCTTACGGACAGCGTGAAACGCGTTGCCGGACTTGTTCGCGACGACTTGCCGCAGCTGGAGGAAGCGATTCGTAAAGCGGCAGACAAACTGCGCGAAGTGAAGGCTGATAACAGCTTTGCCGAGCTTGCGAAGCTGCTGCGCGGTGATATTGAGAAGGAAAGCGAGTTTTTGGCGAGCCCCGTGCTTATTAAGGAAAATCAGCTGTATGCGATTCCTAACTATGGCTCGGCGATGTCGCCATTTTACGGTGTGCTGTCGCTTTGGGTTGGAGCCACGCTGCTCATCTCGATGCTGCGCTCGGAGGCAGACAATCCGAATGGAAGCTATCGCGGCTACCAGCTGTATTTGGGGCGCCTCGGCACCTTTTTAACGATTGGACTATTGCAGGCATTATGCGTAACGCTGGGAGACTTTTTTATCTTAGGCGCATACGTCGCAGATAAGCTGTGGTTTGTTTTATTCGCGATGCTCGTCAGCATCGTATTTGTCACCATTACGTACACGCTGCTGTCTGTGTTCGGCAATGCGGGCAAGGGAATTGCGATAATTTTCATGGTGTTTCAATTTTCCAGCTCAGGCGGGACCTTTCCGATCAGCATGACGTCGCCTTTTTTCCAGGCGCTGAATCCGTTTATGCCATTTACGTATGCGATTAGCTTGCTGCGCGAAGCGGTTGGCGGCATTTTATGGGAAACGGTGCTGAAGGATATGCTGTTCCTGCTCGGCTTTATTGCCATTAGCCTTTTCATTGCCCTCGTGCTCAAACGCCCGCTTAGCGGCATCATTAAGCGCTCGTCCGACAATGCGAAGAAGACCAAAATTATAGCATAGAGATTAAGGGGAAACGTATGAAAACGTATGAACAGTTCGTGGGAGAAATTATTGCGGCGGCGCAGGCTGCGGGGCTGCATATTTATCAAAATAAAAACCGACTGGAAACAAGGTCGCTGGATCGCGAGTTTTCATTTTTTTGTACGCCAAGGGCACACCAGCAGCCATATCAGACGAGTGCCTATATGTATTTTGAATGGAGCAGCGTGCTGACGGCGGAATCGCTGCGTGAGCGGGAGGAGGAGCCACTGTCTCCGGTGCTCAGCATATCTCGTAACGCTGATGAGGCCGCTGAGGATGAGCCTTGTACACAGCTGCATATTCAGTACGAGTTCGAGGTGGCAGAAAATTTTCAAACGATGACGGATGAAATCAATCAGCAGCTGCTGACGATTTTTCGCAAGTCTATGGGCCACACCAACGTTCCGGTTATAAAATGGGAGCTGATTATTCAAGCCAGCGGCGAAAACCATATTTCTAAAATATCGGCGCAGCAGCACTGGAGCATTCCCCTGCTGTCGGATTCGGGTATTGGCCCGATTATGGCTGAGGTTAATGATGTTTTGATCGCAATAGGCGAGCTGCCGTTTATCAAAAAGGATTCAAAGTAGCCTGCGGCATGGTTGTAGTGCCAGACGGTTAAGGTTGAAGGAACTAACCATATTGGTTTTATTCATACCAATTTTCGAGGCAAAGAGAGCTATGTGCTGACGAAGCAATATTAAGCTATTGCGAGTTCCAACTGGTTTATTTATTCTAATTCCTTGTACATGCACATATAGGCCCCCGCCTACATAGAATGTAAAATTGATGTTGGTGTACGCTGAGGCTGATTAGGATGCCCGGTAATACAGCATAGGGGGGCCAGACGATGGGATTATTTGCTGCAATCGCTTTGTTTATTAAACAGTTAACGCTACTTGTATCGTACGTGAAAAATAACGCTTTTCCACAGCCACTTCGCGAAGAAGAAGAAGCGAAGCATCTCGCACTAATGGCCGAAGGCAATACACATTCTCGCAATTTACTTATTGAACATAATTTGCGCCTTGTTGCACATATCGTCAAAAAATTTGATAACACCGGCGAAGATTTGGAGGACTTGATTTCTATTGGTACAATCGGGCTGATCAAAGCCATTGAGAGCTTCCAGACGGGCAAAGGCACGAAGCTGGCGACATTTGCTGCCCGTTGTATTGAAAACGAGATTTTAATGCATCTACGTTCCTTGAAAAAAACGCGCAAGGACGTATCGCTGCATGATCCAATCGGCACCGACAAAGAAGGCAATGAAATTACGCTCGTCGATATTCTGGGAAGCGATCCAAATGAAATTGTGGAAACCGTGCAGCTAAAAATGGAAAAAAGTAAAATTTATAAAAATTTAGTCATTCTTGATGAACGTGAAAAGGAAGTCATCATGGGCAGATTTGGCTTGGAGCATGGCGGGGAAGAACGGACTCAGCGAGAGATTGCTAAGGAGTTGGGAATTAGCCGCAGTTATGTATCGAGGATTGAGAAAAGGGCGCTGATGAAGCTTTATCATGAGTTTTATAAGGTGAAGAAATAGGTGCCTTACCTGAAGGCTTTTTGATTCAGTAATGGATTGTCAACATTATAAAATGTACTTCTCGCGATTTGCAGGATGTCGCACATGGCTGATACCGAGTATTTATCACGGTTGCTGTGGATGATAGCTACTTTCGTCCCATGATCGATGTGGATGGCGTATCAGAAGCTCAGCAGAATGACTGGAGAAGCTTTTGATAATCAAATTTAAGGTACGTAATGCACGAAAGGGCTGGGGACGAATTTTGTCTCCAGCCCTTTTGAATTTTACCCGTACCTCTAGGTTTCGATTACTTGATTATATATTTGCTTACGCATACTTACAATTCTAGAGTATGCTCTCACTCCTATCCGGCATGTGTGCATGCTAGATTGGACGTCAGGAGCTGATTTATTAACGGTCTTTTTTTTATTGCAATGCTATTAATGGGGTATTAATATCGAGATTTCCCGATAAATGCAAAAGGTTTTATTCATCTTGGATCTGAAGTACAATAGCTCTCATAGTAATTGTGAATTTGAATCATGGATAGTAAGGAAAGGAGATATACGAAATGAATCGTTCTTTGCAAATAGACCGATGGGGCAGCATACACTCCATTAGGATGAAGATGATAGCAGGCTTGTTTCTTATCGTTTTGCCGCTGATTGGATTCCTGATTTATATGAATGGCTATGCAATCGACGTCGTCCGCAACCAGGTGGCTGCCTCTAGCAAGGACTTATTAACGCTGTATCGTGACCAGGTGGACGCACGCCTTGTCGAAGCAGATAATTATTTAATCGGGCTCATGCAGGACCCGGATCTCTCGAACATCGATTTTTCCCCGCAGCCCGAGGATCGCATTTTCGCGTCGCAGCGTATCGCGTCGAACTTAACAAATTCTATCCTTCGGTATCCCGTTTTGGACGGGTTATTCGTCTATCTACCCTCAGATGATCAATACTTATACTCCTTCCGCGACCGTTCCACCATGATCGACCGCATGTACATTAAATCCTATATATCGGATAACGTAAGTAAGAATTCTGACATGAGGATGATCACCCAAAAAAGGATGTGGTATGTTCAAAAGAATGGCGACCGCGTTTACCTTCTCCGCTTCTTTGTGCTCGACAACGACTCCATCGTCGGTGCGTGGACTAACGCGGAGTCGCTGCAGACACCGCTTGATCTGCTAGGCATCGGCGAAGAAGGAGCGGCGCTGCTAGGCGACGGGCGCGGCAACGCGATTGTCAATCAAGGTTTTGTCAGTGAACACGGCATTACGATTGAGCCGCAAGCGGAAAGCTATTATCTCACTGGCTCGACGGAGAAATTCCTAGCAGTTAGCGAAGATTCCCGCGAAGGAGAGTTCAGCCTACATGCGTTTATCCCGGAGGATGTGATGCTCCAGCATCTCTCCACATACAAGCTTATTTCCTACTCCCTTCCGTTCGTCGCGGTCCTGATTCTGGCAGCGGCGTTGCTCTTGCTTCGGAAGACGCTCTTACTTCCGCTCAATCGCTTGCTCAAGGTTATGAACCGAATTCAGCAAGGCAATCTCGACACTCAGATCAAGGATTATCCAACTTCTTTGGAGTTCAAGGTCGTTAATGATACGTTCAACAACATGATGGAGCAGATCAAGCATTTGCGAATCAGCGTGTATGAAGAGCAGCTGAATAAGCAGAAAGCGGAACTTCAGCATCTTCAGTTGCAGATTAGGCCGCATTTTTTTATTAATACCCTTAACATGATGTATATGCTAGCCCGTACGAAGGACGTTACGCGCATGGAGGAAATGTCACTGTGTCTGGTGAGGTACTTCAGGTACATGTTCCAAAGCAATCTGAGCTTCGTTGCGCTTAAAGACGAATTGCAGCATATTCGCAATTACTTGCGAATACAAGAACTACGGTATCCCGACCAGTTGACATACGAAATCGAAGCCCCTTCTTTTCTGTTGTCTACACCGGTTCCGCCTCTGATTGTGCACACCTTTGTTGAGAATGCCATCAAACATGCCATGACAATGGATGAACAGTTGTCCTTATCAGTAACAATTGAGATGCTCGAGACGCCACAAGCTGCCCTTCATATTGAAATAAGGGATAACGGTCCCGGCTTCAGCCCTACTGTGGTGGAGAGTATAGATCGTGGTGAGCGAATCGTGGACGACGAAGGGGATCATATCGGCATTTGGAACGTGAAGAGACGGTTGCAATTGATATATGGAGAGCGGACGCAGGTTGTCTTAAGAGACGGGGAGCTGTGTGGCGCCGTAGTGGACGTGACGATTCCTCTCTCGCCCCGAAATGACAAAGAGAAGGACAAGCTTGACCCAGGAGGTATGGACTAATGCTTACGCTGATCATCGTAGATGACGAGAAACTGCTTACAGATTCATTGAAAGGTGACATAGATTGGACTTCTCTCGGATTCGATAAAGTATTCACTGCTTATAATTCGCGCCAAGCAAAAGAGATCTTCGAGCGGGAAAGAATCCATCTTATGGTATGTGATATCGAGATGCCTCAGGGAAGCGGACTAGAGCTTCTAGCTTGGGTGCGCGAGAATCATCCCGACACAGAGACAGTTTTCATGACCTGCCATGCCGAGTTCAAACTGGCACAGCGAGCGATGCAACTGGGGAGCTTCGACTACTTGCTGAAACCGGTTCCGCCGGACGAATTGCTGAGCGTAGGAGGTAAGGTAGTTGCGAAGATTATGAAGGAGAGCAAGGAGAAGCAATACAGTCGGATCGGGCAATTCTGGTCGCTCCGGCAACCGCTAATTGCTGAACAATTCTGGTTAGATCTGCTTCATCATGTTATCCCCTCGAATCCAGATTCCATTAAGCGGGAGGCAGGAGAGAGAGGTATTCCATTCGATGAGAAGCTACAGTTGTTACCATTGTTAATCTCTGTGAAACGTTATCACAAGGATTTCTCTCCCCGGGATCAGAAGGTTTTGGAATATGCGCTAAAGAACAGTGGCGAGGAGACGCTTGGGCTGGAGGGTCAGGGACTTCTGTTTACAACTACAGACCGCGAATTGATGGCACTCATTCCTATCGAAGGAGATGCGGCCCCGCTGCGGGAGCAGTTCAAGGAGAAGGCACGACCGTTAATCGATTATGCGTCTGAGTACTTCTATTGCGACATTGCTATTTATATCGGAAATGCCGTTCAAGGTCATGAATTGAATGGCATGGTAGGAAGACTGCGGGAGCTAGACAAGGAAAATATCGCACTTGCAAAGGACGTATTTCTCTACGATAGTGCTCGTAAGACGCGGGAAACGATCACGTTTCCCGACATGCATGCCTGGTCGATTATGCTTAAGGAAGGACAAGGAGGCCGCGTACTCGATGAGGCTAAGGCATTCCTGTGGACAGCGACAGCGAGTATGGACGTGGATTCGCTGTACCGATTCCATCATAACTTTCTCCAAATGGTGTTCTACGTTTTGAAAATAGAGGGAATTGATGCGCAGCTTTTGTTCGGTGATGATAAGTCTGCCGACCTATTCCGCAACGCGTCCCGATCCGTTCCCGACATGGTGGGCTGGATGACGCATATAATCGGCAAGTCAATGGATCAGGTCCGGAGCATAAGGGAATCGCCTTCCATTCTGGACAAGGTCGAGCAATACGTGAACGCACGGCTGGATTCGGAGCAGCTTTCGCGGGAAGACGTTGCTGCCTACATGTTCTTAAATCCTGATTATTTGGACAGGCTGCTGAAGAAGCAGACGGGTCATTCCGTCACAGAGTTAATTATAAACAAGCGGATGGCGCTTGCGTTGGAGCTTCTGCTCAAGACGGAGCTTCCCATTGGCACCATAGCGGTGCAATCGGGTTATTCCAACCTTGCCCATTTCTCACGGAGGTTCAAACGGTTTGCGGGACTCAGTCCCCATGAGTACCGTAAAAAAAACGTTGCCAATTCCAAATAGATGGCTTCCATGTAAGATGAACGAATAGTCGATAATAGTCAACTGGCATGTCGATTTCGGAGTAGTGGCTATTCTGCCATTGACCGTACAATGAGATCAGGCTCGCGAACATAAGAGTCCACGACACTAGATACGGGGGATGACACATGAACAAAAAGATTGGTTGGACAGGCGCGCTAGTTGCCTTGTCGATGCTGATGTCCGCATGCTCGGGCGGCGGCAGTAATGCTGGAAACGCTTCGAACGGAGCGACTTCTGCAGGGAGTAACGAGGAGAAGCCTTACGAAATCGTATACGCATACCCAACATTTGACAACGTTCCTGCGGACATTCAGCTCGTCCAAGACGAGGTTAATAAGATCGCCAAAGAGAAGATTAATGTCACAGTCAAGCTGCTGCCAATCAGCAACAGCGCCTACACAAACCAGATCAACTTGATGATGTCGAGCGGAGAGAAGCTGGACATGATCGCCATGCTGGGCAACTATAGCACACAAGTCACACGCGGTGTTTTATATCCTCTGGGCGATATCATGGAGGAAAACGCGCAGGGCATTATCGACGCGCTTGGTGAGGACTATTACAATGCGACCAAGGTCGGCGGCATTAGCTACGGCGTGCCGAGCATCCGGGACTTGGCACAAAATTTCGGGTTCGTCATGCGCAAGGATCTCGTGGACCAATACAATATCGAGTTAGGAACGATTAAGAACTTCGAGGAATTCGGCAAGGCGTTCAAGACGTTGAAGGAGAATGAACCTGATATGGTTAGTGCGACAAATCTCGCTGGTGGCACGATACTTGGCACTTACCGGACCTACGATCCGTTGGGCAACGAGCTTGGCGTCCTTTTGAATAGCGGACTTGCCGACTTGAACGTCGTAAACTGGTTTGCGACGGAAGAATACGAGAAAATGGTGCGTCAACTTCGTGAATGGTACTTAGCGGGTTACATTCTCAAGGACGCCGCGACGAATCCGGAATCAAACCACGCCATCGTGAAGTCCGGCAAAGCGGCAGGTTATTTCACCCAGATGAAGCCTGGCTTTGATGCCCAGGAAAGCCGTATGACCAGCCATCCCATGGTGTCGGTGCAGACGGTTGAGCCTGTAGCGAAGACCGATACGGTCACGAACGTGGCCATTGGTGTGGCAGCCAAGTCAGCGAATCCGGCGAAGACTCTACAATTCCTGAATCTGATGTATACCGACAAGGAGATTGTTAACCTGATTGACTGGGGGATTGAAGGCAAGCATTACGTGAAGATGGAAGGCCAGGATAATATGATTAAGTATCCCGATGGTATAACAGGCGATAACGTGGGGTACAAGAACTATGGCTGGATGCACGGTAACCAATTCCTGTCCTACGTATTTGAAGGTGACGAACCCGACGTCTACGTCAAAATGGAGGCATTCAACCAGAACGCTGCTAAATCCAAGGCGCTTGGTTTCTCGTTCAACGGCGACAACGTGAAGAATGAAATTGCCGCTAGTAACGCAGTCTTATTACAATACAAAGGCGTTCTTGAGAGTGGCTCGGTTGATGTTGACAAGGTGTTGCCTGAATTCCTCAAGAAGCTTGAGGAATCGGGCATCAACAAGATTATTGCAGAGAAGCAGAGCCAACTGAATGAGTGGGCGGCTACGAACGGCACATAGGATGAGAACGTACAACGATCCAACCGGACGTCAGAGCCGATTGGATCGTTTCTTAAAGAAGAGACCTTTCGGGAAAGGGACGAGATAGGAATGGATTATACAAAAAAAAGACACCGTACGTTCTTTAAATATTTACCGCTTACACTGCTCATGCTTCCGGGTCTTGCTTACCTGCTGATCAATAACTACTTACCGCTGCTTGGCATGTTCATTGCATTCAAGAACATCAATTACTCTCAGGGTATTTTCGCGAGCGACTGGGTAGGTTTTAGCAATTTCGAGTATCTGTTCAAGACGAGTGACGCCTTTATTATTACAAGAAATACGATTCTGTATAATGCCGTTTTCATTATTCTCGGAACGGTCCTCGCCATCGCGTTCGCTATTCTGCTAAATGAAGTGAGGAAAAAGGTACTGTCGCGCTTCTATCAGAGCGTCATCGTTCTACCGCATCTCATTTCATTCGTAGTCGTTGGCTATCTGGCTTACGCCGCGTTCAGCATGGAGACGGGCTTCATGAACAAGACGATACTGCCGCTTCTGGGCATTGACGAAATATCTTGGTACACAGAGCCCAAGTATTGGCCATACATTCTGACCATCGTGCATCTATGGAAGTCGGTAGGATTCTCTTGTATCATTTATCTGGCTTCTATTATCAGCATCGATACCGAATATTACGAGGCGGCAACACTCGATGGGGCGAGTAAGTGGCAGCAGATCCGTGCGATCACCATCCCCCTTATTACGCCAGTCATCGTGATGTTGATGCTTCTTGGCATCGGACGTATCTTTTATTCCGACTTCGGCCTATTCTATCAGGTGCCAATGAACGCTGGAGCGATCGCCGATACGACCAATGTCATCGACACCTACGTTTACCGCGGTCTTATGGTGCTGGGCGACATCGGCATGGCATCCGCCGCAGGCGTCTACCAGTCGCTCGTCGGATTCGTGCTCGTATTGGGCGCGAACTATATCGTCCGGAAAATCAACAGGGAGAACGCCTTGTTCTAGGGCGAGTGGAGGAGCATAACAACCATGGCTATCGAAAATAAAGCTATAAACTGGATCGCTAATGTAACGCTGTCGGTGTTCGCGTTGGCCTGTATCATACCATTCGCGCTACTGATCATGGCATCGCTTAGCAGCGAAGCAAGCATTATTCGGAACGGCTATACATTCTTTCCGGAGCAATTCAGTTTGTCTGCTTACGAATACTTGTGGACACATCATCTTGAGCTGGGCCGAGCATACGGCATTACCGTGTTCATCACAGTTGTCGGTACGGCGGTTAGTCTTGCGATTACCTCGGCGCTTGCCTATCCGTTATCGCGCAGGGATATGCCGTTGCGCAACTTCTGGACGTTTCTCGTGTTCTTTACTATGCTATTCAATGGCGGGCTGGTACCGACTTATCTGGTGTACACTCAACTCTTCGATATCAAGAACACCATATTCGGACTGTTACTGCCGGGGTTGCTCATGAGCGGCTTCAACGTCCTGCTTGTCCGTACATTCTTCATAACGTCCATTCCACCTGCCTTGATCGAAGCGGCTAACATTGACGGCGCGGGTGAGATCAAAACGTTCTATCGGATTGTGCTTCCGCTGTCGCTGCCCATCATGGCGACGATCGGGCTGTTCCAAGCTATTAACTATTGGAATGATTGGTTTAACGGTCTTATCTACCTGACCGATTCACGTCTGTTCGGTATACAGACTATTTTGACAAAGATGATCACGGACATCCAGTTTCTGACGAGCAACAGCAACGCGGCCGGCACGGGCGCGAGCCAAGCGATTTCTGAGCTGCCAAGCACCTCCGTGCGAATGGCGATTGCGGCGGTCGGCGTGCTTCCGATCCTCATTGCGTACCCGTTCTTCCAGAAATATTTTGTCAAGGGCATTACGATCGGAGCTGTCAAATAAACCTGGCAGGGCCGTCATTATCAGCTATTCGGACTATAGGAGTTGAAGACAATGAAATTCTCCAATCCCGTCTTGAGCGGTTGTTATCCCGATCCCAGCATATGCAGGGTCGGAAACGATTATTATTTAGTCAACAGCTCATTCAACTATTACCCCGGCATTCCGATCTTTCACAGCAGCGACTTGGTCAATTGGACTCAGATCGGGCACGTGCTGACTAGGGAAAGCCAATTGCCTCTAGGGACTAAAACTAGCGGCGGCGGGGCCTTCAGCTTCACGGGAATCTATGCACCTACTCTGCGTTATCGCGGCGGTCGCTTTTATTTAATCACCACGAACGTACAGCATGGTGGGAACTTCATTGTGACAGCAGATCGGCCGGAAGGGCCTTGGTCAGAGCCCGTTTGGCTGGAGTGGGGCGGTATTGATCCTTCGCTCATGTTCGATGAAGATGGAAAGGTGTACGTGACTGGTACCGGAGGAGGAGATGAGCTTCCGGGCATCTATCAGGCGGAGATGGATCCCGATACGGGAGCCATTCTTACGGAGCGCAGGCTGATCTGGGAGGGAACGGGAGGCAGCTACCCCGAAGGTCCGCACTTGTATCGTATAGCCGATTGGTATTACTTGCTTATTGCGGAAGGTGGTACTGAGTTCGGTCATATGGTGACAATTGCAAGAAGCAAGGAGCCTTACGGTCCATTCCAGTCTTGTCCGAGCAATCCTATCTTGAGTAACCGCAGTACCGGCTTACCGATTCAGGCAACGGGTCATGCCGATTTCGTCGAAGCGCATGATGGAAGCTGGTGGGCAGTCTACCTGGGTATCCGTCCTCTTGGTTATCCGTTCTATCATCATTTAGGTAGGGAAACGTTTTTAATTCAAATTACGTGGTCGGATGATGGTTGGCCTGTTATCGGATATGATGGCAAGGCTCAATTAGAAATTGAGGGCCCATCCTTTTATGAAGGAAGTCTAGGTAAATGCGAAGGCATTTGTCGTGATGATTTTAACAGCGAGTCGCTCAACCTGCATTGGAATTACCTTCGCAATCCGGTGCCAGAGGCGTATTCGCTCACGCGCCGGCCAGGTTGGCTAACGCTCCTCGGTATGGAACAGGGACTTGATGGGACCGAACGTCAGACGTTCGTCGGCCAGCGGCAGCGTCATTTGGAATGTCAGGTATCTGCCTTGCTGGATTTCGAGCCTTCTCGAGATGGAGAGGAAGCTGGCTTAACCATTTATATGAATGAGAAGGGGCATTATGAGATTGCCGTAACTCGCATTGACGGGGTTAAGACGGTACTGTTTCGCCGGAGAATAGGCTCCTTGTGGAAAGTGGAGCGGGAGGAGACCATTCCCGTAGGTTCCATCCTTCTAAGCATCGCAGCAGATGCGACTACTTATGTCTTTGCCTTTACATTGAACGGTAAGGAGGAGACGGAGCTCGGACGGGGAGAATGTTTCTATCTGTCAAGCGAAGTGGCCGGCGGTTTTACAGGAGTCTACGTTGGCTTGTATGCTTCCGGCAATGGGATACCAAGTGACTCACCGGCACAGTTCGATTATTTTGATTATAGAACTAATTAAATTTCAGGATTAATTTTCAAATCTGTACGACCAAGATTGGACGTAGGCCGCTAATTGATTAGCGGTCTTTTTTATTTTTATATCGCACTTTACTGATAATGGTTAATTTTTTTAAAACCAAGCCTGCTTCATCTTCTGCACCAAATTGCTTACCGTAGATGATGCGGGATATTCATACTGTTCAAGCTATTATGGAAATTCTGGCTTACCCACAACAGATAGTCAGAGGCCCCGCATGATAACCACAGTAAATTAAGATCATTCGATGACCGCGATGTGGTGAAATACTTGAAGTTCTGCACATTCCTGAGCAAAGCGGAAACGGAAGCGCCAATCGCTTTGATTTTTCCTAATTTCAAAAAAGTGCAATTGCAGGAAAAAAGAGATTAACCTATGGTGGGATTATCCCACTGAAAAGAGGCGATCTATTTGGAAGCTGTGAACACCGCACATATCCTTCCGCTTCGCAAGCCGATCATTGATGTCAATTCGTACCATGCTTTCTCCCAAGCAATTGTGCTGACGGACGAAGCGTTGTCGCTGCCGTGGCTCTTTAGCCACTACATCCATCTGTTTGGCGTTCCCGAATTTGATAAGGGCAACTTTATTCATTTCGCATCCTATTCTTTTTTTCACGAACTGCCCTATACCTTTGTGTCAAAGCTGCATATCGATCAATTGAGGTCATGGTTTCATGACCCGTTATCCTTCTTCATCGACTGCTTGCACAAAAATCAATATTTAGCCATCGCGCTAGACGAATATTATATTCCCGGCACTTCCTCTTACCAAACCAAGCAGCAGGTGCATCATTTGCTCATTCACGGCGTCGATGTTTCGCAGCAGCTGTTCTATGTTGCCGGCTACTTTTCGAATCCGCCGGTCTATGACTCGGGTCGACCAGTCAGCTTCGATCTGCTGCGAGAATCGCTTCGGCATGCAGGGCCCATCAGGCAGCGTATCAGCCAGACACTAGAGATTATCCAGTATCCATACCGGGATTTAAGTACGCCAGCTTTTGAGCTTGACGTTCATTTTATCGCAAGGTCATTGGAGGAGTATTTGCTGTCCAAGCCGTTGACTGAAAAAAATCCGCAAAGGATTCACTTTTGGTTCGGCCTGCGCGTGTATGATTTGCTTGAGCAATTCCTCGAAAGGGAGCTGGAATCAGAGCAGCCAATCATTCATATGAAAGCGCTTCAGACGCTCGTCAATCATAAGCAATGGATGATGAAAAGAATCGAGTACTTGCATGCTCACAAGCTGATTTCCGATAACGGTCTGTTTGCGATGGGGCAGGATGTGCTTAAGCAAACCGTAATCCTTCATCAATGGTGTGTGAAGCAGCGGGTCAGAAGGGACCCGAGCAACATCGTTAAGGCCATTCGCTGCACGCAGCAGTTAAAGCGTAGTGAGGCGTTATTTTTGGAAAAATGCTTGAATCAATTGGTTATTACTTAACGATTTCTAAAAAGTGCAAATGTTTAAAAAAAGTGCAATAGAAGGAAATAACACTTATTCAAAGCAAGAAACCGTTCATCAAAAAAGTCTTATTGCACAGCGAACACCGATGTCTATAAAGTTGAGGAAGGCCATTGACTCACAGAAGCTACATCGACCATGTTGTAGATGAGAGGAGTTGTTCACCCGCTTGGCAATGAAGACAACGCTTACAACCTCACCGATTCAGCATCAGGTCAGTCGACACACAAGTCTGCTTGGCGTTATGCTGCTGCGATTGATTTACCTCATGTATTACGCCTTGCTGTACCCGCCTTATTATTTCTGGAACAAACGCGATTTCAAAAAGCAAACGAAAAAAAATCCCTTCTACGTCAGCAAGCTCGTGCGATTGGTAGAAAAGCATCCCCGGCTGTATGAGCTGTCGATGTTTGTGCTGAACTTTCCAAGACCGACAGCGGTTTATCATTTTTTGCCTGAATTACAAGGAAGAGTGCTGCAGGTTGGCTGCGGGACGGGGCTTCTGAACAAGCATGCGAAAGGATGGAGGCATGCCGAGTTTTTTAATCTCGATATTAATGAAAAATATCTGCAATTCGGCATGAAGAAGGGCCGGCTGCACAATTGCATCCATTCTGGCATTTATCAGGTGGACAAGGCGGATGAAAGCTTTGACAAGATCGTCTTCGCCAGGTGCTTCCATCACATCCGGCATCATAAAAAAGCGTTTAAGGAATGTGCAAGACTACTAAATAAAGGAGGGGAATTGTGGATTCTGGATCCTGTTATTTTGGAGGAGCAGGGCTCAGGCAAACAAATGAGCGCGGGTTATATGGCCAATTCGTCTATTGACGGCGTCATTTGGCGTTTTACGAAGCAAGCCTTCATCGAGCACGTGCTGGCTTCACTACCTGGGGAATTGGAGCTCATTTCGATCACGGAAAATCGGCAGCCGCACTTAACCAATTATAATTTGAAATACCCGCAAACCGATATTTTGGCGGTTATTCGAAAACGAAACGAAGGGGAGAACAAGTAATGCTGCAGACGCAAATTATTACGATTATTTCCGAAATCAAGAACGAGCCCGACCTGGCAGCTACGCTGACGGGAGCTTCCGACATGCTGAACGATGCGGGGCTGGACTCGCTCCAGCTGATTAATTTCATACTCCGGATTGAAGACGAATTCGAAATCGAAATCGATTTTGACCAATTTGATATGGAGCACCTGCAGTCTATCGATATATTTTGCGACTTTATTCAAGCCAAGAGCGCATGAGGCGGGCTGGAGGCGTAACGACGATCCATTGCGGCGCCTTCGATGCGGAGACGCTGTGGCGGGATGAGACGCTGGCGAAGCTGCCAGCCCTGCCTGACCCGCAGGCGAAGGCGATAGTTGGCGCCATGGACGAGCTGTTATTTTTATTTTGCAAAAGCTCGGACGTGCTGCTTACCCGGAATCCGGTGGCTCCGGCGCAGCTTCGGTATTTGAGCGACATCGGCTTGACGTTCAGGACTAGCGACGAGCCACTTGAGGATAGCGGCGGAGCGCAGGACGCAAATCCCTTCCAGCAAATGCTGAATAAAGGGGCAGTGCGCAAGTATAAGGAGCTGCTTCCGCCAGGCGGCTTTATAGAGCCGTTTGCCGTACTGGACGGCTTGCAGGAGCTGTCCTCGCTTTATCGGCTCGATGGGCGTTATCCAGCTATGGAGACGATTCGGCACGTGAATTCCAAGCTGTATTCGGCAGAGCTGAGAGAAAGTTTGGGGTATGGCCCGCCTACGAGGATTGTGAGGAGTCATACGGAGCTGAGGCACGCCGCCGAAGCTATGCTGCTTGCTGGCCCCGTGCTTGCTAAAGATACGTTTGGGGTATCTGGCAAGGGAAACTTGCTGATCCAAAGCACGGCGACGCTGGAGCGTATAGCCGGGTATGTCGCTGTCCAGGAGCAGAAGGGAAAATCAACCTTGTTTCTGCTCGAGCCACTGCTGGACAAGGAAGCTGATTTTTCATGCCAATTCCATATTGATGCGGACGGCGGCTATGAGCTCATTTCCGTACAGCAGGTTTTGAACGCCGAATTTGCCTATCAGGGCACGTTCAGTGCAAGTGTGGAGCTCATAGAGAAGCTGGAGCGCGAAGGCTATTTCAAGCTGATGCAAAAAACGGCCGAGCTGCTTTATGAGAGCGGTTACAACGGCCACGTCTGTGTCGATTCGATGCTGCTGGAGGAGGGCGGTCTCGTGCCTATTGTAGAAATTAACGCGCGCAAGTCGATGAGTCTGATCAAAAAACGACTGGACGATTATTTGGCCGAATTTTCGCTTCAGGGGAACCTTACCTATTTGTCCGTCATCTGCCTTGGAATCGTGGAGTACGCCGATCTGCTTGCGGCTATGGACCGCGAAGGGCTGCTCTTCCGGCCTGAACGGGGAGAGGGAATTCTCCCGCTTAGTGCTGGTACGTTCACGATTAATCAAGCACCCGGTTTAAAGCGCAAGGGAAGGCTCTATTTGTCCGCGGTCGCGGGGCGGATAGAATGCTGCAGCGAGCTGCTTGCCCGCATGCGAGCCCTCCTGAAGTCTCGCGGTATTGCCGTAACCAATTAAGCGCCTAAAGGGAATGAGGAGGAAAATAAGATGGGCAATAGGGCTAATCGGGACAATCACTTTACCACGATTCTTTGCTCAGGCTTCGGTCTTGGTTTCTATAACCCTGGTTTAATTGTGAACTATCAATTGAGACAGCGCGGCATACCGACCGAGGTGCTGGTATTCGAAAGGTTCATGCAATTAGAAAAGCAAGCAAAAATCGTAGACAGCAGGAAGGCTTATCATGCCAATTTCGCACTTGCGAAAATCGCCACTAAGCTGCCTAAGGATATTCGGGACAGCTTCGATCCGGAGCAAATCTTTGACCTGCTAAACAGCTGGGCGGCGGAGGGACGAAGGAGGTTTATTTCCTTGTCTGGGCATTGGGTGTACATCCTGGAGCTGTACAGAGAGAAGCTTGGTGCCGCCGCCGCCGAGCTGGAGGTGGATCTGCTGTATGTGGATTCGGATCTGTCACCTTCTTGGAAAAGCCTCAAAAAATATATGCCCGATTATCCGGACCGTTACCGAGAGGTGTGGCTGTATGCGTCGTCAACGTTGTCTATTCATCTGCAAATTCGTGTTGGCGACGGAGAACCGCTGCCTTTCGCAGGTAGAGCGCCGAGGTATGTCATTCACGGCGGAGGCTGGGGGATGGGGACGTATCAAGGGAAAATACCGGAGCTTGCGCAGCTGGGGTTTGCCCTTGATGTCGTTGCTTATGAGCCGGCGGAGGCTCAGGGGCAGCAGCTTGGCAATCGTTATTACATGAACGATCCCGAGTGGACGGCTTGGAATAAAGGAGAATCCGGGGAGCATGAATTTCCAAGGTTCGGCGAGATTAGGCCGGATACTGCACCGTCATTTTCCAATTTGCCGTCCCACCACGGTCTCTATGATGTCATTCGTCAGGCGAAGGGCATCATTAGCAAGCCCGGTGCAGGGACGCTGATGGATTCGCTGGCCTCGGCCACGCCGGTCATTATGCTTGAACCGTTCGGCGAGCATGAGAAGAGAAACCTGGAAGTATGGCTGGAGCACGGACTCGGAATTACCTATGAGGATTGGGAGCGGGCGGGATTTGCAGAGGAGGCGCTAGCGACGATTCATGAACGGCTGCTCGCGAAACGAGCGGCTACGAGATCGTATACGGACGACTATTTGGAACGAATCGTTTGAGGGTGAAGGACGGTAACCTCAGGGAAGAGGGCGAGATGATGGCAATCAGAACGGAGTCCGCGCCTGCCGCGGCTCAAGCGTTAGACCTGCACAGTCCCAAGTGGATTTTTCTGCAGCTGATCGAATCGTGCAATTTGCGCTGCAAAATGTGCTTCGAGTGGGGGGAGAACGGCTCTTACAAGGAGAAGCCGGAGCTGAAAAAGCTCGATATCGGCGTGGTGAAACGGATTATTGAGGATTGCAAGGATACACGTCCCTATTATGAGCTTTACGGGGGAGAGCCGCTGCTTTACCCATGGATCGACGAAGTATTGGAGCTCATTCATACAACGGGGAGCAAAGCACATTTTCCTACAAACGGTACTTTGCTGGAGCGGCATGCGGAGATGATTATGGCCTTTCCGCCAGAGCGCATTTGGGTGTCGCTTGATGGTCCTGAGGAAATTAATGACGCACAGCGGGGAGCAGGCGTCTTCCGCAAAGCAATGAAAGGCATCCGCAAGCTCTATGAGCTTAGGGAAGCGATGGGCAGCGAATACCCGAAAATTGGCATCAGTACGACCGTCACGCCGACGAATTACAGGCATTTGGAGCGATTCTACTTTGAAAGCGTAGACCTTGCGATGCTGGATTGTATTAGCGTCGAGCTGCAGCAGTATGTCACCCGGGAGCGCTACGATCACTACGCAGGCGTGCTGCGGGAGCATTTCGATATTGCCGCCGCGCCGATTGCCAGAGGCTTCATCGCTGATCCTGCGCAGTTCGCGGAAGTCGATGCAGCGGAGCTATGCCGGCAGTTGAAGCGAATCGAGCGCCACTGTGCGGAGCACGGCATGTACTTCAATGCGTATCCGAAGGTAATCAGCGAGGAAAATATCCGCCATTATTTTAATGCGGAATGGTCCAAGGTTACCAATATGAAGAAGCGCTGCGTTTTCCCATGGATCAGCACGGAGGTGAGTGCTAGAGGCGAGGTAACCTCCTGCCACAATTTCTACGATCTGTCGCTCGGGAACGTCAATGAGCTCAGCTTAAAGGAGATTTGGAACGGCACGAAATACAAGCAGTACAGGGATTATTTGCGCAAGCAGCTGTTTTCTATTTGTCCGGGCTGCTGCTTGTATTATAACGAGAAGCCGCGCTGAGCGGCCTTACCAAAGTTGAGGCGGCAGAGCCTCGCTCCGCGCAGAAGTCTCTGCTGAGCTTAAGGGGAGGGAAATAAGCGTGCAGCCTAAAACAAATATCCGAATGGATGAGAAGTCGTTCGAGATCCTGAAGCGAACGATCCGAAACGCAGCAATCCCGATGAGGCAGAAGAGGGAAAACCCGAAGTACAAGACGGAGCTTCCCGAGGTTGTTGCCATTAAGCTGACCAACCGCTGCAATTTGCGCTGCAAGCATTGCTACCAATGGAACGAGGATGGCTACCATCATCAGATGGAAACGGCGGAGCAAAATTTGGATATCGACGTGGCCATTGTGAAAAGATTGTTCGAGGATACGAAGCAGGCGAAATCCCGCTTGTATTTGTGGGGCGGCGAGCCGATGTTCCACCGGCAGTTCGGCGACATTTTGACGATGCTGGAGGAGGATCCCCGAGAGGTCACGATTTGCTCGAACGGCTTGCTCTTCGATCAATATATGGAGCAAATGCTGCGCATTTCTGAACAGCTGGAGCTGCTTATCGCCGTGGAAGGGTTTGAGAAGGACCACGATCTCATCCGGGGAAAGGGCTCTTACAGCAAGGTGATGAAAGGCATCGACCAGCTGCTGGCGCTTCGATCGGAGGGCCGATTCCATGGACGGATTTCGGTCCATTGCGTCATTAATAACGCAAACATCTATTATTTATACGATTTGATGGAGAGCTTTGAGCAGCGGGGAATTGATCTCGTGCTGCTGACGTTCCCCTGGTACATTGCTCAGGATACGTCGCTTGCGATGGATGATTATTTTCGCGAGCAATTTGACTGGCTGCGCCATATTGAAGAGGGAGAGAAGAGCAGCTGGCATGCCTTCAAATACCGGATAGAGCCGCATCATCTTCCCTCCCTTCTGGAGCAGCTTCGCAAAATGAACGAGCGGGTCTGGCACACCCGTCTGCGCTACCAGCCGGGGCTCGAATTTGACGAAATTGAGCGTTTCGTCACAGGCGAGGTCATGACGAGCCGCTGTGCGACCGATTGTCTGGCGCTGGCTACACGCATTGATGTAACGCCGACGGGAAACATTTCGGCCTGCAAATTTTTCTCCGAGTTCACGGTAGGCAATTTAAAAGAAAAAAGCCTTGAGGAAATATGGAATTCCGCGGAATACGATCGGCTTCGGGAAACCATCAACAACGGCTTGACCCCGGCATGCTCCAAGTGCAATGTGCTTTATCTGCATGGCGTCTCGGCGCTAAAGCACATATAGGAGCTGATGCAGGCATGAGAACTTTAGCTCTAGGCATCATCGGCTGCGCGTCCATCGTTCGCAGGGCGGTATTCCAGCCGCTGCCTTTCGTCGAAGGCATTAGGGTGGTGGGCATTGCCAACCGAACTAGGTCGCGAGCGGAGGCGATAGCCTTGGAATTCGGCATACCGCGCGTATTTGAGCAGCTTGAGGACGTGTTGGCAAGCCCGGATGTGGACGCCGTGTATATCGCGCTGAGTAATGATCTTCATAACGAATGGGTGCTGCGCGCGGTCGAGGCGGGCAAGCACGTGCTCGTGGAGAAGCCGATCGCGATGAATGCGGCGGAGTGCGCAAAGCTTGCGGAGCGGCTAGCCGGCCACTCGGCGGTCGTGCTGGAGGGGCTGATGATCCAGCATCACCCGTGGCAAAGCGCCCTCCGGGAGCTGATTCAGGGGCAGCGTTATGGCAAGCTGCTGCAGATGCGCACGGAGATGCATATACCGATGAGCGATCTGCCGTTGACGAGCTATCGCTGCGATCCGGGCAGAGGCGGCGGCGTCTTCGCCGACCTTGGCTGCTACTGGCTGCAAATGCTGCAGCAGCTGCCTGGCTTTGAGGCAGCCAAGCCCACGAAGCTGAAGGCGGAGTCAGCGTTCGACGGTCCACGGGGCTGCGACTGGTCATTCGACGCATCGCTCGCCTATGCCAGCGGGTTCGCTGCGGAACTGTCGGCTTCCTTCGAACGCCCTTACCGCACGCGGCATGTGTTGAGGCTGGAGCATGCTGCCCTGGTAGTAAACGATTTTTTTCGCGCCAACGTCGGGAGATATAAAATCACGATTAAGATCGAGGAGCCCGGAACCGGCCGTCCGCTCGGCAGCATAAGCTTTGATCGGCAGCATTATTACGAGAAGCAGCTGGAGTATTTCCGCGACAGCGTCTTGACTGGGACTGGGACTGGCAATGGCAAAGGAAGTCGCGAGCTTCTTCGTGAATCGCTGGAGCGGGTCAGATTCCAGGAGCGGATTCATGCGGACGCTGTGTACCGCAAGCGCCATGTCGAGGAACGTATGAAGTAAAGGAGACAACAGGGATGATCATTGAGGTTGACGGCTTATCCAAATCCTTCACTTACCATAAGAAGGAGTTGGGACTTAAAAGTTCGATCCAAAATTTGTTCCGCCGCGAGCAGCAAACGAAACATGCGGTGTCGGATATTTCCTTTAGCATCGAGGAGGGAGAGGTCGTCGGGTTCCTCGGGCCCAATGGTGCCGGCAAGACGACGACGCTCAAGATGCTGTCGGGCATTTTGCATCCGACGAGCGGCAGCGCCAAAGTGTTCGGCTACACGCCATGGGAGCGGAAAAATGAATTTAAACGGCAATTTTCCATCGTCATGGGACAGAAAAATCAGCTATGGTGGGACCTGCCTGCGAATGAGTCGCTGTTTCTGAACAAATGCATCTACGAGGTGGACGATGCGGAGTATGCGCGGACGCTGGGAGAGCTGACCGAGCTGCTTGACGTGAAGGAGCTGTTGAAGGTGCAGGTGCGCAGATTGTCGCTAGGCGAACGGATGAAGATGGAGCTGATTGCCGCTCTCATTCATAAGCCGAGAATCCTCCTCTTAGATGAGCCGACCATTGGTCTCGATATTATTTCGCAGCGCAAAATAAGGGAGTTTTTCAAATATTACAATCGCGACAAAAAAACGACCATCGTCCTGACCAGCCATTACATGCACGATATTGAGGAACTGTGCGATCGGTCCATTATTATCAACCACGGAAGAATCGTATTTGACGGTGGGCTGAATGAGGTCAATGAACGGCTTGGGCATAAAAAAATTATGAAGCTGGTGCTTTCCGAGCCCGTTGAAGAATGGGTGCTGAATCAAGTCGGAGAGGTCAAGGAATTCAAGGATACACATGTGAAGTTCGTGTTCGAGCAGTCGGAAATTAAAAAAATGTCGCGCTGGGTGCTTGACCACCTGCCCGTAATTGATTTCACCATCGAGGATATTCCGATTGAGGAGGGCATCGCCCTGCTGTACCAAAGTGGCGGTGAGAAGCATGAGACTGCATAGCATGTATTCGAAAACCTTCTCACTGGGCGTGCAAAATTCGCTGGAATACCGGACGAACTTTTTTCTGAATCTGTTTGGCGCGGTTTTTCCGATTTTAATTCAGTACTTCTACTGGAGAGCGGTGTTTACTAGCTCGGGGCAACAAATTGTATTCGGATTTTCGTATAACCAGATGATTGCTTATTCCGTTCTGGCGGTCTTGATGTCCAAGCTGATCGGCACCACGTTCCAGTACGAAATTGCCCGGGACATCAAGGACGGCGGATTGAATAAGTACCTCGTCAAGCCGATAGGGTATTTATCATACCGGATTTTTTGTTTTCTTGGGGAAAAAAGCGTGCAAATGCTCGTTGTACTCGCCCTTTCGGTGATCGTCATGCTGCTGCTGAACGCGTGGCTGGACTTTCCGGTCAACCTGTCCCATATTTTGCTGTTTCTATGCGTCGTGCCCAGCGCCTTAATGCTGAATTTCTTCATCTATTATAGCTTAAGTGCCGTCGCTTTCTGGTTTACGGAAGCGAATGGCGCGTTTCGGACGTTTGCGCTGCTCGCCAATATTGCGGGCGGGGGTTTGTTCCCGCTGGATATTTACGGCCCGGTTACCAAGGCTATTCTGCTGGCGCTGCCATTCAATTATGTGATTTATTTTCCCATCCGTCTGCTCAGCGGCATGTTGACCGGCCCGGAGATTGCTGCCGGGGTAATGATGCAGTTGGTCTGGATTGGGGTATTCGCCGCGCTCTCGACCTTGCTGTGGAGGCAGGGTCTCACGAAGTATATTGCGGTGGGAGGGTAGGCCCCTTGTTAAAGACATTAAAAAAATACGCATTGATCTACAAGGTTTTCGTCAAAAACTGCTTTATCGCCCAGATGGAATACCGGATCAATTTTTTGTTCGCGAACACGATCGAAATCGCTTATTTATTCATCAAGCTGCTTTATGTGATGGTTGCGTTCCGCGTCGGGGTCGTCATTAACGGCTATACACCGGATATGATGATGATGTTTGTCGGGTCCTTTACGATGATGACGGGCTTTTATTGTCTTTTCTTTTATTCGAACTTCATGAATTTGAGCAATCATGTTCGAAACGGCACGCTGGATCTGCTCATCACAAAGCCGGTTTCGCTGCAGTTTATCGCTACGCTTCGCAATGTAGACTTCGGCTTTTCATTTACAAACGTGGTGGCTGGGGCAGGGATGATTATCCTTGCCTGGTCGCGCATGGGCATTCCGGTCACACTTTCGCGGGTAGTGATGTTTTTGCTGTTCATTTTCCTCGGCATCGTGCTCAAATATGCCATCTTCCTGATGCCATCCTTGATCTCGTTCTGGACGGTACAGACGGCGGCGGTCAATCAGATGTCAACCGCCATATGGGATATGAACCATGTGCCGATGCACATATATGGCCGCTCGGTTCGGCATGCAGGCACGTTTTTGTTCCCGGTGTTTGTCATTACTAATTTTCCGCCGCTGTTCGTGCTCGACCGGCTGACCTGGGTGCATATGGTCTGGTTCCTGATCGCTCCGCTGCTGTTTTTATTCCTCTCGCGGAAGCTGTGGAACGTAGCCATCCGCAATTACTCCAGCGCGAGCAGCTAGCGGTGGGGGTGCGGTGTGGAGCCTAGTCGAGTCGAATCGAGTCAGGTATGCCCAATTACGGGCTGCGAATGCCAAGAAACCGCCATAGCAGCGAGGACGCCAAAAGCATGACCATTACATGATACAAGTTCATAACAGAGGAGCGTCGGAGATGGAGAAAACAAAGGTCGTCTTATTGTCCGGCGGCTTCGGTACCCGTCTGGGTGAAGAAACGGTTCTGCGGCCGAAGCCGATGGTAGAGATCGGAGGCATGCCGATTTTATGCCATATTATGAACATTTACGATGCTTGCGGCTTCAATGAGTTTATTATCGCTTTAGGCTATAAGAAGGAAATGATCAAGCAATATTTTCTCAATTATATGTATTTGCAAAACGATTTCTCCATCCATATGAGCCAAGCGACCGTCGATATTGTCAGGCACAGGCAGCCGGATTGGACGGTGCATCTGCTCGATACAGGGCTGAGCACCATGACGGGCGGGCGGCTGCACAGGCTTCGGGATCAGCTTTGCGATAATACCTTCATGACGACCTATGGGGATGGAGTAGGCGATATCGACGTCAAGAGCTTGCTCGATTACCACAAATCCCATGGGAAATTGGCCACGGTCACGCTCGTCAAGCCCCGCGCCCGATTTGGCACCGTGGATCTGATAGGCGATCAGGTTGTCTGTTTCAAGGAGAAGGCCGATACCGGTGGTTGGATTAACGGCGGCTTTTTTGTTTTTGAGCCAGGCGTGCTTGAATATATCGGTCACGATACGGATGTGCTTGAAAGCGATGTCCTTCCACGACTGGCTGAGGAAGGACAACTTATGGCTTACAGACACGACGGGTTCTGGGACTGTATGGACACGATGCGCGACAAGCAATATCTCGAGAGCCTTTGGGCTTCCGGGGAAGCCCCCTGGAAGCGCTGGCACGAGAATTAAGGGAGGCTGAAGCGTCTATGGATGCGATGAATAATCCGATCATGCAGGAAGATATGGCGTATATTCAGGATAAAATGGTCAACCCTGCCTGCTTCTCCGGCATGAGGATTCTAATTACCGGCTGCGGCGGCTTTATCGGCTTTTATCTGACTCACTTGTTCGTTCATCTGAAGCGGCAGGGCTATGCCTATGACAAGCTGCTGCTGCTCGATACATTCCGTTCCGGCATCCCGGAGTGGCTTTCCTCCCTAGCGGCGGAGCATCAGGATATCGAGGTGCACACGTTCGATATTGCCAGAGACAGCCTTGAGCTTGTAAAGGGTGCCGAGTGTGCGGATTACGTCTTTCATATGGCTTCCATCGCCTCGCCCACCTTTTATCGGCAGTTTCCAGTCGAAACGATCGAAGCGAATGTCATGGGACTCCAGCGGCTGCTCGACTTCTATAAGCGTCGCCCGCTGAAGGGCCTTCTGTTTTTTTCCAGCAGCGAAATATACGGCGATCCGGACCAAAATTTCATACCGACCCCTGAGTCGTACTGGGGACATGTGCCGAGCATTGGACCGCGCGCATGCTACGATGAGTCGAAACGAATGGGCGAGACGTTGTGCTACGTCTATCATCAGACATTCGGCATGCCGGTCCGTATTGTGCGGCCGTTCAACAATTTCGGTCCCGGCATGTCGCTTATGGACCGAAGGGTGCCTGCCGACTTTGCGCTTTCTGTGCTCCGGGATGACCCGATTGTGATTCATTCGGACGGCAAGCCGACCCGGACGTTTTGCTATATTGCCGACGCGATTGACGGCTACCTCCGCGTCCTGCTGCATGACGAATTCGACTGCTTTAATATCGGCATGGACGGCGGCGAGCTGTCCGTTGAGCAGTTGGCTGGCATATACCGTGAGGCTGCCTCCGAGCTGCAAGGCTACACGGGCGATATCCACTATGCTGCATCCCCGGAGAAGGATTACTTGCTGCATAACCCGTCCAGGCGCTGTCCAGATTTGTCCAAAGCCCGGGGTGTGCTCGGTTACCGGCCCGAGATTGAAGTGTCCGAAGGAGTCAGACGTTACTTGAGGTTTCTGCAGAAGGAGCTGATCTCCGTATGATCGCGGTGATCGGACTAGGCTTCGTCGGTCTGACGACCGGGCTTGGACTTGCCCATCGTCTCGGCTGTACCCTATTCGCATACGATTGCGATTCGAACAAAAGGGAGCTGTACCAAGCGGGAAAGATCCCGTTTCACGAGCCGGAGCTGCAGGAGCATCTTGGCCGCTATCTGGGCAATCGATTCATCGTTTGCGATACGCTTGAAGAAGCTTTGCGCAGGGCGGAATATATTTTTTACTGCGTTGGCACTCCCGCTCTTGCCGATGGCGGCACGGACCTGAACGCTTTGCTGGATGGGCTGAAGGCAAGCCGCGAGGTGTTGTCGGACGGACGGTTTCGCGTGCTGGTCATAAAGTCCACAGTACCGCCGGGTACGACCTCCCGCGTAATTGCGCCTCTGCTCGAGCAGTTCGGATTACGCCCTGGGGAACATGTCGGCCTAGCAGCAAACCCGGAGTTTCTAAGAGAAGGCTCGGCGTGGCGCGATGTGATGGAGCCAGACCGGATCGTCATTGGGGAAGCTGAGCCGATCGGCGGAAGGATGCTTGCGGAGCTGTATGCTTTGGGCTTTGATGCTCCCGTCCGCCGCGTATCAGCCACAGCCGCCGAATTTGTTAAATACATGTCCAATTCGCTGCTAGCCACGCTGATCAGTTTCGCGAATGAGATGGCGATGATTGCAGAGCGGACTGGCGACATCGATATTCCTCAGGCGTTCGATTTGCTTCACGAGGACAAGCGCTGGCAAGGCACGCCGGCCAAGATGACCGATTACGTGTATCCGGGCTGCGGTTACGGAGGGTATTGCTTGCCTAAGGACATCGCTTCAATGATTCATCATGCTTCCGCTATTGGCGAACAAGCTGGTCTGCTGCAGGCTGCGGTTGACGTGAACCAAAAGGCACAGATGAGAATGGCGGAGCGGATTGCCGCTGCTGCCGGACACGATAAGAATCGAAAGATTGGTCTTCTGGGTCTTTCATTCAAGCCGGGCAGCGACGATGTACGCGGCGCCGTTTCTTTCGAAATCATACGTCTAATGCTCGGGATGGGATATTTGAACATCGCTGTTTATGACCCGCTATCGATGCAGGCGTTCGACCATGCTTATGGACTGCCCATTTCTTATGCGCAAACGATGGAGGAGCTGGTTTCGGGGAGCGAGGTTATCGCGATCATTACCAGCTGGGAGGAATTTAAAGAGAAAAGGCATCTGCTCTCGGGCAAGCTCGTCATCGACGGCAGATATACGGAAGAGCAAAGCGGGGTGATTGTTCATGCTGGACAATAAGGAACATATCGTGAATATTTTGGCGAAGCTGCTGAACCTAGAGCCGGAGCTGCTGGTGGCGCTTGGAGAGGATGCGGATTTAACGGAGCAGTATTTAAGCTCTGTTCTTGTGGTCGAGCTTGTGGTCGAGCTGGAGCAATATTTTGACCTGATGATCGATGATGAAGATTTATTGACGGAAAACGTCTCCACGATGCGAAAAATCGGGGAGCTGATCTCGAAATACAAGGAGATGCAGCCTTCGAAGGAGTGAGCGAAATGGCTTTTTGCTGGATGCTTCCGCACGGTGACCTTCAGCGGATAACGGAGCAGGCTAGAGCGGCCGAAGGGTACGGCTTTGATTCCGTATTGTTGATCAACGCGAACGAATACATGGACCCTTGGCTTGCTGCCGCGTATTTGGCCGAGCGAACCGGGAAGCTGCGATTTCTGATCGCGCAAAATACGAGCTATATTCTGCCAACGGCAGCAGCAAAAGCGCTAAGCACATTAAATCTGCTTACTGGCGGCCGAGCGGATATAAATGTGGTAACCGGCAGCTCGGCCATTGAGATGGGGCGCATGACGAAAGCGCTTAGCCACGAGCAGCGCTATGAGCGGACGAAGGAATTTGTAGAGCTGTTTCACCGGCTGCAAGAAGGCGGGACTGTCCACTTTAGAGGCTCATGGTTCGAGGTAAATCAAGGAGAGCTGTATCCGAAGCCGCCTGCTCGCGGCAGCGTGTTCATTTCCGGCAGCTCCCCAGAGGCTATGCGAATCGCGGCTGCCAGCGGACACCATTATTTAACGTACGGGCATGATTATCCGGTTGTCAGCAATCGGCTTGAAACGTTTCGCGGATATATCCCTAAGGCAAGTCTGCATCGTCCTAAGTGCGGCATTATGATCGATATTATAGCCAGAGAGACGACTGAATCGGCTTGGGCCGCAGCAGAGCGTTTTCTTGGCGGAGCGAGCGCTTTAGAGAAGCGCACGAACCGGCTGTTCCGCAATAATTGCGATGCTGCAGGGATTCAGAGCTACAAAGCGCATTATGCAGACCCGATGGCAAAAGTATCCGAGCACTTATGGGCAGGACTCGTGCAGCTGAATACATCAAACGGGTTTTCCATCGTCGGATCGTACGAGGAGGTGCGGCAGTCGATTCGGAAGTTCCAACAGCTAGGCGTAGACTATTTTATTCTAAGCGGGCTCGCGGGGCCCGATGAACAGCTGCGCATCGGCGAGTACATTCTCCCCTATGTAAGAGGAAATGGGGAACCTGCGAGACTCTCGCCGGCGGTAAAGGAGGCCACAACCCATGGAAATGGACATTAAGCATAAAAAACCTTTTGCCATACGCGCGGGCCTGCACTGCTTGTTCTCCGGTTTGTACCACATCTTGGAGCGAGAACGGCCGGAAGCGGCAGCGGAGAGCGATGAAGCGGATATTTATTTCGAGACGAACGGGCAGAATTTGGAGTACTACGGCGATCTGAACAGGGTTTGGCTTGCGTCTCAGCAGGACATTGTAGAACGATTCGCCCAAACTTACGGACTTAAGCCGCATGCCTCGTTCGAGGTGGAGCTGAATCCGGGTGCCGCGCTGCTGCGCCTGCGGGAGGCTGTGCTGCGAGGCCGCATGCCGCTGCTGTTTATACGTACGACATCGCTCGACTACCATGAGGTATTCAGAGACGGAGAAGAGAGAAATCACCTTGTCCTTCTGCTTGGCTGGGACGATGGCAGCGATTCGGTGCTGATCGGCGACAGCTCCTTTCTCGATCAGGCGGGGCATGTCACTACCTATGAAGGAGTGTTGACGGTCGATGCGCTGCGAAGAGGATTATGGGGGTACGCTTGGTTCGAGACTGATGCGGAGCAGAAGCTTTTCTCAGGCTTAGAACGATTTAATGAGGTGCTCCAAAACATTCGCTCATTTAATCAAGGCTTAGAATTGCCTGACCAAAGGTACCAAGGCAGTCTTGCCTACCGTATGTATGTAAGGGACTACGCTAAGCTGCCTGCGTTAGATGCTCCGGCGTTCTCTGCTGTGTGCCGGAACGTGTATTATTGCTTCCGGGTCGGGGGGATGCTTCATCAGCTTGAATACCTTGCTGCATATATCGGGCGCTATGAAGGGCGATGGCCACAAGAGGGCCAAGAGCTTCTATACCGCGTGGAAGGATTGCGGGAGAAATGGCGCAAAGCACTGATGCAGTTATACAAGGTTGGCTTATCCGTCCAGCGCGATAAGATCGGCCTGCTGCAGGATCGATTCACTCTGCTTCTTGACGAGCACGAAAAATTGCTGTGTGATCTGCTGAAAGCGGTAGACGAGGAACAAGGAACTGCCAGCCGATGAAAGCTAATTTGTTTGTACAAGACGACAACAGACTCGTTCAAGAAGCGATCGGACGCTTCGCTCTAGAACGGGTCGCATTCGTTCCGCTGGAGAGCTATGAGAGCGGAGTATACGCATGGGAATTGAAGGGTCGCAAATTTATTTTAAAAATGACCCGGAAAAGCCGTCGAACTCGGGAACAGCTGATGGGAGAAATCGATTTTATTCAATTTGTTGCCTTTCATGGCGTTTCCGTGGCTAGGCCCATCGTTGCAAGGAGCGGGCAATACGTAGAAAACATCAGCGGCAGCATCAATAGCATGAATGGCATGGATGCCATTGACGGCAAAGTGGACGGCGAAGGAAGTGGCGGAAGCTCGGGATACTGGGCGTATGCTTTCGAGTGGGCAGAGGGCGAGCGCGTCGGTCCCGGCCACTATGGCCCCAAGCTTTACAAAGTATGGGGGATGGCCATGGGAAGGCTGCACAGCCTTGCCGAGCTTTACGCGCCGAAGCAGCCCGAATGGATTCGTCCCAGCTGGGAGGAATCTGAGCTGCTGCCAACGTTAGACGTGTGTGCCCTCAGCTCGTTCCCGGAGCTTCGATCAGCGGCTGACACCTGGATAACCAAAGTAAGACTGATTCCCGAGCGTACGGGGGAGTTCGGTTTAATCCACAACGATATGCATCCTCGCAATTTTCATTGGACCGGGGAAGGCATCGTAATGTTCGATTTCGACGGGTTGACGCATCATCATTATGCGAGCGACATTGCGGTTGCCTTATATTACGGATTGGCGGAACATAGCCGGGCGAGTGAGAGCAGTTGGTCTCCGGAGTTATTCCTGCATGATTTTTTGGAAGGCTATACCGTTTGCCGGACCGTCTCAGCAGAGCTTCAGCGCCATATTCCCGATTGGATGATGTTTCGTCATATCCAGCTTTATATGTCGTATTTCCGGTCTTGGGGGGAGCGGCCTGCTGGAATTACAGAGAGATGGACCTTGAGCCGTTATAGGAAAGATATTATAGGAGGCACCTTGTTTGGCAGGAAGCCTGAGGATTTGGCATGAACAAGCTAATCGCATCCTAAGCCTAGAAAGGAGATCCATTATGAACGGTACGGAATGGACCAAGGAACATATCGCGGGTTATGTGCAGTCGCAAATCAAGGAACAGCTTCAACTGGAGGAAGATGTCGCGCCAGATGATGAGCTGGCAAGCTATGGGATGGACTCGTTTGCTTCGATGAGTCTTGTTGTAGCGTTCGAAACGAATTTTGATATCGTCTTTGAGGACGAGGAGTTGCTTTTCGAAAATTTTGCCACCTTGCAGCATATGGTCGATAGCATTTGCGGAAAGCTGCAGCCATGAATCTCGCGTGGGTGGATTGCTCCATCGACAAGCTGCTTACCCTCTATCCAGGCATTCACCCTTATGCGGCAATGATAGACCGCTGGGCGTTCAAGCCGGTATGGGACGAGGAAGGCGAGGAGGTAGATTTGAGCCGGGTGCTGGCTACGGAGGAACAGCTCCTTGCACACTATGGAATTGAGCGGAGTTATGAAAACAACTGGATCGATGAGGCACTGCGAAGCGGGCATCTGGTACTGCTCCCTTGCGATCTGTTCTACATGCCGCATGCGAAGGTATTTTACGGCAAAGAGCATGCAGGACACTACATTGTTGTGCGTGAGCTTCTGCCGGACGGAAGCTACTTGATCTTCGACGATCATCCCGCGTTTTGCGGGGGGATGGATCGGACAGCACTAAAGACGGCCCATGATGCATTGGGCTTGCCGTATCAGAGGTTTGTGCCAGGCATGCTTCAGGTGACGGATGCTTCTGCGATTGGCTACGTATCCCGCATGCTCAAGGCGGATTCCTTCTACTTAAGCAACTTTGCACAGCGATTATTGGCCTCGGAGGAGACGGTGCTGCGCAAATGTATGATCCTGAAGGCAACGCGCCATTTCCATCATCGGCTGTACGGCTTTATCCGAATGGTGGATGCTGCGCCGCTGCCTTTAGGAGAAGGAGAGGCCGTGTCGGAGCTGAGGCAAAGCATTGTTCAGTATATAGACGACTGGAGAGTGACGGTCAATCTCGCTACAAGGGTTTTGCTTCAGCCGGCGCTGCCGATATGGGATCGTCTACAGAACCGGCTTGAGAACCATCAGGAGAGCGAGGCGCTGCTTCCGAATGCAGCTGATCGTTTTCTTGAGCTGCTGCATGCAGCTGAGACGAAGGGTTAGCTGGTGCGCATGGCGACGAAGATGTGATGGCACGCTGTGACCGACAGGGATTTCAAGGGAAATCGGAAATGGGCTGCAAACGATTTGCAAGCTAGAGAAGGAGGTTCTTGCCTCCATGCTCGAAGCTCTGCAACGAAGAAGATTAAGCTGACAAATCCTTCTACTAAAACCTTCTACAAGGGAGGGCAGATGTCGATGACGCTCGCTAGCCATGATAGTGTACAATTAACGAGTTTACGGCTGGCTTGGGGGCTTGTGCTGGTGAAATACCACGAGCCCGAGCAGCTTCAGCTGTACGTGGAGGAGCAAGGGAGCCCGCCATTGTGGAGCTGCAAGCGAACTGGCAAAGCTCCAGAAGAACCAGACTCCGGCAATAGGACTTTTTTGGAACTAGACTGCTCTGTGGACGAAACGGTTGAAAAATGGCTGCAGCGGCTGGAGGCCATGCTTGGCATTCCTTCAATAAACGAGGTTATTAAAGCTTCTCCGCAGCGATATTCCTCGGAATGGCAGGATGAGCTAGAACAAATCGTGTATGACGATGCGAGATGGAATGGGCATTTGCACGAAAGTATTTCTATGGAGCGTTTCAAGTCCCATGTGACCAGCTTGGAGGAGGCGATGTTTCACAAGCGCAATCAACTGCTTAGGGATGTACCCATGCTGCTAGCCGATGAATATATTCAGCTCGCAAGGGACTTCAACGAGACTACGCTTGCGTTTCCACGGGAGAGGACGATACACGGACTGTTCTCGGAACGCGCGGCGCTGCATTCGGAGCACATAGCGGTTGTTTCAAACGCTGGCAGCTTGACTTACGGGGAGCTGGAGAGAGAATCCAGCAGACTTGCTGCATCGCTGCGCAAGAGGGGAGCAGGCAAGGGACAGATCGTTGCCATTACGGCCGACCGCACGCCGGAAATGCTGATCGGTTTATTGGCGATATTGAAAGCGGGCGCCGCATACTTGCCCATCGATCTCCGTGCACCGGAGGCGCATAACCGTATCATTTTGGAAGACTGCAAAGCCCAAATCGCGATCTCTCGCACGCCGCTGCAGGGACTCCAGACGCTGAACCCATATGAGGCTTCGTCTTACTCGGACGAGTCGGATTTTGAGAAGAGCTTTAACACGTCGACCGATTCAGAACTTCTGGCGTATATCATCTATACATCGGGAACGACGGGAGCCTCTAAGGGGGTGATGATCCGGCATCGGAACGTCGTCAATTATGCAGCTTGGTTTAACGCCCAATATGGCAGAGAGGCGCCGCTTCGTGTGCTTCTAGCCGCCAACTTGACGTTTGATGCATCGGTAGAGTCGATCTTTTGCACCTTGCTAGGGGGTGGCAGCGTCGTTTTGATTCAAACCGAGCTGTTGGTGCATCAGCGCGCGTTCCGGCAGTTTATTGACAAGCATCAGGTACAGGTTATTCATCTTGTCCCTACGCTGCTCAATCGGCTGCTGTCGGAAGGAGAGCGGCTCGCTAGCGTGCAAATTGTCATTTCCGGAGGAGAAGCCCTTGAGCAGGGGCTGAAGGATCGTCTTGTGCACAAGGGATATCGGGTTTTTAATCACTACGGTCCGACTGAGGCGACGGTCGTGTCCGTAACCACCGAGCTGAAGGAAGGCTTGCCTGTAACGATTGGCAAGCCGATTGGAAATACAAGCATATACATCGTTAATTCACACATGCAGCTATGCCCGATCGGTGTAATTGGGGAAATCTGCATCGCCGGAGAAGGCTTGGCTATGGGATACCTGCAGCGCGAGGAGCTGACAAAGCAAAGATTTGTTCCGAACCCCTTCGAACAAGGAGCTATGTTGTACCGCACCGGAGACTTTGGAAAATGGCTGCCAGAGGGGCTAGTCGAATATGCCGGCAGGGTCGACGATCAGCTGAAAATTAATGGCATACTCGTTCATCCTGAAACAATTCGTAAAGCAGTTGAAGCTCATCAGGCGATTCAAGCCGCTATTGTCCTTTTTTCACCGGAAGATGAAGGAGGAAAGCTGATCGTTTATTATCGCTTGGCGCAGCCGGGAGCGGCAACGGTGTCGGTAACCGAACTGCGAGCTTTTTTGCTTCAGAGGCTGCCGCCCTCGATTATCCCTAAGCAGTTTGTCGAGCTGCAGGAATTCCCGCTTAATTCAAATGGAAAGGTGGATAAAAAACGACTGCTTGCGAAGCAGGAGTGCGTCTAAGTGCAATGCTGACCTGTGCGGCCATGCAGCATGCGGCTGGCGACGACTCTTCATATTTGATGAGCGTCGGTTCGTTTGCTAAAGATGATTTGCTGAATACCCAGTCCTAACCTTCGTCTACATTGCTAACCATTCGAATATATTCGAAGTGGGAACGCGGATGCAGATTGAAGGAGGAATTGGGCAAATGGAGGACTTTTCTACAAATACTACTATTCATACAGCGAGAGCGCCAAGCATTCAAAAGGTTGATGATTTTATCGATTTTATTCGTGAAATAAATGAGCTTCTTCAAAAAGAAGAGGATCTTTCTCCTGCCAATCTACGGGTGGCGAACATGATCGGGCGCCTTTCACAGCAATTGCGCATTTGCTACTCGCCCGAAGAAATCAAGGCTGTTCTAAGCGATGAATATATGGTCATGAACCAGCGAATGCTGCAGGATAAGCTGTCAAAAGCCGAATTTCAAGTAGAGCTGGCTGATTCTCAGCATATTTGCAGGGCGGAGGCTGCCGCAATGGATATCGTCACACAGCTGCCCTACTGGACGATTTATATGGCTTTAGTTAGCGAGGAGCTGTCCACCCTGCGTCCGTTTAATCGGCAAGATGGTCAGATAGAGAATTCGCCGATTGTATTTGTTGGCAGCGGGCCGATGCCGCTTAGCGCGATTATTCTTCATCTATTAGCTGATGTGGAGGTCATCTGCCTTGATATCGACCCAGCGGCCTGTGAAACCTCGTGCTCTTTTCTCGAAAAAATGGGGTTAGGAACGAAAGTGAATGTCATGATGAAAGATGGGGCAGAGTTCGATTACAGCTGCTATAGCCGGATCTTTGTAGCTAGTCTCGTGCAAAATAAACTGGCGGTGCTTGAACAAATAGCTCGTACATCCCAAAGTCCTCTCGTAGCTGTTCGTACGGCCGTAGGCATGAGGCAAATCATGTATGAAGCGATTGATGAATTACAGCTGAATAAGCGGGGTTGGCGGATTTTGGCACGGACTTGGCCTGATGTTAATCTGGTCATCAATTCAACGTTGTTTCTGGATCGTGCGACTAATCCTGATGCAAGGAGTGAGGAGGGAGAAAGGAGAAGGGCAGGGCATTAGTTGGAGTAGGTCTCGCGGACTGAGCAGAGAACACTCATGACGTTTGATCATGAGTTTTATAAGGCGAAGCGGTAGCTTCATTAAAACAAGCTGGAATTCTGGCAATAGCCTGAATTCCAGCTTGTTTTTGCAATGATTGTTTTACATATGGAACAGTTCATGTGCCCAAGCTCCTCATTCATACGAGTATTCAATGTAAATCACATTACCGTTGGAGGCCGCTTCTCCATTGTGCTGAACTCCGTTCAGTTCATACGCATATTGAGCTGTGGCTATTCCTTGCAGTACAGGGCTCGTTACCAGCGAGCTTACCCTAGCCTGATAGTAGATTTGAACTGTGCTTCCGGGCGATACATTCCCTATATTAATGGAGCCAGAGGCGTCAGGATCTGCGGAGGGTATCCCATTTATGAGGATGGACCCGCGCACTAGAACCGTTTGCCTGATCGTAAGGCGGGTCAGCGTAACATCAGCAGCCCAATTCCCGGAATTCGTCAGCAGGCCGGTATAATTAACAACAGCGTCGGGCTCTACGATAGAGGGATTCGTGCTAACCTCAAGTTGAAAGAGCGGACAGCATACCTCTGTTGAAACGGTGCTTGATACCGAGGGCTCCAGCCGTATAACGCTGCCGTCAGAGCTTCTATAGGTGCCTTCTGTGCGGGTTTCGTTGATTAAAAGCTGCCCTGGTGATACAGCATTGCTGCCTGTGACCATCACCTCAAAGGTTACGATAGACTGGGTTCTGGGGGCAACTGATCCTAGTGCGATGCCCGTGGCCACAAGCTCCCCGCTTTGCATGATTCCATTTAAGGTAATGCTGTTGCGGACGAAGAGCGTGCCGCTCGGAATAGTGGATAGCAGGAGAACATCTGCGGCGACGTCTCCTATGTTGGCTACACGTGCGGTGTAACGAAGGATTTCCCCCGGACTGGCGCGGGTTTTGTTCACCGAAAAGGTAATCGTAATCTCCGGCTTGCCGATTCGGACTACAGGAAGTGTGACCGTATTGGAAAAAACGCTATCCTCGACGAGCCGCCCATTGGTCGTCTGGAATGTATAATCTGCCCGCACTCGGTTACTCAGTTGCTCGCTGGTCATTTGCAGGGCGGTCATAAGCTGGAAGGTAATGTGAATGCTCTGATGCAGGCCGAGCCTGCCAAGGTGCAAACCGGACACGGGATTGGCGCCCGGAAGCGGAATGCCATCCCGGTGTACGCTGTTAGGGACAAATTCAGTTCCTTCTTGCAGCAAATCATAGATGGCAATATCTGCGTCCCGATTGCCCGAATTAGTTATGGATACAGCGAAAATGACCGGGAGGCCAGGAAATGCCTGAGATGATTCAGAGCTTTTGACTAGGGTGATGACAGGGCCTACGATGGGTGTGTTCACCGTATTGGAATAAGTAACAAATTCCGTTCCACCTGCGCTATAGAGGATGCGGGATTGGTTTAGCAGGCTTTCTTCCTTGGCTGTGCCGGGCGTCATGATACAGTCACCTGGAAGGTAACGGTAGACGTGGCACCTGCTGCTATTGAACCGACGGCTATGCCGACAGAAGGATTTGCTGCCGGAAACGATACGGTGTCCACGGTGACGCTGCCTGCGACAAAGGTGCTGCCGACTGGAATCGGGTCAATAACGACAACATTGTTGACAGTAGAAATGCCGTTGTTCGTCACAAGAATCGTATAAGTGATAGTATCTCCAGAAACGGCATCAATGGCAGGCGTACTCTTAACCACACTGACATCTGGAGAGGAAACCGGAATGACGACCGTATTGGATGGAGCCGATCCGGTACCGGTTCTTCCATCGGGAAGCAAGAAGGAGAAGGTGGCTACGGCCGAGTTGACCAACTGCTGTGGTGATGGCAGCGATCCAATGGTCACTTGCAGGGTTACCGTAACGGTAATCGTACCTCCTGACGGAACTGTTCCGACTACGATGCCCTGGTCAGGATCGACTCCGGGCTGGGGCATACCATTGATAATGACACTGTTGGGGACAAATTCGGCGCCTGCGGGCACCGGGTCTGAGAGCGTAACGGTTGCCGCCGTATTTCCAGTATTAGTGATGTTCAAATAGTAAATGACTGTATCGCCTACCGTAGCGACAGTCACATTGGAGCCCTTTAGTACGCCAATTATCGCTTGAGCTACAGGCAGTGTGACAATGTTGGACAAGGATGTACCTGAGAACGCGCCGGAAGTGAAGCTGACGGTAGCCTGGTTGCTGAAGGAGCCAGACGTTGGCAAGGTTGTAACTGTGACGCTGAAGGTAACCACAACGCTGCCGGCAGGAGCTATCGTTCCAAGCTGAATGCCAGATGCTGGATTGCTGCCAGGACGAGGCACGCCGTCAACGCTAACACTGCCTGTAACAAACGAGGTATTGGCAGGAATCGGGTCAGTTAAAGTTGTCGTTGCGCCAATATTCCCTGAGTTCGTAATCGTGGATGTATACACGATGGTATCTCCAACAGTAGCATTCGTGCTGCTGACGGTTTTGACTACGGACAAAGCAGGCTGAAACACAGGCGTGACTACATTGTCAGAGAAGGCCGTAGCCGAGAGAGCACCAGAAGTAAAGCTGACAAACGACTGGTTGTTGACGAAAGCCGGATTCGGAACCGAATTAACCGTTACGCTGAAGGTCACTGGTACAGATGCTCCAGGCGCAATATCGCCGAGCGGTATGCCGGCAGCTGGAACTGCCGCAGGCTGTGATACTCCGTTTACGGTTACGCTTCCCGGAACCAAAGCCGTACCTACAGGAATCGGATCGGTAAGCAGCGTGTTGCTGATCGCTGCAATTCCGTTATTTGTCACATTGATGCTGTACGCAATGGTATCGCCAACCGTAGAAGCGGTGGTAGTCGTGGCTTTGACAATAGAAACGTTAGGGGCCGTTACGCTTACTACAACCGTGTTGGAGGTTACAGAGCTGCTGAACGGACGCCCGTCAGGCAGCGTAAAATCGAAGCTGGTTGTGGCTTGATTTAGAAGCTGCTGCGGCGTAGGAAGGAATTCGATAAGGACAGAGAAAATGACCTGAACGGTTGCTCCTGGTGCAACGACGCCGATAGGGATTCCTGTTAAAGGCGAAGCGGCAGCTTGAGGCACGCCGCCCACGATAACGCTGTTCGGAATGAAGGAGGTCCCTGTCGGGATGGTGTCCGTGACGGTTGCCGAAGCGCTATAGTTTCCGGAATTTGTAACGGCTATTGTATAATTCAGCGTATCGCCTACTGTTGCAGCGACAACGCCTGCTGATTTCACGGCCGTCAGAATCGGCTGGTTAATTGGTGTTACTGAGACGTTGGAGAAGGTTGATCCCGAAAAAGCTCCAGAAGTAAAGGTTGCAGACGATTGGTTAATGAGCGAGCCGGATGGTGGGAGTGAATCCACCAGGACGTTAAAGGTAACGATAACCGTTGCTCCCGGCGCGATCGTTCCGAGTGGAATCCCGCCGGCTGGAACAGCGGCAGAGCTTGGTACGCCATTGATTGTAACCGAGCCTGGTACGAAGGACGAGCCTTCGGGAGTAGGATCCGAAAATATGGTGTTGGTTACTGACGCAATACCTGTATTGGTCACGCTGACGGAATAGGGGACCGTGTCTCCGATTGTTGTATTAGCCGTCGTGGAGCTTTTGACTATCGAAACATTGGGGGCGGACACAGAAATACTTAATGTATTGGACAAAGCGCTGCCTGACAGTGTACGTCCATCTGGCGGTACAAAGGTGTAGGCTGCTGCGGCCTGGTTGGCAAGCTGCTGAGGACTCGGCAGGGAAGTCACCAGCGCACTAAAGGTGACAAGGACCGTTGCCCCGGCAGCCACAGACCCTACTGGAATGCCTGTAGCAGGATCAGCTCCAGCCACAGGCAAGCCTCCAACCACCACGCTGTTCGGAATAAAGGCTGTGCCGTTAGGCAGGATGTCGGTCAAGGTGACCTGTGCGGCCAGATTGCCTGTGTTGGAAACAGCGACGGAATATGTAACCGAGCCTCCAACAGAAGCGTTGGTCGTATCCGAAGTTTTCACCAGATTGATGACAGGCTGCGTAACTGGCGTATTCACGTTGTTGGATTGGGACGTTGACGAGAAAGCGCCAGAGGTAAAGCTGACCGTGGACTGATTTGAAATTACGGATGGAGCTGGCATGTTGACCATCACCTCGAAGGTTACGGTAGCAGAAGCGCTGGGGGCTAATGTACCGATTGGAATGCCGATAGCCGGATTTGCAAGTGGTACGGACGCACCATTTACAAACACGCTCCCGGAAATAAAGCTGGTGCCCTGAGGCATCATGTCGCTTATGACCGCATTGTTAATTGGAGCTAAACCATTGTTGGCGACCAGTACGCTATAGGTGAGCGTGTCGCCGCTGGCTACTGATGAGCTGCTGCTGCTTTTGAGCACGGATACATTGGGTGTGGATACAGAGATTGTAACTGTGTTGGATAAGGAATTTTTCGCAAACATTCTGCCGTCAGGCAGGGTATAGGTGTAGAGCGCATTCGACTGATTGACAAGCTGCTGTGGATTCGGCAAGGAAACGACGATAACCGAGAAGCTGACGACGTTGATTTCGGCTGCGGACACCGTGTCCAGAGCGATGCCTGTAAGTGGATCGACACCCGGATTCGGAAATCCGTTAATGACAACGCTATTGGGCACAAACACAACCTCAGGAGGCAACGCATCCTCTAATCGAACTTCAGCCGGATAATTGCCGGTATTGCTGACGGTTAATGTATACGTAAAGGTGTCTCCTACAGTTAATGTACTGACGCTGCTGTTTTTCACCACGTTAATGACGGGGAGGTAAGTGGCCGTTGTGACCAGCGCTGAGGAGGAGGATCCGGTAAAACTCCCTGAAGTAAAGCTCACATTAGCCCGATTGCTGAGCAGTGCCGGGATAGTTGACGCAACGGCTGCCACACGGACGTTGAAGCTGATCGGCACGATACTCCCAGCGTTAATGGTTCCAAGCAGTATGCCGCCGCTGGGGTCTGCATTAGGCAAGGCTGTGCCGTTCACGACGATACTGCCCGCTACAAAAACCGTTCCGGAGGGAAGGTTATCTGAAAATACAGCATTAGTTACCGCTTCTACACCGTTGTTCGTGACGGATATCGTATACGTCAGAATATCGCCTATGGTGGCAATCGTGCTGTTAACCGCTTTGGTTACAGTCACACTAGGCGAGGTGGCCGGGATATCGACAACATTGGACGGAGCTGTAAAGCCTGTAAATGAGCGTCCGCTTGGCAATTGATACGAATACGACGTTGTTGCCTGATTCACGAGCCGTGGCGGTGAGGGCAGCGTGCTCAGAAGGAACTGAAATGTAATAGGAACGGAGCTGCCGGGCGCAATCAAGCCGAGAGAAATACCCGCTAGCGGAGAAGCCCCCGGGACGGAAACCGTGTTAACCGTGACACTTCCAGGCACAAAGGAGGTGCCTGCCGGAAGCGTATCCGTTAAGGTCGCTTGTGCAGCCAAATTGCCGGTATTTGAGACGAACACCGTATAAGTTAAAGTATCTCCAACGGTGGCAACGTTCCGGTTCACCGATTTCACTGTACGTACAATCGGCTGATAGACCGGAATGGTTACGGTATTGGACAGCGATACACCGCTGAATGCTCCGGAGCTGTACGCGACTGAAGCTCTGTTGACAAATTGAGCCGGAGAGGGCAGCGATGATGATGTTACTTGGAAGGTGATGGTTGCTGAACTGCCCGCATTCAAAGTGCCAATAGCAATGCCGCTTGCAGGATTAGCCGACGGCTGAGGGGCTCCGTTCAGGGTCACGCTGCCGGCTACAAGAACAGAACCGCTCGGCATGGCATCGGTCAAAGTTACATTCGTGACGGGATCAGTGCCATTGTTGGCTATTATTGCGGTATAGGTATAAGCCTCTCCGACAGAAGCATCAGGTACGCTGGCGCTTTTGACGACTGCTACATTCGGCAGGGCAACAGGCAACGTTACGGTGTTCGAGGCTGCCGAGCCGGAAGAGGCTCGGCCGTCGGGAACCGTGAACGTATACGCGGCGGTAGCCTGGTTTACCAGCTGTGGAGGAGAGGGCAGATTTTGAACCAATACCCGAAAGGTGACGGTGGCCGAGCCGCCTGCCGGAATGGAGCCAACCGGAACCCCTGCAGCAATATTGGCTCCCGGCACGGTCGCACCTCCCACGGTCACGCTGTTCGGCACAAACGAAGTGCCCGCAGGTATCGGGTCCGTTACGGTTGTCGTGCCAGCGATATTGCCTGAGTTGGTCACAACAATCGTGTAAGTGACGGTGCTTCCCACAGTTGCATTAGCTGTGCTTGCTGTTTTTTTCATCGCTAGAATCGGCGAATATACGGGGACCGTGACGCCGTTTGACGGTATAACAGCAGGTGTGATCGGGCCTCCGGCTATGCTTTGGAAATTGAAGGAGGCACTGGCTGTGTTGACGAGCAGCTGTGTGCCGGGCATGGAAGTTACCCGTGTGCTGTAGGCCACGGCAATAGAGGCACCTGGCGCTAAAGTACCGACCGGTACGCCAGCCGTAATATCGTTGGTCGGCCTTGCAGCACCCGCAACCGTGACGCTGCCCGCAACGAAGGTTAATCCGGCCGGAAGGCTGTCGGTCACAATCATATCGGTGGCATTGGCTGTTCCCGTATTGGTGACGGTAACGGTATAACGAATCGTATCACCGGTCAGGGAGCCGGATACATTAGCCGATTTGGTCACACCGACTCTCGGTGCGTTAATATCGATTTGCAGGGCATTGGCATTCAGGACATAGGCATCGCCAGAGGTCGTTAATTGAAGTACAGCCGAGGTCTGATTATTGACCAATCTGGCCGATATATCCACGTTGGTAATGTCCCAGCCCTGTCTTCCTCCCGCAATATTGCTTCCAGGCGCACCGTTGGTCTGGTTGCGGCTCCCGAAGGTGCCCGTTGTATCCAACGCGCCGGCATTATTATTGATCTGGGAGGCAAAAAAGTTGTTGGCGAAATTGTTCGTACCCGACAAAGCAACCAAGGTTGCAGTTGTAGGGCCGAACAGCGCCTGATCACCGTTTCGGTTGGCATCCCCCTCTTGAGCGCTGAATAACGCTCTACCTCCAAGAGCCCCAGATACAGGCGTAGAGAATCCAGTAAGTGTAGTATTAACAGCTGATGAGGTGCTTTGAACGAGAATGGCCCCTGCCCTCAGAGACATATTGCGAAAGGGAAGGGAGGCATTTTGATAAATGACGCCGAGTGTCCATCCGGCATTGTTGGCGGTTGGATCACTGCTGATCGTCAGGGTGCCTACGACCCGTCCCGTTGTATAGGTTCCTGCACCGCCCTGCTGAACCAGCGAGGTCACATTTGCCGTTCTCACATATCCAAGCGCCCCTCCGCCCAGATCAAAGATGTTGCTAGTAGCCGAGTCAGGCGATACGTCAGAGGTGGCCAAGGGGGTGGCGAAGGACACCGAATTATTAATGGCTGCCGTCAGATTGGTGGTGCCGTTGACGTAAGTGCCGCCCCAGATCAGCTCTGCGTAAAGCACGGTGCTTCCTGCTGGAAGATTCAGGACGGCTGACGAGCTGTTGAGCAGATAATTATCCGTGGTGCCAAAAGGATAGGTGCCATATCGCAGGGCGGTATTGGTTGTAGTGAATGCGCCAATGCTGTCGGCAGTTCCGGGTATGCCAGACACCTCGGAACGACTGAGGCCGAGGGTGTTTCCCGTAAAGGTAATGGCGCCTGTTGCATTAACAGTTGCCCGAACGATAAGTGGAATGTTGATTCACCTCCATTTCGGAAAGACAACTCCATAAAAGTTTCTATCAACTCATGAGTATGAGCCTAAACTCTTGAATTTGTCTGTCCACATTCGGGCAAGGCAAATAAATTATCGATAATAACGGGATCGTTTCCTGGGGTTGCCTGAAAATCGCGGCGCTTTTTTGTGGAGGCGTCTCCGAGCCAAAGAACGCTTGGGGGGGATTGGCGGAACGGCATCGGTTTCTTCTGGAAAGCGATGCTCGGCTTTTTCTATCGGATCCGCAGGAGGCTCAAGTTTGCGCAATGCGTTTACGCAGAAGGGCTCCATTTGGGATTGCCGTGACAATTGATCAAGCTCGGATGCCGAGATATGCTCTTTGACGACGACGAAATGATACATGATTTCATCCACGACATTGGCCTGAAGCCGTTGAAGTTCTTCCAGTTCTTCCGATTCATACATAGGGGAGCGAAAGATTTCGTTGTAGAAGTATTCCATGCGAAGCAAGCGGAAATCAAATGGAATTTCCTCCAAGTCATTATAAAATTTGATTTCTGGAGATTCTGGTCCGTGTGGCGGCTGATAAAAATGCTTCGTTAAATAACGAGGGGTATGCTCGTCAAAGCGATGCCGGAGCAGAGGATTTGTTGCGTTTCTGAAGCTGTGGGCATAAGGGGCCAGTATGCATACGACGGATTTATGAATAGAAATACGATAGATTTCCTTCAATACGGCATGTAAATCTTGGACATAAGGTAGACTGCGGGATGCCAACACCCATTCTATCGAATTATCAGGCAGAGGAATGCCGTTGTTCACATCCCATACCAAATCCACGCCATCCAGAGGACGGCGGTCAATTCCGTAAAAGTCAGGGTGCTTGCTAGCGCCGCAGCCCAAATCCAGTTTCATCATCGATCCCTCCTGGGTATGTGTAAATTCAACGGCTCCCACTCTATAAAGTATCCTAGGGAAGGTCAAGATGTGACTGGAAGGATAGCACGGACAAAGCAGGAACAGCTTTGGACTAAGGCAAGGTACATATCTATGGTCTCCATATTCCGCTCTGCAAAAAAACGCCGAAAAATACTCCTGCTTGGCAGGGAATTGTTCGGCGGTAGTTATTCCTACTTTTGTAGATGAGAGCTTGGAACGTTATCGTTAGGCTATTCGTGCAGATCCGCAGTATCGTTCCAAGATTGGTATATGCGCCGCACCTCGCGGAACGCTTGTTTAGGCTTGCGGTATTCGTTCAGCAGGCCTTTATTGTTGAAGCTGCGCGCACGGTCGCGAAAATGCTTGCCGTCGCTCTTCAGATCGCCCCGGATATCGGCGAATTGCCAAATATAGGTGCCGCCGATTTTAGCATCGTTGCGGAAGATGTCCAGCGCCTCCGTTACGATTTGCGCCTGGTAGTCCTCGCTGAACAATCGTGGCTCCCAGCCGACGTCTCCAAAGATGCCCGCTCCCCCGAACTCGGTCATGAGCACCGGACGATCGCCCGCCCCTAGCATTTCCGCCCGCTCGTGGAACTGCTGGAGCATTTGCCGAAAGCCGCTTATATCGCCTTCGTACCAGCCATAATATTTGTTGATGCCAATGACATCAAAAAGCGGAAGCAGAACATCCTCCAGCGGGTGCATCGTGGCGTAAGTAACAAGTCTGGACGTATCCATTTGCTTGACTAAGGAAACGAGCCGCTTCGTCATCTCATAGGCATCCTGCGTACGGGAGTCGATCTCATTATGAACCGACCAGAACACGACCGATGGATGATGGTAGTGCAGGCTAACCATCTCTGAAATCATAGTGAGCGCACGATCCTGGAACAATGGCTCGCAGACCGTTTCGTTTGGCAAAAAGGCTCCCCACATCGGGATTTCACTCCAGAAAAGGATGCCATGCTCATCCAGCAGGTCAAGCCAATAAGGGCTTTGGGGATAATGGGAACCCCGCACGGTGTTGCAGCCAAGCTCCCGGATGATATCGAGGTCCTTCTGCATCAGCTTTGGCGGAAAAGCAAAGCCCCACTCCGGGTGCTCCTCATGGCGGTTCACACCCTTCAAATAAATTGCAGAGCCATTAATGAGAATCCGGTGGTCCTTTGTTTCTATTCGGCGGAAGCCGATTCGATCGATTTTGTCGTCAAAATCGGTACGAGCCTCTATTTTATACAATTCCGGCTTACCGACATTCCACAACCGAACGTCGCTCCAATGCAGCTTCACTCTGCAATCTACAGACTGGCCTGCCTCTAGCTTAACTTTCTCAGAGTGAAAAACATGTCCGCCTTCGGAAAGCTTCAATGTCGTGGTGATAGCTTGCTGCGAGAGGGAGTTAAGCCTTACTTGAATGGAGAGGTCTGCCTCTGCTCCTTCCAACAAGTAGTCGATTTTGAGCTGCTCAATATACAGATCCGGCAAAAGCTGCAGTTCAACGGAACGGATAATGCCGCCGTAGTGGAACCAATCGACGTGCTCCGTTGGAATTGTAAGGCGATCCAATGTGCTGTCTGTCCGCACGATAAGCTCATGCTCTCCCGCACTTAACGAAGGAACGACAAAGTTAAATGGGGTGTAGCCGCCATAGTGATAACCGAGATGACGTCCGTTCAAATAAACATCGCAATGGCCTAGCACGGCATGGAAAATCAGTCTGACATGCTGCGCATCTGCAAGCCGAATCTTTTTTCTATACCAGGCAACGCCCTCGTAATGGAACAGAGACAGCTCGTTATTCCAGCAGGATGGAATGTATAAAGCTTTTGAATCATGTGGAAATCGATCGAACCATTTTTCATGGAGTCCTTCATTGCCTGAATCTGTTACAAAGTCCCATGGCCCGTCCAATAATGCTGTCTTGCGAATATGATGCTCGCGAAAAGTCCTTAACAACAGTATTCCTCCTTCTTCGCTAGGAAGCATTAGTCAGCTTGGCTATCGTTTGATAATATGGATAATAGCATGCGGCGTTTTGAGGCGGAATGGAATAAACCTGCAATCGCATGTAAAAATCGATCCTCTATTGAAGCGGGATCGAAGAGGGGGTATAGAGATGGAGCTAATGCCCTATCACACGAATAACCTAGTGCTGCACATTCATTTCGTCCTCGATAAAATAACGTATCCGGGCTGGGAGGATGTTCGCAATCTTGTGAATGTGCACAGCTTGTACTGGATTCATGGGGGAGAGGGGACCTTTCTGACGAACACGGAGCATAAGGTGCAGGCGGGCATGCTCGCTTATTTAAAGCCCGGTCTTGAGATGTCCATGCGCTCAGAGCCGCATGCTCCGCTCCGCATGACGATGGTTCTCTTCGATTGCGCGGAGCTTATCTATGATGTGATGTGGGGGGAGGTTAAACCAATAAACAAGCTTACGCTCCCTTTTTTAAGTCAATATCAGCCAAAGCAAGCGGAAGAGCTAGGGGAGTTGTTTCGTGAAGCACATGAGGATTGGTTCGCAGGAATTGCGGCTGGCGCTAGCGTTGCCCAATCCAAACTGCAAATATTGCTGCATAGACTCCACCAGATTGAACAGCCGGACTGGAACTTGGCTGAATCGGGAGCCATCGCCGCCTTTGAACAAATAAAAAAGCATTTGGAGGGCAGCTATAGGGAAAACTTGCGAATTGAGCAGCTGGCTAAGGAATACAGCATTTCCGCTTCCTATCTGCGAAAGCTTTTTCTCAAATATACAGGCATGGGACCGAAAGAATATTTGAACCATCTGCGCAACCAGCAGGCTTGCGGCTATTTGCAATTTACAGATTATCCGGTTAAAGAGGTTGGCAGGCTATGCGGCTATTTCGAGGAGTTTCACTTCAGCAAAATGTTTAAGCTGCTAAACGGCGTCTCTCCCAGCGCCTACCGAGCGATGCAGAGAAGGGGGGAACAGCATCCCGAAAAGAAAGATTAAAAAAAGCGTTTTCAATCATATTGCCCTAACGAATTTAACATGTTAATATGTTAACGATAACACATGGGAATCTGGAGACTGAAAATGAATATTAAGATGTCGGATGTGGCTAAGGCAGCTGGTGTTTCGCTTGCGACCGTCGGCAGAGTTTTGCATAACAACGGTTATGTATCTGAGGATAAGCGCCGGGAAATCGAGCGCATCATCAAAGAATTGGGATATATTCCAAACCGAATTGCACAGGGGCTGAAAAGCAGCCGCAGCAACATTATTGGACATTTGACACTATTCAACACCAATATGCAGTTCAAGGAGATCAGCTCCGCGATTAATACGGCAGCGGCAAGCAGCGGTTACCATGTGCTGACGCTGACGAGCCATATGGGCCTCGGCGAGGAAGAGCAGCAAATTAACGACTTGATCGGTCACCGGGTGGATGGAGTCATTCTGACTTCCTATCCTTCCATTTCCAAAGACTTAATTGGGCGTTTAATTGAAAATCATATTCCTGTTGTGATGATCGAACGAACCTATGATATGCCGATGGTAGACCGCATTGTCGTTAATGATCGTGCGAGTTCATTAGGTGCCGTCCGGCATATGCTGCAAAAGGGCCATCGGCGAATTGCCTTTATCGGCTCCAAGCTGGGACATCAGGTGGAAGAGGATCGTTATGCCGGTTATTTGGATGCGCTGAACGAGGCGGGAATTGCCCCTCATGAAGAGTGGGTGCAGGTGATGCCCGAATATTCGATCGAGGCAGGCCGAATGGCAATCGACCAGCTGTTAAGGGCTGGACAGCCGCCTACGGCGATTTTTATGACCTCTGATATTTACGCCTGCGGAGTATTACAGATATTGTATGAACGCGGTCTTCGCGTACCTGATGATCTATCGCTGATCGGATATGACAACACGCTGTCCGCTTTGCTGTCACCGCCGATTACTTCCGTCGGCTTGCCATTTAAGGAAATTGGCGATCATGCTTTGCAGCTGCTTTTGCAGCGAATGAATGATCAGGAAGCCACATCTTGCACAATCGGGATAGACCCTTTTCTGATGGATCGCCATACGGTGCGAGAATGGAAGGGCGACTAAAGCCATATGGTCTGAAAAGGTAGGCGGCGGCCTTCCCTTCGGCCCGGCGGGTTTTCCCATCGGGCTCCCTGCTCCTTGCTTTTTAGCGTCCGCACCGCGGTAGCTGGAAGATTTTTCGAGTGAGCACGGTTAAGCATTGCCTAGTTATATAGCCAATGTGTTAACGTTAACACATTGGCTGTGATTGATATGTTAACGTTAACATATTGTATGAACACCAGCTAGCTTCATGTTTTTGCATCGTTATTCATCTGCATGGCTTTTAAACGAATCGAAGGAGTGGAAAAAAAATGATGACTCAATCGCCACCTGTAATGACCCAGATCTGCCTTGTCGTTCATGATGCGAAGCAGGCCAGCGCCAATTGGTCCAAGGTGCTCGGCGTCCAGCAGGCGCCTGTAGAAATATTCCCAACGGAAGGCTTGCTTCACTATACGCATGAGAAGGCCTCTGAATATAGCGGCTGCAAGGTCGCCAAATATGAGCTGGGGAATTTCATACTAGAGCTTATGCAGCCAGCGGAAACGCCGAGTCCATGGAGAACCTTCTTGGACAATAACGGACAAGGCGTATTCCATTTCTGCCTGTTTGTAGATGACCGGAAGGCAATGTATGACACGCTGGAGGGCATCGGAGCAGAACAGCCATATCATGTCGGCTATTTCGGCAAAGGCTCATACAGCTATGTAGACACGAAAGCGCAGCTTGGGTTAGAGCTCAGCATTAACAACTTGGCTGACACTAGCCAATTAATGGAGCTCCTGGTCAAAGGGCTGGCCAAGCCTTTAGACGAAGTGAAATAAGCGGATTAATCGCATCAGACATGAAATCACAAGCTATTTTAAATATCAGAGGGGGATTGAAAAGTGGACATTCATGCGCTCAGAGCTTTGATGAAGCAGCGGGATAGCTACAGCCTATTGGAAACGCTCGATATCGTTACGGGGGAACGGACGGTTTTACGAGAATTCGACTACGTCATTGAAGCTCCGAATTGGACGCAGGACGGCCGATTTCTAGTTTATAACGGCAATGGCCGCATGTACGCCTATGAATTGGACAGCCAAACGGTTAAGCAGATTGAAACCGGATTTGCGATCGATTGCAACAACGATCATTTGCTTTCTCCCGACGGCACGAGGCTTGCGGTCAGCCATTTTACGGAAGAGGATGCAAGCTCCCGAATTTACGTGCTGCCACTCGAAGGAGGAACGCCGGAACTTGTAACGCCGAATGCTCCTAGCTATTTGCATGGATGGTCTCCTGACGGCTCGACGCTTGCTTATTGTGCGGAAAGAAAGGGTCAATACGATATTTATACGATTGCTGTGAGCGGCGGCGACGAAACACAGCTGACCGATGTTCCAGGAAGCTTGGATGATGGACCTGAATATTCCCCATGCGGCCGTTGGATCTGGTTCAATTCGACGCGAAGCGGCCTCATGCAAATTTGGCGGATGGACGCTGACGGGGAAAATCAGGAGCAAATGACTTTTGACGATGCGAACAGCTGGTTCCCGCATGTGTCTCCCGATGGCAAATGGGTATGTTATGTGGCCTACCGCACCGAAGATGTTGCCCCCGGCGAGCACCCGCCGAACAAACAAGTGGAGCTTCGCTTAATGCCTGCCGAAGGCGGAGCGTCCCGCACGATTGCCAAGCTGTTCGGCGGTCAAGGCACGATTAACGTCAATTCATGGGCGCCGGACAGCCGCAGGCTTGCCTTTGTTTCGTACCGCTTGAAGGCTTAACGTTCTAATCCCGGATGAACAAAGGACGATTCTCTTTTTCTGGGCGTGAGCTATTTTTTATAATATAGAAGGGGTTGACTAGGATGACAGCTTTGAAACCTGTAAAAGTAGCTACTATTGGATGCGGAGCGATTAGCGACGCCTATTTAAGCACGATGATTAACCAGTTTCGTATATTAGAGGTCGTCGGCTGCTATGATCGTAATTTGGACAAGACCGAGCGCACTGCCGAAAAATACAACATTAAAGCGCTCACCATGCAACAAATTTTGGAAGATGACTCTATTGAGCTCGTTGTTAATTTGACTGCTTCGACCGCCCATTACAGTGTCGTCAAGCAGCTGCTGGAAGCTGGCAAGCATGTTTATACCGAGAAGGTGCTGGCGCTGGAGCTGGAGGAAGCGGCCGAGCTCGTGAGAATTGCGGATGAAAAAAACCTATACCTTGGCGTCGCCCCGGATACGTTCCTTGGAGCTAGCATTCAGACCGCCAGATATGTAGTCGAAAGCGGGATGATCGGAACGATTACATCCGCTCACTGCGCCTTAAGCAGGGATGTATCCCTCTTCGCGGAGCTGTCTCCGAATGCGATTAAGCCCGGCGCGGGTATTGGTTTTGACGTGGGCATTTATTATATTACCGCTTTGCTGAGCCTTTTGGGACCTGTGGCGGAGGTTTCCGGAATTGCGAAGACGCTGAACAAGGAACGGCAGCATTATTATATGGAGAAGCTCGATGAGTCCTACGAAATCCAGTGTGAAAATCTAATGGCCGGCACGCTGCAATTTGCGAGCGGGGCGGTCGGCAGCATGCTGTTTGACTCCAATTCCATACTGATTGTCCCAGAGAAGCCTACGCTGGTGCTGTACGGCACGGATGGCGTGATGTATATGTCAGATCCTAACCTTTTTGGAGGGGAAGTCAACGTTATATTGAAGGGGAACACGGAGCCGATGGTGATGCAGCAATCCCATAGCTTCACGCAGGAGAGCAGAGGACTTGGCGTTGCAGAAATGGCATGGTCCATGCGCAAGGGCAGAGCGAACCGGGCCAGCAAGGAGATGGGCTATCATGCGCTGGAAATTTTACACAGCATCGTAAAAAGCGGCGAGACGAAGCGGCACATCGCTCTGCAATCGACCTTTACGAACATGCCGGCTTTGCCGAGAGGCTATGTGACTAATTCCCATTTTAAATTTCAGGAAGAGTCTGGACTTGCTTATTAAAGCAGCCGGGCAGTAGGAAAATAGCAAATAGTAAAAGATTGTAATGTAAAAGGGGCGCTCTTTGTTGAGTGCTCCTTTCATATATGATTCATATTGACTCAACTATCGTACTTCTTTAGCCCAATTAGTCGTTTTGAATAGCAATGTCTATTCTTGCCTCCGTACATCAGTCGTGTAAACTGAAGAGTAAAACCTGCAGCTTCTAGATTATGAATACTTGTATGGTTCTGAGGATGCACAGTTGAATATAGGTACAGGCATTCTTTTTCCACCGCACGCTTTTCTCTCAGCTCATGAAAGAAGCTTTGTAGACCAAGCCCGCGAGCGGATTCATGGACTACAGTTGAATCCAATACTGCAACAAAGGGCAATTCTTTTTCTGGTACTCCAAATTCAGTTCCTAGGTTACTCTCACTTACACCGGGAAATGCCAAAACTGAATAAGCAACTAATTTCCCATTATGAAAAGCACCGTATACCTCACCCTTTCCATTCATAAGCTCGAGGAAGTAATCTTCGTCATTCATTGCAGAAAGATCCTGGAAAGGCAGCCGTGAAATTACCTCAAGCATAAGCGCTCGTATATCTTGAAGTTCTTGATGATATAAACGTCGTATCTCAAATGGGTAACCTTCTTTTATACGCAATGTTAGAGTCCCCCTGACGGATTTTTGTTTTGCTCTGTTGAAATTACAAGTTCTTCGTTTATCCTATACAAAATCATTATTGTTGTAAATACAATAAAAAACGACTGGTAGGTGACCGAACAACAGAAAAAGGTAAGCAAGCGTCCTCTTTTCTGTAAAGAGTTAGAAAAATGATTGTGGTAGAGCGGGAATGGTTGGATGGAGGCTGTTTAGTGGGGCTACTCGAACCAATTGGTCGAAAAGGATTGCAGCCTGTTAACTAATACGTTACAATTATAGGATAATTATTACAAATAAGGATGCAAGAAGGGGTGTTTTGCTGCGGTTTATTCTTCATCTAGAGTTTCTCAAAAAATAATTGTGACAAGCCCTCAATTATAATGAGAAAGGAAGGATCGTTTGACAAAAAAGATGCTGCCTGTAACGATACCAATAGTTGTGGGGTACAAAAGATATTCCCATTTTTTAGCAGTAATGAGTAATGATGAAAAGTCTCAAGCCTGGATATTGAATCATTTTATACAGCTGTATACAGATAAGCCCTTCGATAAAGACATTCATTGGCTGAGCTTTTATTTAGGGGAGCCCCTCATTTGGAGGCACAACAATAACCCGTGGATTTATACGCAAGAAATAGAATTGAGTCTAATTAACCAATTGACTCCATTAGATGAGTTCATTATTAGCTGCATTGACAACAATCAATATGTTTATATAAATTGCGATTATTTTTATGTGCCTTATTCGAATTTTTATGGGAAGGCCAATAGAAGAAGCCAATTGCTTATTACGGGCTATGATTTGGAGAAAAATGAATTTACGCTGATGGATTATTTCAACGCCCAGTACATGGCTGTCACCATCTCCATCCCGGCGCTTGTTCATGCTGCGAAACAGGGGATTTATGGACAAGTGTTAAATCGCTCCAAAATCGTGGTCATTGAATTAAATCAAGTCGAGCATTATGAATTTAATTTTTCGTTAGCGAGCAAGCTGCTGAAGGATTATTTGTACGCTAGAAATTCATACGAACGAATGCCTTTATTCACGAAGCCGAGGGAGCAGGCCTCATACGGCATCGATGTTTATACGGATTTACAGCATTTTCTTGATCGGATTGAACAACAGAGCACCGCGCATTCAAGCTTGCCTTTTCATATTTTGTATGAGCATAAAAAATGCATGCGCTTACTTTTTGACTATTTAAGCAAGACAGGAAGGATTAAGCCGTCAGCTGCGTTAGCTGATGAATTTGCACTTTTAGTCGACAAAACGCTTGTGCTGCGCAATCTCTATCTGAAACTCGAAATTAGTGAGGACCTGCTCCTCATTGGCAAAATGAAGCAATGTGTGGAAACGATTAAAGCTTTGGAAATTTCAGCGCTTGAGAAGCTGATTGGGTTCATTGATGACGCGGGCAGCATTAATTTGAAGCAGGAGACGCTGGATGAAGCGTCCTCCGTGCATAGCTGAGGCTTTGGTTTGAAAAATGCAAGGCTGACGATGGGCATTAATCCATCGTCAGCCTTTTGCAATTCATAAAGATTGAGAGGCTGCTCTGCTGCTGCAGAGTGCCCGCTTATTACGCCCCATTTTTAACCTTGTTCATATATAAGGGTTCGCCCATCCTCGGAAATGCGCGGTTCCGCCTTGGCGGCCGAATCCTTGACCGGTGCTGCTGGCGCTGCATCAGCGGGCTTTTTCACTTTATGAATGACATCATAGCTGTAGTAGCTAATATCCGTTTCTTCTATGTCATAATTCGTAGTGTTTTTTAGTGCATAGGTATAGGCTTTGATGAGAGCGACGTTAGAATCAAGCCACCGAACGACTTCTATCGCTGAATGATCGCCTGCCGCGGCTTTCAACGAAGCAATAGGCAGTCCATCATGGTCATAAAAATGAATTTGCTGAGGAGCCAGCTTTAAGTAATCAATATCGATGCCTGTAATGCGATGCCGCTGCTCTGGAGCCGTATCCATCCAGGCCACGGTGCCTGCCGGATTCCATTTCATCAATTCGGAGGCGACATAGCGTTTTTCCGGAAGTTTAACACTTTTAAGCGGTTGTCCGTCAGCCGTGTAAAAAGTAACCTCCCCGCTTTCATCGTTGTGGGCGAAACGTTCAAAGTCAGGTGAAACGAACAAGGAAGGGGCTCCGGTCGTCGAATGAGGGATGACGCGGAGCAACTTTTCCGGCACCCGATCCTGGTTGTCCTCGCCTTGCAGGTCGAAAAACCACACTTTCCCCAAATAGCTCTGCATAAACAGCTGCTGCTTCTCTTCGTTCCATTGATATTGATAAATGTAATCGTAGTCGTCAGCCAGCGGCCAAAAATCCTCTCTAATCCGTGCCATTTCACCTGATTTTGCATTTAAAGTGGACAGGTGGTAGCGACCACTGTCGCCAATGATTTCCGGTTCAAGAAACACGAGCCGTTCCTCGTCCAGTTTGAGAAGCTGCCGCTCCTTCCCGGGATGAAAAGAATTGTACCAGCGATTGTTGGAATCGGTAATCGTCTCGCTCCATTCGACCTTTACCTCGTCCTGTCCGGGGCGGTGGGAAAGAAGCGCATTTGTAACGTTATCGTCGCCGCGGTACAGATTGACCATGTGATAGATGCTTCCTTGAAGCTCGACAGGAGGGCTGCTGCTCATTGAATAATGGCCGAAAGAAGCGGGTAAAGCTGCACTTAGGCTGCCATCGGCGTTGCGGCTCGTTGTAAAGCTCAGGCTGCTCAGCTCAGCAGCCGAATTCGTAACGGCAGCCGCAGGCTGAGCCGTTGAAATGGGCTTCTCGGTTGCTGTGGGTGTCCCTATTTGGCTATCATTCGAACAACCACTTATTAAGAGGCTGAATAAAATACAGCCTTGAACGGTTATATGTTTTGCTTTCATGTTTGCACTTCCCTTAGTGAAATAAACGATTAATTATTTTCCTGCATTTTCATTTCAGACGAATATACGCACAATTTGTTGCATGCTGGGTCACAATTAGCACAGAGTTGTCTCCTTCAAAAAAAGATTGCGATCAGGCCCTTCAAATTATATGATGAGGTAAGGTTAATTTATATGCTCTTTAATTAATGATTTCATTAATTCATTTGTGAATACGATTAAAATAGCGCAAAGGGGCGTTTCATTTGAGCAAAAAACAGCTGGGAGATATTCATTTTCGCGATCCATATATACTAGTCGACCAAACACGCCAAAAATATTATTTGTACGGCTCCACCGGGCAAAATGTATGGAGCGGCAAAGCGCTAGGCTTTGACGTTTATGAGAGCGACGATCTCGCTGAGTGGGAGGGGCCCATTGCGTGCTTCCGGCCTGAGCCGGACTTCTGGTCGGACCATCACTATTGGGCACCGGAGGTGTACGAGTGGGAAGGCCGCTATTATATGTTCGCCAGCTTCAAAGCGGACGGCATTCCGCGGGTAACGGGCGTTCTGGCGGCAGACCAGCCGCAAGGGCCGTTCGAGCCATGGAGCCGGGCGCTGACCCCGCCGGATTGGGAATGCCTGGATGGCACGCTGTTCATCGACAATGATGGCGATCCGTGGATGGTGTTCTGCAAGGAGTGGGTGCAGGTACAGGACGGCGAAATGTATGCGGTGCGGATTACTCGTGATTTCAAGCAAGCTATTGGCGAGCCGGTCTTATTGTTCAAAGCTTCGGATGCTGTGTGGTCGGTCGGCGGTGGCGACAATCAGCAAAACTACGTCACGGACGGCCCTTTCCTATATCGCATGGCAAATGGCGAGCTGGTCATGATGTGGTCGACGTCTGGTCAGGAAGGCTATACGATGGGTATTGCCCGCTCGGCTTCCGGGCAAATTACAGGGCCATGGATTCAGGACGCCGAGCCATTGTTTGCGAAGGACGGGGGCCATGGCATGCTGTTTAGAACGTTTGAAGGCCAGCTATGCCTGACCATTCATGCGCCTAACAAGCACCCGCAGGAGCGTCCCGTCATTTTCCGCTTGGAAGAAGCGGATGGCCAATTTATTTTGCTTGATCAAATGGAATAAACGGCATGTCGGCAAAAAAGATTTGCAATTTCTAAACATCTGGCTATAATAGGGCTAAGCGCTTATTTACCAAACAGCTCGAGACTAAACAATCAAGCTTCACAACCAATAACTTCATATTTTATCCAATACAGGCATGTTACTGTTCGGCAGGCAAGACCTAGATTGGGTAGGTAATCTTTACTTTTACCTGCCCGTCTTAGGTCTTTTTTTGTTGCCTATATTTGCATGCTTACAATCTCTGGAGGGAACATTATGAACTACAAAGAGACGGCGAAGTCCATCCTGGACAAGGTTGGCGGCGAAAGCAACATTTCCAGCGTCATCCACTGCTCGACCCGGCTGAGAATGACCTTGAAAACCCCGGCGAAAGCGCAGACAGAGGCGATTAAACAGCTGGATGGCGTTTTGGATGTCGTCAATAGCAGCGGGCAATATCAAATTATTATTGGCAATGATGTAGGTTATGTGTACAGGGAGCTAGCCCAAATGACCACTATTGATGCAGAATCTGGCAGCGTTAAACGGGAAAAAGGGTTTAAAGCGGGGTTCAACCTGTTCGCCGGCACCATTTCGGGCATTATCCAGCCAGTCATTCCGGCGATTGCCGCTGCCGGGATGTTGAAAGCGCTTTTAGTGCTTGTTACTTCGTTAGGCTGGTTGGCTAAAGAGAATCAAGTGTATGTGATTCTATCGATTGTCGGCGATGCAGCGTTTTATTTCCTGCCGATTTTACTCGCATTCACGAGTGCGCAGAAGTTCAAAGTTAATCCGTATGTGGCGGTATCGATTGCGGGCGTGCTGCTTCATCCGAATTTGACGGCTTTGTTCAACAGCAAGGTGCCGATCGCTTTTCTCGGCATGCCAATACCTGTCGTCCAATATGCTTCGACGGTGATCCCGATTATTCTTATTGTGTGGTTCATGTCCTACATTGAGCGATTTGCCGATAAGGTATCGCCAGGGCCCGTTAAAATTTTTCTGAAGCCGTTAATTGTCCTGCTTATCGTTGTGCCTGTCGGCTTGATCGTCATTGGGCCGCTCGGAACTTATGTAGGCAATGGCTTATCTACGGGAGTCTATTGGATTCAGGATCGGGCTGGTTGGCTGACGGTTGCGCTCATGGCGATTATTTTGCCATTCATCGTCATGTTCGGCATGCACAAAGTATTTTATCCCGTCGTATTTACATCTCTTGCTTCGCCGGGTTATGACACATTGCTGCTGGTTGCAATGCTTTCCTACAATATTGCTCAAGGCTCTGGTGCTTTGGCGGTTGCTTTCAAGACGAAGGATGCCAAGCTCAAGTCGCTGGCAATTTCAGCAGGCATTTCAGGTTTGTTCGGCATTACAGAGCCAGCGTTGTATGGCGTTCATTTGCGCTTAAAGAAAACGATGATCGGCTGTATGATCGGTGCGGGAATAGCCGGAGCTTACTCCGGTATTGTCCAGCTAAAAGCTTATGCAGCGGTCGGTCCTGGACTTGCTTCGCTTCCCATGTACATTAGCTCGGATTCTTCGGCTAACATAATAAATGCAATTGTCACATTGATCATTTCGGCAGTAATTACGTTCCTTGCGGTTTATTTCATTGGTTTTCAGGATACGGCTCAATCAGCTGCAGCTGGAAATGGAACGGTTGTCCCACCCGCTTCCTCCACTACGCTAACGCAGCAGGCTGGAGCGTCTGAGCAAGCAAAACAGACACCGCAAACGATTAAATCCAATGCAAAAAGCTATATTTACAGCCCGCTGGAAGGAACAAGCGTCGCTCTTCGCAACATTAAAGACGAGGCGTTCTCCAAAGAGCTGATGGGCAAAGGCATGGCCGTTCGTCCTAGTGCCGGAAGGGTAGTCGCTCCTTTTGACGGCACGCTGGAGACACTGACTCGTTCGAAGCATGCTTTAGGGTTAAAGTCTGCTTCCGGCGTGGAATTGCTTATTCATATCGGCCTCGACACGGTGAAGCTGAAAGGCCAGCATTTTACGGCTCATGCAGCAGCGGGTGACGTCATTAAACAAGGGCAGCTTCTCGTTGAATTTGACCTTGAGGCCATCAAGCAAGCTGGCTATGATACGACGACTCCGGTCATTGTAACGAATACCGCGGATTATTTGGAAATTGTGACCCAGGATGAAAATAGTCCGGCAGGTCCCGATACGCGGCTGGTGACCGTTATATAAATTAAATATTATCAACGACGGGGTGCTCGCAGATGAAAGTAATCAAAATCCTCAACAGCAGCGTTGTTCTCGCCAAACGCGACGATCAGAAGGAAGTGATTGTGCTTGGGAAGGGAATCGGCTACAACAGCAAGGCTGGCGATAAAATCAGGGAGAGCGACATTGAAAAAATCTATGTGCCGCAAAGCGACGATATTTTCGCTAACCTGTCCAAGCTGATGAAGGAAATTCCCGAGGACTATCTTTTTCTGGCAGATGAAATTATAACGTTTGCGAAGGGGCGTTTGAACAAGCCGCTCAGCGAGCATCTCTACGTTGCTTTAACCGATCATCTGCATATGGCGGTCAAACGGTTCAAGGTTAATATGACGATTCAAAACCGGCTGCTGTGGGAAGTGAAAAAGTTTTACCCGTTTGAATTCAGCATTGGCGAATATGCGCTAGGGTTGATAGAGCAGCGGCTGGGTGTTGCTCTGCCTGAGGAGGAAGCGGCGAATATTGCTTTCCACTTGGTCAATGCCCAGCAAACGGAAGATAATATGAGCCAGGTTATTTTAATGACGGATACGTATAAAGATATTCTTCAAATGATTAAGCAATATTTCGATATTGAGCTGGAACCGCAGTCGATCAGTTATTCGCGATTTATGACGCATTTGCAATTTTTCATTCAGCGGCTGACGGAGAACAAAATGCTCGATTCTGACGATCACGCATTGGCTGACCAAATCGTAGGCATGTACCCCGAAGTGAATAAATGCGTGCTGAAAATCAAGCAGTATATAGAAAAGAAGTTTGGCTATTCGATTTCGGACGAAGAGAAAATGTATCTCATTTTGCATATTAAACGGGTCGTTTCAAGAGGCTAGCCGTTATAAACAGGCAATAGAAGATAGGAGTGGAACAGATGAGCAGCAATTTTCGCAAATTTCCTGAAGGTTTTTTATGGGGCGGCGCCATCGCCGCCAATCAGGTCGAGGGCGGCTGGAACGAAGGCGGCAAAGGGCTTTCGACCGCCGATGTAGCGATGTATCGGAAGCATTTAAGCAAAGCGGATTATAAGAAGCATAACTCGATCAGCGAGGAGCAGATTAAAGAGGCGATGGAGACGGCGGATGCCTCAGAGTATCCGAAGCGCAGAGGCATTGATTTTTATCATCGTTATCCCGAAGATATCGCTTTGTTTGCCGAAATGGGCTTCAAGGTGCTGCGGGTATCCATTGCCTGGTCGCGGATTTTTCCAAATGGCAATGAAACGGAGCCGAATGAGGCGGGGCTGCAATTTTATGACGATTTGTTCGATGAGCTGATCAAGCATGGCATAGAACCGCTCGTGACCTTGTCCCACTATGAAATGCCGCTTTATCTTGTCAACGAGTATGGCGGCTGGACGAGCCGGGAAGTGGTCGACTTTTTTGTCCGGTTCTGCCAAACGGTGTTCGAGCGTTATAAACATAAGGTCAAGCAATGGATTACGTTTAATGAAATTGACAGCATTATCCGCCATCCGTTTACGAGCGGAGGAATGGTTCCGGACCGTTTCGAAAATTTGGAGCAATCCGTTTATCAGGCTTTGCATCATCAATTTATTGCTAGCGCCCTTGCCGTCAAGTATTGCCATGAGATTGTGGCAGACTCGCAAATTGGCTGTATGCTGACCTGCCTGATCAAATATCCGAATACGCCCAACCCGAAAGATGTGCTCGTCGCGTATCAGGACAACCAGTTTAATTTATTTTTCACCGACGTTCAGGTGCGCGGCGCTTATCCGAAATATATTGAGCGCTTGTTCCGGGAGAAGGGCATACAGCTTGAAAAGCATGCGGGCGACGATGAGCTGCTAAAAGCACATACCGTAGATTTTATTTCCTTCAGCTACTACATGTCTCTCGTGACGAGTGTGGATAGCGAACGTATGGAGCAGGTTAGCGGCAATACAATCGGCGGGGTTAAAAATCCGTATTTGGAAACGAGTGAATGGGGCTGGCAAATTGATGCTGTCGGTTTAAGGATTTTTCTCAATGACTTGTACAATCGCTATCAGGTGCCCTTATTCATCGTGGAAAATGGGATGGGCGCTCACGATAAAGTGGAAGAGGACGGCAGCATCCAGGACGATTACCGCATCTCTTATTTCCAGCAGCATCTAGAGCAAATGCATGAGGCAATACTCGACGGTGTTGAACTCATCGGATATACGAGCTGGGGCTGTATTGATCTAATCAGCTATTCGTCCTCCGAAATGGAAAAACGCTACGGCTTTATTCACGTTGACCAGGATAATGACGGAAATGGAACACTTGCTAGAACACCGAAGAAAAGCTTTTATTGGTACAAGGACGTTATCTCGAATAACGGGCTTTAATATAAATATAAACAATGGATGAGGAGCGAGAAATCATGCAAAAAACATTTAAAATTACAGACGAAGACGGAATCCACGCAAGACCGGCGACAGCGCTTGTCAATACGGCGAGCAAGTTTGAAACGGAAGTCTACGCAGAAGCAAATGGTAAAAAGGTAACGCTGAAATCCATTCTCGGCCTATTGTCCTTCGATCTTGAAGCGGGTGAGCTGATTACCTTTAGTGCAGACGGAGCAGACGCGGCAGAAGCGATTTCAGCTTTGGAAGATGTAATGACGCAAGCGGAGCTTGGTGTTGTTCATGCTTAAAATAACGGGCATCGCGGCAGCGGATGGCATTGCTATCGCCAAAGCGATGATATTAAAATCGGCATCGCTCATTGTAGAAAAGCGGAAGGTGGATGATCTGGCTTTGGAAATGACCCGCCTTCATGAAGCGCTGGGCAAATCCAAGATCGAGCTCCAGCAAATTAAGCAGCGGGCGCTTGAAGAGCTGGGCGAGGAGAAGGCGGAAATATTTGAAGCGCATCTGCTTGTGCTCAGCGATCCCGAACTGGTAGGCCCGATCGAGGAGAAAATCCAAAGCGAGCGTGTCAACGCGGAATTTGCGCTGCAAGAGGTATCGGCGATTCTCGTACAGATGTTCGAAAATATGAAAAGCGCCTACCTTCGCGAGCGTGCCGCTGATATGCGCGATGTATCGAAACGCGTACTTTCCCATTTGCTTGGTGTGGAGCTTCAGGATTTGACCGCCATTCATGAGGAGGTTATTTTGGTAGCCGAGGACTTGACGCCGTCGGATACGGCGCAGCTCAATCCAAGCTTCGTTAAAGGCTTCGCGACGAATATTGGAGGACGGACCTCCCACTCCGCCATTATGGCGCGAACGCTGCAAATTCCGGCTGTTGTCGGCACGAAGGAAATTATGGAGCAGGTGCAAAGCGGAGATTTGCTCATTATTGATGGCTTGGCAGGGGAAGTTATTTTGCATCCTGATGCGGCCACCATTGAAGGCTACAAAATCAAGCAAGCCGAGTATGAAGCGAGGCGGGCGGAATGGGCGAAGCTGCGGAATGAACCAACCGTAACCAAGGACGGTATTCATGTCGAGCTGGCGGCAAACATCGGAACACCGGCGGATGTGGCAGCTGTTCTAGGCAACGGCGGCGAAGCAGTGGGGCTGTTCCGCACCGAGTTTTTGTATATGGGCAGAGAAAGCATGCCTTCGGAGAAGGAGCAATTTAACGCTTATAAAGCTGTGCTGCAAAAAATGGAAGGGAAGCCGGTCGTCGTGCGTACGCTCGACATTGGCGGTGACAAGGAGCTTCCTTATTTGAATATGCCAAAGGAAATGAATCCGTTTCTGGGCTTCCGTGCGGTAAGGCTTTGCCTCGAGCAGCAGGATATGTTCCGCACGCAGCTGCGAGCTTTATTGCGCGCCAGCGTCTTCGGCAATCTGCGCATTATGTTTCCCATGATTGCGACGCTGGAGGAGTTCCGGTCAGCGAAAGCGATTCTCGAAGAAGAGCGGGCAAAGCTTCTTTCCGAAGAAAAAGCGGTGTCGGATGACATCCAGGTCGGCATTATGGTGGAAATTCCGTCAACAGCAGTACTTGCAGACCAGTTTGCGAAGGAAGTTGATTTTTTCAGCATCGGCACGAATGATTTGATTCAATATACGATGGCGGCGGACCGAATGAATGAGCGGGTTTCCTATTTGTATCAACCGTATAATCCTGCCGTGCTGCGTCTGATCAAAAATGTCATTGATGCTGCCCATGCAGCGGGCAAATGGACGGGCATGTGCGGTGAAATGGCTGGCGATCAAACCGCTATTCCGCTGCTGCTCGGGCTCGGACTGGATGAATTCAGCATGAGCGCAAGCTCGATTCTTCCCGCTCGCAGCCTCATGGCGAAGCTGAATCAGGAAGAGATGAAGCAGCTTGCTGCGAAGGCGCTGATGTGCGGGACAGGACATGAGGTTGTACAATTAGTAGAAGAAATACTAGAATAAGAGGATGTGTGTAAAGCTGGCTGTCATTTCAGCCAGCTTTATGCTGTTATTTTTCCTTGCAGCAGGAGTGTTAGGGAAGGGAGCATGAAGGAAAACGTATGCTGAACACAAAAAATATTTCGAGCGGACTCGCGACAGCGATTATGGCCTGTACAGGCGGCGCGGTGCTCATTATACAAGCTGCCGATGCGCTTGGACTTAGCCGGGCGGAAGCTTTATCGTGGCTGTTTGCGGTTTATGTGATTGGCGGGGCACTGAATTTGTGGCTTATCCTCCGCTATAAAATGCCGTTTGCGGGCTGCCATTCGCTGACCGCGGTCGCTTTTCTAAGCGCGTCGGCGCTGCATTATCCGATAAAGGAGCTGGCGGGCAGCTTTATTATGGCAGGCGCGCTTATTGTCGTGCTTGGCGCCACCGGCTTATTCGGCAAGCTTCTAGGACTCATTCCAAAGCCGATGCTGGACGCGATGCTGGCGGGAATTGTCCTGCATTATGTCGTGGCGATTATTCCGGCTATTAAAGAGCTTCCAATGATCGGCTTAGTATCTTTTCTGGGCTTTCTTATCGTGCCTAGGCTGCATAAATCAATTCCGCCCTTGCTGGGAATGCTGGCATTTGGCGTCATCGGCCTGCTCATTTGGTATGACTTTCCTGCGGCTCAGGCAGCTGAATTCAGTATGCCGCACTGGATTAGTCCGTCCTTTACGACGGGCAGCTTTATCTCTATATCCGTCCCGGTTGCGATATTGATTTTGAGCAACGATATTGCGGTATCGCTGGCTGCCCTTAAGAAAAATGGCTACAATCCGCCAGTGAACAAGACGGTCGTCTTTTCGGGTCTCGGTACGCTGCTCGTAGGCTTTTTCGGCGGGCATGCCGTCAACGTCGGGGGCATGATGACCGCTTTATGCAGCAGCGAAGAAGCAGGCGAGAGGAAAAGCCGCATCTGGGCGGGGATCGTATGCAGCGTGCTGGTCATTATTTTCGGCCTGTTTGCCGGAGCGATGCTTGTGCTGATTAATCGGCTGCCATCGACGTTTATTGTACTTCTGTCAGGCTTTTCGCTGGCTGGGGTGCTGATTGGCAATCTGCAAGCTGTTTTTTCCGAAACGACGTACCGGTTTTCGACCTTGTTTGCCTTCATTATCGCGATTGCTAATGTATCTTTTTTTGGCATTTCATCCCCAGTCTGGTCTTTGCTGATTGGCTGTCTTATCGCCAAAGTATTGAAGGAAGGCAAGCCGAAACCATTAAATGGAGCAAGCGTTTAGAAGGAGCAGTAATAACGAGCAGCAATAAAGAGCACCGCCACAAACGGATGGGCAGAGAGAGCAGCAGATGCTCCGTGCCGATCCGTTTTTTTTATGCAGCTGTGCCAATCCTCATAGGTGTTCGCCCCAGCTTTGTGGTATATATAAGATTAAAAGGCCGCTCTAGTCATGCGGCAGAGAGGGATGTTTCTACATGGAAATCATACAAACGATTGCTGAATCATTGGAGGCGGTGCGCCGCAATAAGCCGCTCGTTCATCATATTACGAACTACGTGACGGTCAATGACTGCGCGAATATTGCGCTCGCTGTTGGCGCTTCGCCGATTATGGCGGATGAGCTGGAGGAAATGAACGATATCGTCGCCATTGCTTCGGCACTTGTCATTAATATCGGCACGCTGAACCGCCGCACGATCGAGTCAATGGTCGCCGCCGGGAAGCGGGCGAATGAGCGGGGCATTCCGGTTGTGCTCGATCCGGTGGGAGCGGGAGCCTCGGCCTTGCGCAATGCCGCGGTGGAGCAGCTGCTGCGCGAGGTGGAAATTAGCGTGCTGCGCGGCAATTTATCGGAAATCCGCTTTGCAGCAGGACTGGAATCGCTGACGAAGGGCGTCGACGCTTCAGAGGCCGACCTGGCCAGAAGCGAAGTGACCGCGCAGGAGGTTGCGGAGCGTGCAGCGAGCAAGCTTGGCTGCATCGTGGCACTTACCGGAGCGACCGATGTCATTAGCGATGGCGAGCGAACGCTGCTTATTCGCAACGGCGTACCGCAGCTGTCCGGTGTAACGGGCACCGGCTGTATGTGCTCCACGCTGATCGGCGCATTTTGCGGCGCCAAGCAGGAGGGGGATTTGCTGCTCGCGGCCGCGGCGGGCGTAGCTGCAATGGGCATTGCCGGCGAGCTTGCCGCAGAAGCAACGGAAGGCAAAGGCAGCGGCTCGTTCCACATTGCGATTATCGATGCGGTTAGCCGGATGGACGGCGAGCTGCTTGCTGGCCGAGCAATAATAGAAGCTGCTGAACTATAGCAGTTGAACTATAGCAGTTTTACGTTAATCGGATTCGAGCAAGTTTAAGAGGAGATGGATGCAGTCTAGACGTCGAAGGACGACGGACCGTCCATCTTTTTTTGTTAAATGTCCGTAAATGGACAGCTGCTGCTTTAACCGCTTCTATGCTCATCCCTATGCGCCGGAAGCTGCCAGCTTGGCTTTTCTCTCCGAAGCATAATGCCTTGGAACTGATACGCTTCAAGCTGCAAGTCCGTATCATAGACCACTATCCGCACTTCACGGGTCACTGTCTGCACCTTCTTCTTTATAATTATGGAAAAATGAAGGCCAAAAATTTTCAATATAGATAGGATTTACATAATATGGGGATTATGATATGGTTGCTATGAAAGCGCATTCAATATCTTGTATATTGAACTTGCAATTACCATTTTTGACATGGGAGGAAGGGAAAGGATGAAAAATTTAATCAAGAAGGCAAGCGTAATGATGCTGGCATTTACTCTGCTGCTTGGATTAATGACAGCACCGCCCGTTCATGCAGACAACGCACTTTTCACAATTGAAAGCGAAAATGCTCAGCTCACCTCCGATCTTCAAGTGACGACCCAAATTTACGGACAACAGAAGCCCGGATACTCCGGAAGTGGATTTGTCTGGATGCAGAATTCCGGTACCATTACCTTTACAGTGACTGTCCCTGAAACCGGAATGTATACGATCTCCACCCGCTATATGCAGGAGCTTAGTCCTGACGGCAGGCAGCAATCTTTAACCGTTAATGGCGTTACGAAGGGTTCGTATATGCTGCCCTATACGACCAATTGGGCGGATTTCGATTTTGGCTATCACAAGCTGAATCAAGGAAGCAACACCATTCAGTTGAAGGCAGGTTGGGGATTCGCTTATTTTGATACCTTCACTGTGGATTATGCTGCTCTTGATCCTTTGAATGTGCAGCCTGTCCTCGCCGACTCTGAGGCCACAGCGGAAACACAACTTCTGATGAATTATTTAACAGAGGTTTACGGCAATCATATGCTCTCCGGCCAGCAGGAGATATACGGAGGCGGAAATGACGGCAATTCCGAGCTGGAGTTTGATTGGATTCACAATTTAACCGGAAAGTATCCGGCCATTCGCGGGTTCGATTTTCTGAACTATAATCCGCTTTACGGCTGGGAGGATGGTACAACCGCCCGGATGATCGATTGGGTGAACAACCGGGGCGGGATCGCAACAAGCAGCTGGCATATTACTGTACCCCGAAATTTCACGGCCTATCAGCTTGGAGAGTTTGTGGAATGGAAAGAAGCCACCTACAAACCGACGGAAACCAATTTCAATACAGCGAGTGCGGTGATTCCCGGCACGAAAGAATATCAATACGTGATGATGGCCATTGAGGATTTGGCAGAGCAACTGGAGATTCTGCAAAATAACAATGTGCCGGTGATCTTCCGACCCTTCCATGAGGCGGAGGGCAACGGCGGATTGAATGGGGAAGGTGCATGGTTCTGGTGGGCTTCGGCAGGCGCGGAGGTGTATAAGCAGCTATGGGATCTGATCTATACCGAGCTTACAGAGACATACGACTTGCACAACTTGATCTGGACCTACAACAGTTATGTGTATAGCACTTCTCCCGCATGGTATCCCGGCGGCGATCAGGTGGATATTATCGGATACGATAAATACAATACCATTTACAACCGCTATGACGGCTTGTCCGGTGTCCCCAATGAGGATGCTATTACCTCTATTTTTTATCAGCTTGTTGATTTGACGGGCGGCACGAAAATGGTGGCCATGACGGAGAACGACACCGTCCCAAGCGTAATGAATCTGACAGATGAGAAAGCAGGATGGCTCTACTTCTTGCCTTGGTATGGGGAACATCTCATGAGCTCTGCCTTCAATTACCCAGCGACCTTAACAACACTGTACCAAAGCGACTATGTCATTACGCTCGATGAGCTGCCCGATTTAAAGGTTGAAAATCCAATTCCAAACGCGTCCATCACACCAGCAACCGTCGAATTTGACAAGTATGCCCCCAATCAAATCGACCCAGCGATAACCGTGAATTCAAATGGAAATACGTTAATCGCTCTCCGCGCAGGAGCCAATGCCTTGTTAGCGAATCAGGATTATACCTTGAGTGGAAATACGCTGCTGCTGAAAAAAGCATTTCTGGCGACGCTGCCGATTGGCGAGCATTCGATTGTCTTTGATTTCAATCAAGGTCAAGATCCCGTATTAAAAGTCAAAATTGTTGACACAACACCGAGCGCATCCATTGCACCCGTGAGTGCAGCATTTGATAAAGCGGCAACTCTAGCGCAGGATATTATCGTCGCCCTTACCTTAAACGGGCACCAGCTTGTAAGTATCTCAAATGGAAATTATACCCTTCTATCGGGCCAGGATTATACGGCATCAAGCGCTGGTGTCGTTCTGAGCAAATCTTATCTTTCCACACTGCCGCTGGGCCAGAATGCCATAACCTTTCATTTCAGCGGAGGAAATCAAGCTATATTAACGCTAAATGTTGTGGACAGCGGTGTTTCCGTACCCGCGGGAGAGCTGACGGTCCAAGCCTTTAACGGCAATACGAGTGCCTCCACCAACGGAATTTCACCCAAATTCAAAGTAGTTAACACCGGTGATGCAGCCATTCAGCTCAGTGATGTGTTGCTCCGGTATTATTATACGATTGACGGGGAGAGAAATCAGAGTTTCTGGATCGACTGGGCCAGTATCGGAAATGCGAATGTAACCGGCAAATTCGTCAAACTGGCGACTCCGGTTGAGGGTGCCGATTATGCTTTGGAAATTGGCTTTACGACCTCAGCTGGAACACTGAATCCCGGCCAGAGCGCAGAAATTCAAGCACGCTTCTCCAAAACCGACTGGTCCAATTACAACCAAGCGGGCGATTACTCGTTCAAGGCATCCAGCAATCAGTTCGTAAACAATGAACAGGTTGTCGGCTATATGAATGGTCAGCTCGTATGGGGAATTGAGCCGTAAGTAGGTAACAAAAGGGTTGGATCGGGGATATCCCTGCTCGAACCCTTTTTGTTGTGTGTTAAAAAGAGCTGTTTCTTTATTTTGAACAGCCAATGTTTAATTTATCTGCTTATGGAAAGGGCTTTCATCGGTTATGGTTACATTGTAAATCGAATCGTGCGAGGAGAGATGGAACGATGCCATTAACAAGAGGAACAAAAGCAGCTGTCCGTAAATGGACAGCCGTTGCTTTAACCGCTTCTATGCTCGTCACCATGATGCCGCTTGCTGCATATGCCGGCGACACATGGCCATTCAAGGGGGAAAGCGCACACGGCAGCAATCAGCCAAGCGTCCACGGCTACACGAGTGGCCAAATTGCGAATTGGAGCCCGGCAACAGACCCGGGTGCCGAGAAGCTGCGTTCAAAGGTGCCGCTGCAAAACCGGATTTTGCCGTTTGCCAGCACACAGGCAAAGCCGACGCTGAGCACCAATGTGAAGATGATGAATGTCGCAGGGGATTATGGCAATGCTTTTATCGAAAATGCGCCATATACGAACAAGTTTGCCCAGTATCATTTCAACTTCTGGCAATACATTGACTATTATTCTTATTGGCATGGAACTGCAAGCGCTTACACTCCGCCTGAATATTACGATGATTTGGCCCAATCGAATTGGCAGCAAAAATGGTTTGAATTCGGCATGCTGAACATCCCTAACCCAACGTATACGGATGCCGCGCATAAAAACGGCGTCCTCTCCCTCGCTGGCGTTTTTTTCTCCAACAATGACCGCGGCCAGCAAACCTACAAACAAATGATTGTAAAAGACAGCAGCGGAAATTTCCCAGTCGCCCAAAAAATGATTGAAATGGCCGATTACTTTGGCTATGACGGTTATTTTATGAACCAGGAGGAATTGTCGCCCAACGTTGCGACAGCGGACATTCCTGCGTATATCGAATTTCTGAAAGTGCTGCAAAGCGGCGGCCTTTACGTGCAATGGTATGACTCGCTGAGTACGTCTACAGGGGCAAATACGTTTACCCGCACGTTCAACAATAACAATATTTCGATGCTGCATGACAAGGTGAATCACCAAGCGGTCACCAATTCCTTTTTCTTTGACTACGGGGTGGGAAATACGCAAATTAATAGCGCGAACTCTTATTTGGCCAGCTATAATGCCGCGAATGGTACAGCCTATACGATTTTTGATATCGGCTTTGCGGGCCTAGAGGCAGGCAGAGACCGTTTTTCTTCTGCACAGGGAACGGCACTTTCGAGCAAGCTGAGCAGCGGGCTGCCCCGTCTAAGTCTGGCTACGCTCGGTGCGGACTTTGTCCATGCGGGCCTGGATGAGGATATGGGGCAAAGCTGGCCGGTGAGCCACCGATCGGAAAACAACTACCAATGGATGACGAATGTGCGTGATCAGCTGTGGTGGTCGGGCCCGAATTTGAATCCGAAAAATACGACGGTTTCCGCTGCTAACACGGCAGCCGACGTCTATGCGGACAACCGCTATTGGCCGGGAATCGCCTCGGTCATTGCGGAGCGCTCCGTTATTGGCAGTACGAACTTTTACACGAATTTCAATACGGGCCATGGCCTTTCCTATTACAAGGACGGTGCGGTCTCGGGTAATAGCGAGTGGTCCAATATGAGTCTGCAGGATGTGCCCGTCACTTGGCAGTGGTGGCAGGATACGACAGGCAATCGTCTGACCGTGGACTATGACTACGGCACAAAATATGATTTTTCGGCTACGCAGCGTTATCAATATGAAAAGCTGGGCGGCTACAATGGCGGCAGCTCGCTTGTGCTGAACGGCAACCTAAACGCCGAAAATTTCCTGCGTCTGTTCAAAACCGATTTGAGCGTAAATGCAAACTCCAAGCTGTCGATCACATATAACAAGCCATCGGCTAATGATGCATCGGCTGCTTATATCGGCCTTATTTTTAAAGATAATCCGAGTCAGGTCGTGAAGGTTGCCATTCCAAATGCCGGCAGCAAGACGAATGGCTGGATTACGCAGCAGCTTGAGCTTGGCGCCTATGCGGGCAAATCGCTTGCTGCTTTCGGGCTTGTCGTTGCTCCAGGGTCAAGCGCGATTGCGGGTTATCAGCTCAATGTGGGGCAAATTCGCATTTTCGACGGTTCGGCGATTAAGCCTGCAGCTCCTTCTGGCCTTGCCATTACGGAAGCCTTTGTGGACACAGGGGAAATGAACATTAAGTGGAATATGGATACCGACTACAGCAAGGTCAAGCAATACGATATCTATATCAATGACGTCTATGTAGGCGGCAAATATGATGAAGTGTTTTATATAAAAGCTCTTCCGTCGACAGCAGGCACGCTGAAGGTCGTTCCGATTGGGGCGGACGGATTGGAGGGCTTTGCCGCAACGCTTCCTTTTAATTTGAATGCGGCAGCTTCCGGCATTAGCGTGAATTCTCAGGAAAATGGCCAGTTGTCGGTGAGCTGGGTAAATCCGCCGAATGCAGCGGGAAATACGACGGTAAGCTTGCGTTCACTGAACTGGATTACGACAGCGCAGCCTATTGTTGCCCAGCAGACGGCCGCGGCAGGAGCCACTAGCGTGACCTTCAGCAATATGCCAATTAACGGCGATGATTTTCTCGTTACGGTTACGACGGGAGGCGGGAGCTCCGTCAGCAAAAGCGGCCATTTTATTGATAAAATAGCCGAGCCTTACAGCGAGCAATGGTCCTGGAACGGCAATACGCTGAATTTGCCGATGCCAAATACGAGGGACTGGCGCTATATGTACGTGTATGAAAATGGCGTGGCGAAGTCGTTCCCGGTCACGTACATTTCCGGCAGCGCGGGCAGCTTTGCGAAAATCATTCGCGGCAGAACGACGAAGGCAAGCCTGAGCTTCACGTCGACAGCTGCCACTGTCTATATTGTAATGGAGGATTATGCGGGAAATAAATCGCAGCCGCTCTATGTTCGCAGCTAAAAATAAATTCATTTGTTAATCAGATCATCTTATACTAGTAGAAGCGGGAGGACAGGGCGATACCCTGTCTTCCTTTTCCTGTTAACGTCGATGAAGGAGCAAGCGGCAAGGGGGAAGGGATGAAGAAGCTGTATATTGATGCGATCAAAAATAATTTGTTTGTCAAAATCATGCTTGTTTTTGCTGTTATTATTGTTTGCGCCACGGCGACTCTCGCTTATTTTACAGTCGATTATATGTCCCAGTCGGTGGCTGACAATGAGCTGGAGAAGCAGAAAATGTCCATGGAGCGCGTCAATCAGCAGCTTGCTGGCAAGGCTCACGTCGTTCAGCAGCAGGTGCAGGACATTTATCGCGACCCGTCCTTTTCCTATTCCTTATCCTATTTGCTGAAGCACTCTTTTTCCGAATATATGAATTTCAAAATGGACAGCTATTACAATAATTTGGGCAGCGGTGTCGATGATTTGGATTTTTTTAAAAAAATGATTGAAAACGATGTTGATATTGCGAATATGCTGCTGTTCAGCTCCGAGAAGCAGTTTCTTTATATGTTCGGACAAAGCAATTTGACGAAGCTGTATCAGACGCAAGCGTCTAAATCCTATGTCCCGGATGCGATGGCGCTGGAAAGCAGCGTCGTATCTACGCCCAACCCGTGGGTTCGCAGGACGATTGGCCAATGGGACGACAAGCTTTTTTCCGTCAGAGTACATATTAATGAAGTAGGCACGCTGAGCAATGTCGGGCAGCTGCTCGTCTTTTTTCAAGCGGATGCATTAAAAACGGCGCTGGCGAGCGAGGGGCGGGACCGACGGGGCAATATTTTGATTTTGTCTGGAGACGGACAGGTCATTTTTGACTCTTCGGACCGATATTACGGCAAGCTCTATCCCTATGTGGACAAAATCAAATCGGTGGACAGCATCGCTTTATTGGAGGAGGAGTCCTACATTTCCATGCTTCCGTCCAGCAGCCTCGGCTACACCGTATTTGGCATCATGCCGAAGCGGGAAGTGGAAGCGATTTATGCGCCTATGAAAAATGCGGTTATTGCAGCGAGCTTTGCGTTTATTTTGATCACGATTTCCATTCCGTCCTTTGTCGTCTTTAATTTTTCACGCCGGACGAACCGGATTATCCGCTCCATGAGGCGGGTAGAGACGGGCGATTTGACGATTCGGATTGTCGACGAGAAGGAGGATGAAATCGGGCAGCTCTCGCAAGGCTTCAACAAAATGCTCGATGAGCTTTCGCGCCATATCGACCGGGTGTATGTGGCCGAACTGAAGCAAAAGCATACGGAGTTTGCAGCGCTGCAGGCGAGAATTAATCCTCATTTTCTCTACAATACACTTGAGGTCATTCGGATGAGAGCCCTTTCCCATGGCGCTGCCGATGTCAGCGAGATGATTTATAGTTTGGCCGTATTGTTCAAGAGCTTTGTACAGCAGCAGACCGTCGTGACGATGGAGGAGGAGCTGGAAAATTGCCGTCTTTATTTGGAGCTGTTTCGCATTCGTTACAAGGATCGTTTTGCCTATTTTATTGCCTGTGATCCCGAGCTGAAGGACCGCATGATGATTAAAATGTCGCTGCAGCCGATTGTGGAAAATTATATTGTCCATGGCCTGCGCTCGGAGGAGGAGGACAACTTGATTAAAGTAACCGCCACTCTGGAAAACGACATGGTGACGATTGTAGCGGAGGACAACGGAACAGGCATTAGCAAGGAACGGTTGGAGCAGATTAAACGGTCGCTTGGCAAGTATACGGTTCAGGAGCAGGAGGATTCACTTGGACTGCGAAGTGTGAAAGAAAGGCTTGAATTGATTTATGGCAAAGACGGTAGATTCGACATCGAGAGCGTCCAAGGAAAAGGGACGAAGATTATTTTCAGCTTCCCGGCTTTAAGGAAAGGAGAGATGGAAAATGTACCGCGTATTTCTAGTCGATGACGAGCCGTTTATACTAGAGGGCTTATACGATGCCATAGATTGGGCAGACCATGGCCTGGAGCTGACGGGCAAAGCAGAAAATGGCCGCAAGGCGCTCGAGCTGCTGCAGCAGGTTCCCGCTGATTTGCTCATTACCGATATTTCCATGCCCATTATGAATGGGCTGGAGCTGATTCGGGCTGCGCGAGCGATCAGGCCGGAGCTGAAGGTTATTATTTTGAGCGGCTACAATGATTTTGAATATTTAAAGGAAGGCATGCAGCTAGGCATTGAAAACTATTTGCTGAAGCCGCTTAATTTCGCCGAGCTGGCCGCAACGCTTGCCCATACGGTCAAGAAGCTGGATGAAACAAGGCGAAGCAGCGCTCTTGAAGCTGAGAAAATTGATATTTTAAAAGATACGATTCTTTATCGCTGGCTGACCGCTGCGATCGATTCCATTCAATTGCAGGAGCGGGCGGCGCTGCTGGATATCCATTTCAGCGGCCGTTATATGACGACGATGCTGCTCAGAGGGGGCGGCGAGCGGGAGGACGGACTCATGCAGGAGCTGCGGCAAACGGCAAATGCCAGCCATGACAGGCTGTTTCTGCGAAATGTAGAGGGTGATGCCGTGCTTGTGTTTATGGCGGAGGAGGAAGCGGATTGCGCTGCCATGGCCCTGCAATTTGCTTTGCAGCTGAGGCAGAGAGAGGAGGCGTGCCCTTATCGGATTTCCATCGGCGCTCCTCAGGCAAGAGGAGTGCAGGAGGCGCTCAGCTATGAGCAGGCGCTGCGGGCACAGGACTATTTTTTGCTGCTGCATAAGGAAGAGATTGCTTTGTATGAGGATTATGCGGCAAAAAAGGACGAGCTGCTGCCTGATACGGAATTAAACTGGGCCAGCTACAGGAAGAAAGTTTCCGCTGCGGATACGGAGGCGCTTGTCACCGAGCTGACAGGCGACTTCCAGGCGATTCAAGCATCCGACGCGGCAACGCCAAGCAGGCTTCGCATGCTGGTGATGCAAACGCTTCTCTGGCTGCATCAGGAGATGGGAGGCGCCAATACGGTTAATGCTATTATTGCGGACCATATGAACGCTTCCTTTAACAAGGCGGCGAAGGCTTCGGAATGGGAGGAGCTGCTTGCCATTATGACAGGAACGATCCGCGACATGTCCACGATGCTTGTTAAAGAGGAGACGAACCCTACGGTCAAGCAGGTGCTGAATTACGTGGAGCAATATTTTGCCACCGATTTGTCCCTCAAGCAGCTGGCGCACAAATACCATATTCACCCGGTTTATTTAGGCAAGCTGTTTCTGAAGGAAACCGGGGAGAGCTTTACGGAATACGTCAACAAATACCGGATCGAGCAGTCCAAGCTGCTGCTCCGCACAACGGCGCAGAAGGTACACGAAATTTCCCGAAACGTCGGCTATTGGGACAGCGGTTATTTTCATAAACAGTTTAAAAAATATGTTGGCGTAACGCCAGCCGATTATAAAAGCATGTTATTTGCAGCAAGCGGCGAATCGGGTGACTCTCCTACATAAAGAGCAGCGTTGTATATGTTTATTTTGAACAGCGTTTGTTTAGTTTCTTCTCTATTTGAAAGTGCTTACATCCGTTAATCTACAAGTAAGTGTTAAGCGTTAGTAAAGGGGCTACAAAAAAAGGGAGGTAACGATTGATGAGACAAAACAAAAGCTGGATGATGCTGCTCGGGGTGCTGCTTTCATTTTCGCTGCTGCTAGGGGCATGCAGCACAAACGGCGGCGCAAAAGAAACAGGTGCAACGGCGGAGAGCAGCGGCAGCGGCAACGGCGGCAATGCGGGCAAAGAGGAAACGGTGGAGCTGAGCTGGTACACAATCGGTACCCCGCAAAAGGATGTCAACCGTGTCATGGAGGAGGTCAGCAAATATACGGCTGAGAAAATTGGCGTAACGATCAAAATGACCCAAATTGATTGGGGCGACTACACGCAAAAAATGCAAATCGCTACCTCATCAGGAACGCCGATGGACATCATGTTTACTTCTTCATGGGCCTTCGATTACGTGCAAAATGCCCGTAAAGGAGCCTTTTATGAAATTGACGATTTGCTGAAGGAGCAGGGCAAAGGAATTGTGGAGACGCTTGATCCAGCCTTCCTCGAAGGCTCCAAAGTAGACGGCCACAACTACGGCATTCCGGCGAAAAAAGAGCTCCCGGCGCTTGAAGTATGGCGCTTTAACAAAACCCTGCTCGATAAATACAATCTGAGCATGGACGGCATTTATACGCTGGAAAGCATAGAGCCGCTGCTGAAGACGATTAAAGACAGCGAGCCGGACATTACCCCATTCGCCATAACGAAGGACTATATGCCGGTGCTGCCGTACGATTATTTGATTACCAACCTGCCAATGGTCGTAAGCTTGGATAAAGGCGACTACAAAGTCTTAAATGTGCTGGAGACGCCGGAGCTTAAAGCAGCGCTTGATACGATGCACAGCTATTACAAGAAGGGCTACATTTCGCCAGAGGCGGCAACGACAAATGGGCTGGATGACACGCAAAAATCCGGCAAATGGTTCCTTGACCGCGCAGCGACGACGCCATTCGCCGATAATCTGTGGAGCGCAAGCTATGGCTATCCTGTCGTGTCGACGCCAGCGAGCGAATCGATCATTTTCAACTGGTCCGTCATGGGCTCGCTGCAGGCGATTTCGGCTAATTCGGAGCATCCAGAGAAAGCGATGGCATTTTTAAACTTGCTGAACACTGATCCGGTATTGCGCAATATGATCGATTCCGGCATCGAAAACGTTCATTATAAGAAAACGGCTGACAACGCAATGGAAAACTTGGATGATTCGAAAAACTATGATATGCCAACCTTCTCGCTAGGCAATGTCACGTTGACGTATCTCAATACGGGCGATCCTGAGAACAAATGGGATGAATACAAAGTATTCAACGAAGCGGGCAAAGCAGCGCCAACGCTGGGCTTCAACTTCGATTCAACGAGCGTCACGACCGAGCTGGCATCGATTCAGAACGTCAAAGGCGAGTTCTGGTCGGCGTTAATGACGGGTACAGTTGATCCAAATGAATATTTGCCAAAAGCGATTGAGAAGTTTAAAGCAGCCGGACTGGATAAGGTAATTGCCGAAGCCCAGACCCAGCTTGATGCGTGGAAAGCGGCTAATCCTAAATAATCCGCGGAGAGGGAGAGGCGAATTTTCGGATTTGCCTCTCTTTTTTTATAACGATAATGAGTATTGAGAAGCTGGCGGTTTAAGGAGAGGAACGATATGAGCGACAAGCTGAAAATATTTTTGCGGGACATCTTTCGCAATCGGGCGATGCTCCTGATGGTACTGCCGGGCGCCCTATGGTTTTTGCTGTTTTCCTACCTGCCGATGGCGGGCACGATTATTTCCTTTAAGCAGTACAGATACAGCAAGGATGGCTTTTTTGCCAGCATCATGAATAGCAAATGGGTGGGCCTGGACAACTTCAAGTTTTTGTTCAGCACCTCGGATGCCTATATCATTACGCGCAATACGGTGCTTTATAATGCGGCTTTTATTATTTTAGGGCTCATATTGGCCGTAGCGATGGCGATTATTTTAGTTGAATTGACGAACAGGCGGCTGAGCAAGTTTTTTCAAACGGCGATGTTTATGCCTTATTTTTTATCGTGGGTTATTGTCGGCTATTTTGTATTCAGCTTTCTCAGCTTTGATAAAGGGCTGATTAATAAAACGTTCGAATGGATGGGCATGGAGCGGATCAATTGGTATTCGGAGCCTGCCAAATGGCCATTTATCCTCATATTGGTCAACCTGTGGAAGCTCGTCGGCTACAACAGCGTCGTGTATTTGGCGGCTATTATGGGAATTGACCGCTCGCTTTATGAGGCTGCGATGATTGACGGTGCAGGCAAATGGAAGCAAATTACGAATATTACGATTCCGCTGCTCGCTCCGGTCATATCGATTATGACGCTGCTCGCTGTCGGAAAAATCTTTTACGCGGATTTTGGACTCTTTTATCAGGTGCCAAGGGATTCGGGCCTGCTCTATTCGATGACCAACGTCATTGATACGTATGTGTTCCGAGGCTTGAAAGTGAACGGCGAAATCGGCATGAGCACGGCTGCCGGGCTGTATCAGTCCTTCGTCGGTTTTCTGCTTGTTCTGCTATCTAACTACATCGTCAGAAGAAAAAATAAGGATAATGCCTTGTTTTAAACGAAGGAGGAGCTATAGGTGCCCGTAAAAAAATCAAAGCGTTTCGATCAAATCTCACCTGCTGCCAACTTTCTCCTGAGCCTGCTGACAGGTGCTATTGCGATTGCCTGCGTCTTTCCTTTTCTGTTCGTCGTCATCATTTCATTTACGAATGAAAAATCGCTTGCCTCGAACGGCTACCGGATTATTCCGAAGGAATGGAGCCTGGAGGCGTACCAATATATATTCCGGACAGGCGAGGCGCTGCTGCGCTCGTATGGCGTTACGATTTTTGTAACGGTCGTCGGGACACTGCTGAGCCTTGTCATTATTACGCTTTATGCGTATGCCATTTTTCAGAGAAGCTTTAAATATCGCCGCTTTTTCAGCTTTTTTGCGATTTTTACGATGCTGTTCAACGGCGGCATGGTGCCGACCTTTATCGTCGTTACGCAGCTGCTGCATATGAAGGATACGATATGGGCGCTCATTATGCCGATGCTCGTCAATGCGTTTTATATTCTCATTATGCGAACATTTTTCAGTACGATGGTGCCAACCGCCATTATTGAATCGGGAAAAATCGATGGGGCGAGCGAGCTGCAAACGTTTATTCGGCTCGTGCTGCCGCTGTCGCTTCCCGGCCTTGCGACGATTGGCCTATTCAATACGCTCGGCTATTGGAATGACTGGTTTAATGCGCTCTTGTACATCGACACGCCTAATCTGGTGCCGCTGCAATCGATGCTGATGCGAATTGAAACGAGCATGCAGTTTATTATGCAAAACTCAACCAATGCTTCGCTCAGCACCGGCATTTTGCAGGACATGCCGCAGGATACGTCGCGGATGGCGATGGTCGTGCTGGCGACGGGACCGATTGTGCTGGCTTATCCTTTTTTCCAGCGCTACTTCGTTCAAGGGCTGACTATAGGGGCGGTAAAGGAATAAAAGGGCGGTGAAAAAAGCGTAGCGGAATGAAAAGGTTGAGCGGAAGAAGCGTCAGCGTTCGCTTTTACCCTTGAAATTTCACCTATTGTAGCTGATTCAAAGAAATTCAAGGGTAATGGCGATCGTAAGCCCAGCTTTTCATGCAGCGCAGCTTCTTTTTTACCATACGTTTTCACTAGACGTTTAGGCTTGCAATGATTTTCACGTTCCGCTATACTGTCTATAATCTAATACATGTTATACGTTGATAGAGCGCAGTAGCAGCTTTGTCCCTGTTGCAGAAAGTCAGGGGTTGATGAGACCTGACACATACATGGGCTGCGAATTACACTCTGGAGTATCTTGGGTAATGCCAAGCGGCAGGGCGAACGATATTTCGCCAAAAGCGGTATGAGCAGCTTTTTTTTAAGCTGTTTGTGCAAGTTGGGTGGTACCACGGTTATTCAATCGTCCCTATGTCTCCAGTAGACGAGGGGCGATTTTTTGTTGCCCACGCAAAAACGACTTCGTCGTCCTTCTGGGACGTGCGAAGAGCTTTGTCGGAGAAATATAAGCCCATTTATAAGTGCAAAACTTATAAATTTTTATATTTCAAGGTGAAACGGCTGTCGCCGTCCTCTGGCGGCGCGGCGCGTTTCAGTCCGAGAAATATAAGCCTATTTATAAGTGCAAAACTTATAAATTCTTATATTTCAAGCAAAAACGACTTCGTCGTCCTTCTGGGACGTGCGAAGAGCTTTGTCGGAGAAATATAAGCCTATTTATACGTGAAAAACTTATAAATTTTTATATTTCAAGGTGAAACGGCTATCGCCGTTCTTTGGCGGCGCGGCTCGTTTCATTCCGAGAAATTTAAGCCCATTTATAAGTGCAAAACTTATAAATTCTTATATTTTGAAAAAGCCTAGCCCAGTGCGTTATTGTGCTCATTAACGTAAATCATGACCATTATTATCGAATAGAAAAGGGGTTGTTTGCTTTGAATATTATGGATGAACTCGAATGGCGCGATGCCATTAACCAGCAGACGGATGCGGAGGGACTTCGCGAGCTGACGAATACGAAGGCGGTATCGCTGTACTGCGGCGTTGACCCGACAGGCGACAGCATGCATATCGGCCACTTAATTCCGTTTATGATGCTCAAGCGTTTCCAACTGGCAGGCCATCGCCCGGTCATTCTGATTGGCGGAGCGACCGGAACGATCGGCGATCCGAGCGGACGCCAGACGGAGCGCTCGCTGCAAACGCTGGAGCAGGTACAGGCGAATGTCGATGCTTTGAGTGCTCAGCTGAAAAAGCTTTTTATGACCGACGGCGACAATCAGGTGCGCATGGTCAACAACTACGACTGGACGCACAAAATCAATGTCATTGAATTTTTGCGCGACTTCGGTAAAAACTTCAGCATCAATACGATGCTGGCGAAGGACGTCGTCTCCAGCAGACTCGATAGTGGCATCTCGTTTACCGAGTTTTCGTACCAAATTTTGCAGTCGCTCGACTACTTGCACCTGTTCCAGAACGAGGATGTGCAGCTGCAAATCGGCGGTTCCGATCAATGGGGCAACATTACGAGCGGCCTTGACCTCATCCGGAAAAAAGAAGGCGCAGAAGCGAAAGCGTTCGGCCTGACAATTCCGCTCATGCTGAAAGCCGACGGCACGAAATTCGGCAAAACGGCGGGCGGCGCGATCTGGCTTGACCCGAATAAAACGACGCCATTCGAATTTTACCAGTTCTGGGCGAATACCGATGACCGCGATGTCGTGAAATACTTGAAGTTCTTCACGTTCCTGAGCAAAGCGGAAATTGAAGCGCTTGAGGAGAAGGTGCAAACCGAGCCTCATAAACGCGAGGCGCAGAAGGCGCTGGCAGAGGAAATGACGAAATTCGTGCACGGCGAGGACATGCTGGAGCAGGCGAAGCGCATAACAGCGGCGCTGTTCAGCGGTGACATTCGCTCGCTCACAGCGGATGAAATTGAGCAGGGCTTTAAAGAAATGCCGACCTTCACAGCGGACGGGGAGCCGAAAAACATCGTCGACTGGCTCGTCGATCTCGGCATTGAGCCTTCGAAGCGCCAAGCGCGCGAGGATATTACGAAGGGCGCTATCTCCATGAACGGCGAGAAGGTGACGGAGCTGGAGTTTACCGTTACAGCCGAGCATGCGATTGGCGGTCGGTTCATCATTATCCGCAAAGGCAAGAAAAGCTACAGCTTAGTGAAGCTGAGCTAGAAGCAAGAAGCAAGAAGCAAGAAGCATGGAGCATGAAGCATACTTCTTTTTCGCGGACTGACGATCCGCTATTTTAAGCTTTTGGTTGATTTCAGCGCTTGAGCGGACAGGAATTCCGTTATCCCTGAGAATTTTGCACAAAAGCGGGGCATTCGCAGCCATTAGCGGCTCCTGAGTCCGCGAACCTCTCCATAAAGCGTTGTTTTGGGAAAATAGCGGCATCTCTGTCCGCCAAAGTTTCGGATTGAACCATTGCCCGGCCAAATAGGGTCGGCGTAAATATAGCCAAACAGCGTAAGGAAGCTGTTTGGCTATATTTTTTAACTATTTATGAGGAATTTCGTGCTGGAAGTCATTGGCCGCCAAGCTGGGCCTGCGATTATCCTCTTTACCCAGAAAGCTGCGCAAATCCTTGCCCGCCAGCGGCTCGTCGGCAAATCTCGGAATGATATGCAAATGAGAGTGAAACAGATGCTGCCCTGCTGCGCCTTGCGTATTCCACTGCAAATTGTAGCCATCGGGCTGATGCAGCTCATCCAAATGCGCCTTCACCTTATGTACAAGCTGATACGTATCAGCCCATTCCTGCTCCGTCAGCTCAAAAACATTTTCCCGGTGCTAGCCGCGGAACAATTAAACCCGAACCAATCAAAATGTCCTGCGGCATTTGGTAAAAAATACAGCTTTCATTGCTTAATATAGCTCGCTGCCGCGCCTCCAGTTCTGGCCTGCAAAATACACATGAATCGTGATTCGTCAATGGAATCGCTCCTTTGAAGGATAGAATGATAAGGCAATAGCTGATCGTGCGCACAGCTCTATTTTACCAAACGCTAGCCTATCTAGGTAATGAAATTGAAAACTATAGGAGTTGAAATAAGCTGTGATATAGATTTCGTTATCTTGCTCTTTCATTCTCTTAGGCTCACAGCCTTGGCCGCTTGAGGTATAGTAAGGATAAGACGAACGAAATGGAATAGCGGGGGATGGAAATGGCCAAAACGATAAGGGAAGAGCTGCTTATGCGTGCGGAGGCGGATTATCAGAAGTTCGCTGCGTCGCTGATTCCGAATATCAGCAATGTAATGGGTGTTCGGCTGCCGGAGCTGCGCAAGCTTGCAGCGGAAATTGTGAAGGGCGACTGGCGCGCCTATTTGGCGGATGCGGATGATGAATTTTTCGAGGAGGTCATGCTGCAAGGTATGGTCATAGGCCTCGTGAAGACGGATATGAAGGAGCTTCAGCGCTATATCGCTGATTTTGTGCCGAAAATCGATAACTGGTCCGTCTGCGACAGCTTCTGTGCGGGGCTGAAGGTGACCAAAAACCATATGCAGGAAATGTGGGATTTTATCCAGCCGTATTTTGCTTCGGAGCAGGAGTATGATTTGCGTTTTGCCGCGGTTATGCTGCTTAATTTTTATGTAACGGAGGAATATATGGAGCGGGTGCTTCAGCGGCTCGATCAGATTGACCATCCTGCGTATTATGTGAAAATGGCCGTCGCATGGGCGCTATCCATTTGCTACATCAAGCAACCGGAGCCGACGATGGCCTATTTGAAAAATAATGCGCTCGACACTTTCACGTATAACAAAGCGCTGCAAAAAATAACCGAATCGTACCGCATCGATCCGGATACGAAAGCGATTATCCGCAGCATGAAGCGGAAAGTCGTGAAGAGCTAATCAGGCAAGGCTGATTGAAGTAGAGTAAGTATAGTAGATGGCATACAGCGCATGCTTATTATTTAGAATGCCGGAGGGGGCACGATGAAAAACGAACTTTTATACAAGCAGCCGAAGACGCTGCTCAATAAAGGGACCGGCTTTCTGTCAGGCTACAGCCATTCGCTCAATCCTTATACGGGCTGCGCCTTCGCTTGCTCCTATTGCTATGTGCGGGGCATGCCGGTGTCCATCTTCCGTGGACAGGAGTGGGGAAGCTGGGTTGATGTTAAGCTTGGCGCCGCCGAGCTGCTTAAGAAAGAGCTGCGAAAAGCAAAGGTGAAGGGGCCCGTGACGATTTTTATGTCCTCCAGTACGGACCCGTATCAGCCAGCCGAATATAAGGAGCAGGTGACGCGCTCCTTGCTGGAGGCGATGACGGAGGAGCCGCCGGAGTTTTTGCTTGTTCAGACGAGAAGCCCGCTCGTTACTCGCGACATCGACTTGCTGTTGCGCCTGGGAAGCCGGGTGCGCGTCAGTATGACGGTGGAGACGGATTTGGAGGCGATCCGGAAGCATTTTTCACCGATGGCTCCGCCCATTCAAGCTCGATTGAAAGCTTTGCGATTACTGAAAGAAGCGGGAGTGCCGACTCAGGCGGCGGTTGCACCATTGCTGCCGAGCAGCGAGGCGTTTGCGGGCAAGCTTGCCACGCTCGTGGATCGGGTGTGCATAGACGATTATTTTATGGGTGATGGAAGCGGCGGTAAACGAACGAGGCGACTTGGTCTTGAGACACTGTATGCGCAGCTAGGAGCTGAGGAATGGTATGAGCCTTCGGCTTACGAGACGGTTTATCGGCAGTTCCGTGAGGTTTTTGCGGAGGAGCAGCTGTTTATAAGTCAGGCGGGGTTTGAGCCTTGAGGGTAACGAATTTTATGGGATGCGTAAGATGGAGATTATATTTTTGTAGGATATGCATATGCAGTCGCTCTCTGTGCGAGAGATCATTTACGGCCTTGTGAAGACAGCAAGAGCGAAATCGTACAATCTGCACATGCACCTGAAGCCAGTATTTGAATGCCCAATAACCGCTCTCCTTCAATGGATAGAGGTTATTGGGCATTCGTCTGTTTTTCTGCATGCGTACAATAATAAAAAGTGACACATAGAAAGAAATAAAGACGACCACTTTAGGTAGTGCAACAAATCCAGACTAGCTATTATAGTCGCGCAGAATGTCTGATCAAAGAAAATTTATAGGTTAAGGGGTGTTAAATGTAGATATAGAAAAATTAGTTCCTTTAGTACTTCATAATTTTAAAAATAATACAACAAAACCATTTTCAAACAATTTTAAACTTTTTGGGAAGTGAGATCGTCAGGGTACATACAAGTGACTTTTAACTGATATGTAGCGCAATAGACAATTTGGACTGCTAGTATCAATCATTAAGAAGGTCGCTTGTAACAACATGAGACTAATTACACATTAAATGAGCAATTGCCCTCAAGCAGAATGAATATTTTCAATTCATTGGAGTGGGTTTTAAAGAAAGAGAGGCGACCAGCGTTAATGCTGCAAATTACTGGGGAGGAAGCAGTAAGTATAGAATGACAAACGGAATTGATGATGGGATATTTTCTAATAATGCAAATCCCAGTGTAACGATCGGTAATGTGACATATAATATGCAACAAGCTGCGGAAGGTGCAATGAATGCATGGAATAACTCAACAGAAGCCTATTATGCAGATTATACAGTTAATCCGACCTATGACTCATATATCACAGCATACGGTGTAAATTACGGCAACAATGGTCTTAATGGTTGGTGTGAAATGTATAAAACTCAATCAAGTTCAGAACCTATGAATCCAACTCAAGGGTCACCGACTAGTAATTATTATTATGCCGTAGTCTATGGAAATGCATACCATATGGCCGACGGCACTCCGATGACCTATGATCAAAGAAAAGCTGTTTACGCACATGAAATTGGGCATGCATTAGGATTAGCTCATGCCTCGGTAGGTGTTGCATCTGTAATGAGAGATGAAGCACAACGTCATGCAAATAACTGGCTAACCCCTCAAACCGATGATATTGATGGTGTAAATGCTCTATACTAAAGAAGGAGTGATAAAAATGAAGAAGATTAATTCCATGCTTACTCTTATTCTTACCTTTATTTTATTGTTTGGTTGCTCGAATGCGACAACTGGTAACACGGAATCATTAACAGAAGTTGATTACGGATTAATGGATCTTGCGGAGATATATCCAACTCTGGATGAACTGGCTGCTGCTTCGCCACTAATTGCTGAAGTTAAATTAGTTAATGATACCGAAAAAATTCAGTATGAGGGCGCAAGGTTTACATTTACTAATGCTGAAGTAAAAGATGTCATTAAGGGTGAAAAAAAATATATTGGGAAGGTAATAAAAATTTTAGAGGTTACATCATTTAATATTAATTTAACGAAGAAAAATGATAAATTCCTCTTGTTTTTGGATAAATACGAAGGCCCGGTAACTTCTGAAGAAGCGTATGTTATTACTGGTGTCTATCAAGGTAAATTTGGTATAGATGGTCAGAATAAGATTAGTTATGATGCCGCTAAATACAATGGAGAAGTTACATTTCAAAACGAATTCAATAATAGAGATATTAATTCGATCAAACAAACAATTAAAGAAAAAAATAATTAAATTAGGCTTAATCTAAAAAACGGTGCTTGACAAATCATTCAAAAGTCGGTGCAGATAGCACTCGATTAAAATACCCACTTTGTGCTGGGTGTAATGTTGTTTTTAGGCCAACGGTTCGGCATGAATATGAAGTTCATTCTTATCGATGTAGAATTTGAATAACATTTAGTTCTGGCAAGCCATGCACCAATTTCGGTGTTGAGCCGTTATTTTATCAGAAAAATAATTGTATGAAACGCTATACCTCAAAGAGAACTGGCACATTCCAGTTCCCTTCTTTACCTAGTCCCAACATGAGAGCGATTGGTATTGATTTCGCAACATTATCCAATATTTTATCCGTCTAATATTATATTCAAACTAGGTGGTGGATTATGGATGGTGAAATCATGGAAGATCGCCTTATTTAGCTTCACCGGAATGATTGTTTTTCTAGTAATACTGGCTGCTGTATCTATCAATAATATTGGGTACAACAACGTAAAATAAATGTATCGATTGCAAACAACGGATCAATCCATTGTGCAGATCGATAGCGTCACAGAAGAGAGGGAGCGATATCTTACAAAGGCAAAGCAACCTCATGAACTGCTAAAGACACGTATGGAAAAGGAGTGATGGATTTCTACTAAACAGGAAGAGTCAGGTTACTTTTTTGAAAAGGATTGTAGGCAAGAGATTGTGTCAATGTAAAAATGGAAACATTCTTATATAGTTTACGATTTGAAAAATGAATTCGCCAACATCGCAGATTAAATAGATGAAAAAATTCAAGCAACAAAATATGCTGTTGCTATATGTATGCGAGCAAAAATTGAATGTATTTTTATTTGTAAGTCATACAATTTTCTTTTGAGCAGAAGGAAGTGTAACAGTCGTACTTGTAGATTAGAATCGAAAAAAGTTTATTGAATAAACCATATATTAAAAAAACGGCTGTCGAGCATCCTCGACAGCCGTTTTAACATTCATTACCGCATTTCATTCCTCAATCCATCTACTATTTCGTCACACTACTCAGCTTATAAGCCCCATCAGCGAGCCTGTTCATATTTGCAAAATCGACGCCCGGCGCATTCGTTTGCGGGCTGATGATCGCAATGGCGATATCATAGGTTCCCGCAGCAAGTCCGGTGACGGGGATCGAATCGGTAATCGTATAAGTGCCTGTTTTCCACGTGCGCAAATCAACGGTTGTCGTCTTCTTCGCGACGATCGTATTGCCGCTGCGCAGCTGGATTTCGACTGGCCAGCCGAATGGGAAGTGCTGAACACCTTTATTTTCTACCTTAATCGTTGTCGCAAGCGAGCTTCCGGTTATGGCAGATGGATGCGAAATTTCCTTCACGACAAAATGATAGCCCATCCGTTTTTTCAGGGTGTCTATATTGCTTTGCAGCGTATTGCCTACGGCGAGCGAAGCGGGCGAGTTGGGACCGAGCCAGCTTGGCTTGCTCAGCTCCGTCTGGCGTTGCGTTTCCGTAAAGCCGCTGCCCGTAGTGAGCGCGGCAGTCATGCCGGACGCTCCGCCATAAAATTCCCCGCCAGAAATGCGCGTCTCCCAAAAGTTAGCGTGCGCAGGCTGCTGCTGGCCGATGTCGTCCCAGTAGCCATTTTGCGTGCCGGTATACCAGCCCCAATCCGCATCGAAGCTGTCTTTATGTCCGAACACATCGTTAAACATGCCCATTACCATGCCTTTATTGTTCGTTTTGGCAAGCGCAATGCTGCGTCTGATCAGCACCTGCATTTTGTCCTCTTTGCCGGCGAAGGCATCAATATAATGCTGCACATATTGATTCGAAATCGCATTTGGTGGGAAAGCGCCCGTGTAATTGGCTTCGCCATTTGGCCCTACATAAGGCCATGTGTGAAATTCCGCCCAATGGCCAATCGAGCCAATTTGCACAAAAGCGACCGGACGTTCATTTGTATTATACCGGGCGGCGATCGCTTCAATAGCGAGCTTATGCCGCTCTATTAAATAAGCAGAGCTGTAGTTGGGCGAAAAGCCCATATTGTTGCCGGTGCCCATTCCGCCTGTCGTATCGTTATAAGCGGTGCCTGGAGATTGGCCGAGGGCGACCATCTCATTATAAAGCCAATCGGGAATATCCCGGTGCGCTGCGCCAGTTGGGCTGTCTAGAATAAACCGCAGCACAACTTTTACGCCTAGGCTGTTCCAATGAGCAAAATTGTTCGTCGCTTCAATGGCAGCGAAATTATACGTTCCCTTCGTCGATTCAAGCTCCTTCCAAGTTACCCCAGCATAAACGAGCTTGTGCTGCTGGGGGTAGCCAGTCGTTTTAGCCGATGGAGCCCAGCCTTTAAACGGGTTATTAAGCGGGCTGTCGAGCTCAACCGGGTATGCGACCGTTGTCGCTCCGCCAGGGTCGCCCGAACCGCCGCTGGAAGTAAGTAAATAAGAGGGCAGCGTCTGGCTTGCCGCAGGCAGCCGCGAGGTTGTGGAGTTGTTATCAATATAGCCAGCTTGAATGGTGCTGCCAGCGCTGATCTGTAAAGTGGCCAGAGGTATGGCGACTTCAATAACGGTTGAGCTGCGGAAAAATTGGGAGGAGGAGAGGGTGGTATTGGCATTCCAGCTCCAGTTGCTGCCGGTTCCTGCATAGCGGTATAACCCGGCATTTTCCAGCAGCCATTCGATGCCAGTAGCGCCCCAGCCTGATGCCTGATAGCCCGTTGCGGTATTGTTGTCGATATTCAGCCAAAAGCTGCCCGTTGCCGTGCTTAAGCCTGAGCCTTGAATGAGCAAATAAAGATTTGTTCCATCGTTTGTCATTTTGAAGCTTTGAGCGGCTCCCGTACCTGTAGCGAGCGCGTTAATGCTGCTCCAATCGCTTACATTGCCATCGACCGTAATGGTAGCGGCTTGTGCTCCCGGAACGGTGCCAATCGGTTGAAAGATCGCGAAGATGAGCGCAAAAATCAAAAATAAATGAACCAATAGCTTTTTGTTGCCGGCTGCTTTAAACATGGTAAACCTCCTTGGGTATAGGGTTGTCCCGTTAGGACTTTCAAGCGAACGAATGGCCGTCTATCCTTCCATTTTACAGGTAAATCACCTCCCTTCAGCAGAAAAGCGGCTTGTCCAAAGCTTGTCTAAATCTGCCTTTAATTTGTTACCTTCATGAGAGCATTGTAAGCGGGATCATCTAGATGATGGATTTTTAAAAGTAAAAATTTGCGGCAAATAATTCGAGGGATTTTCATGATGCAGAAGTCGGTTATATGTTGCATTATAGGCGATATGAACATACAGAACAAGAGAAAATTTCCAATTCCCACATGAAATTTGCCTAAATATAAAGCAGTTGACAAACTTCAATTCCATGTAATAATCTATATCAAATGAAATAAATTTGCGGCAAATACTTAACGGGATGAAAAGAGAGGTGTGACAAACAGTATCTTGTAAGCGTTTTATAACTATGAAAAACTGATGAAACCTCAGTTAATTCAAGGTTTTTAGCGAATATCAATCTATTTGCCGCAAATATAGCGAAAAATTAGCCAAAAATTAATTGACAACATAGGCGAACTGTTTTACTATCGTAACAGAAGCAAAACTTTGTTAGATAACCTAACATGAGACGCGGTGAATAACGAATACCGCTAAATTAATGACAACGGAGTGTGTAGACATGGGGAACATTAGAATGGCTTTTATCGGTGTCGGCGATATGGGGTCGCATCATTGCATCGGTTTTGATTTGCTTCCGGATAGTGATGTTCGTTATATCTGTGATATGAACGAAGCTAACGTAGCGCGTACCGTTGCTGAGCTTAAAAACAGCAGCCCGGCTATTGTGACGGATTACCGTGAGCTGCTGCATAAAGAAGATGTGGATGCGGTTGTCATCAGCGTTCCGAACTATTTGCACCGCGAGGTCGCCGTTGCTTTTCTGGAGGCAGGCAAGCATGTGTTTCTGGAGAAGCCGGTTGCCCACACGATTGAAGATTGCGATGCCATTATTGAAGCAGCGGAAAAATCCGGTCGCATTTTGCAAATCGGACTCGTTTACCGTTATTCCAACTTGTACCGCCGGATGGCCAAGGAGCTGGAAAATGGGCGTCTGGGCGATGTGAAGCTAATGTGGTGCAAGGAGTTCCGTGATCCATTCCCGCCAACCGAATGGTTTTATGACAAGTCGAAGTCGGGTGGTGCGATCGTCGAGAAGGATTGCCACCACTTTGATATTTTCAACTGGATGATTCAGGCGAATCCGGTACGCGTATTTGCTTCCGGCGGCCAGCATGTGATGAAGCAAGGACAAGAGAACATCATTACCAATTCCTACAGCCATTATCCAGCGAAAAATATTTCCGATACGTCGATCGTCGATCACGCCTTTATTACGATTGATTATGACAACGGCAGCAAGGCGAACCTCGGCCTTTGCATGTATTTGAAGCCAAGAAACTTGCTTGGCGAAGGACTTGAAATCGGCTTAATTGGCGACAATGGCGGACAGATGGTCGCGCGCAATGACAAGACGATTGATATCGTCGGCGGCGAGGATTGGACGAAGGACCATCTCGATATTGATGTATCCTCGGATTCCATTATGGGCGGCCATACGGGCGGCCAAACGCAGCGTATCGATTTCCTGAAATGTGTAAGGGAAGGCAAGCAGCCGTTTGCAACGGCACAGGTTGGACGTAATGCGCTGCTGATCGCGCTCGCTGCCGAAAAATCTATTTTAGAAGAACGGTACGTCTATTTAGAAGAAATCACTGGCTAAGGGGTGTCATGATGAATAGCTTGCGAAAATATGACACATTGCTGTTTTTCCTATTTATTATGCCGTGGATCATTGGCTTTACGATTTTCTTCCTGATTCCATTCGGCACTTCGGTGTTTTACGCGTTTACGGATGCGAAGCTGCCGGGCGCGGTCCATTATAACTTTGTCGGCTTCGATAACTTCATTCATATGATTGATGATCCGATTTTTCTGAAAAGCTTGCTCAACACGATGTATTTCGTCGTTTTCGGTGTTCCGATCGTAACGGCGGGCATGCTGGTGCTGGCGATGCTGCTTAATTTTAATGTGAAGGGCATTGCGTTGTTCCGTACCTTCTATTACTTGCCTACGCTTGTTCCCATTGTGGCAACCGTCATTATTTGGCGGCTCGTCTTCAATGCGGAATTTGGCATCTTGAATGCGGGGCTAGGTTTGCTCGGCTTTGACAAAACCGATTGGCTCGGCAGCGAGCATACGATTAAGCCGGTTATTATCCTGCTGCAGGTATGGATTTCGGGAAGCGGAGTGCTGATCTTTCTGGCGGCGCTCAAAAATGTGCCAAGGCATTTGTATGAGGCGGCTGAAATTGATGGAGCGGCTGGTGTCCGCAAATTTTTAGCCATCACGCTGCCGATGATCAGCCCTTCGATTTTGTTCGTCATCATTATTCAAACGATGTACAACTTTCAAATGTTTACGGAGGCGCTGCTGCTCTCCAAGGGCGGCCCGAACTACGCAGCTTATACATTTGTCTACAATATTTACAAATCGGCCTTTACCGACTTGAAGTTCAGCATGGCGATGTCACAATCGATTTTCCTGTTTGCGCTGATCTCGCTCGTCACCTTTGTGCTGATGAAAATATCGAATCGCTTCGTTTATTACGAAGGAGAGAGATAGGGGGATCTATATGAATGGCGGGCAAAAGAGCAGCATTACAGCAACGGTCTCCAAGTATGTATTGCTTCTCGTAGCGTTGGTGTTATTTGTAGGGCCTCTCGTGTGGATGCTCTCAACCATGATGAAGACGAAGGCGGAGACGTACAAGGTGCCGCCGACTATTTTTCCAGAACATATGAACTTTGATGCGTTTGAACGATTGTTCGCCGTCCAGCCCATGATGTGGCAGTGGATTCAAAACTCATTTGCGATTTCGTTTTTCGTCGCCTTGGGCGCTGTCGTTTCCAGCTCCATTGTGGCTTATGGATTTTCGCGTTTTGCGACGAAATACCGGGATAAGCTTTTTCCGATCGTGCTGCTGACGCTGATGATTCCGCCGTCTATTATGATGATTCCATCGTATGTGCTGTTTGCGAAGCTGGGGTGGATCGATACGTGGCTGCCGCTGATCGTTCCGGCATGGCTCGGAGGCGCCTATTACATTTTTTTATTCCGGCAATTTTTTCTTACAATTCCGCAGGAGCTCGATGAGGCGACTTATCTGGATGGCGGCAATCGCTGGACCGTATATGCGAGAGTCATTATGCCGCTGTCCAAGCCGATTATTATTACGACGATCATTTTCGCTTTCGTCAACTCTTGGCTCGATTTTCTCGGACCGTTTCTGTATATCAAAAATAATGAGCTGTTCACGCTGAGTGTTGGCCTGCAGCTGCTGATTGGACAAACGAGCCAGGATTTCCCGGCGCTTGCTGCTGGTGCTTTTATTAGCATCATTCCGATTGGCCTGCTTTATTTCTTCGCACAACGCTATATTGTGGAAGGGGTGGTGCTGACGGGCTCCAAAGGATAGTCGCGCGTTCTGGTTCTGGTTTTCTTGCTTTCTACATGACGTAAAAGGGGAACTGTATATGAAAACGAAGAGCAAATGGAAGTTGAGTGTAGGTACTACGTTGTTGGCTGCGTCTATTCTTGTAACGGGCTGCGGAGGCGGCAATGCAGGCGGACAGACGAATACGGCGAATCCAGCAAGTGCGGGCGGCAATTCCAGCGCGCCAGCTGAAGAGGCTGTAACGATTACCTATTCCCAGTGGGGAACGGCGGAGGAGCTTCAGCGCACACAGGAACTGCTGAACAAGTTTACGGAGGCTAATCCGAGCATTACCGTTAAGCTGGAAGGCAAAGACTGGGGCAGCTACTGGGACGGACTGACGGCGAATGCCGCTGGCGGTACGCTTCCAGACGTATTCAAAACCAGCTATGCTTATGTAGAGAAATATGCGGAGCTGGGCATTTTTAAAGAGCTGGACGGCTTGCTCGCCGATAATAAATTTGATTTGAACAATGTGGATCCGAGCTTGCTGGGTCTTCATAAGTATCAGGGCAAGCAGGTGTCGCTGCCCATTGATGCGAACGTTATCGTATGGTACTACAATAAAGCATTGTTCTCTGATGAAAAAACAAACCCGCTGAAGGCACCGATGCCATCGCTTGAGCCAACTTGGGATGAAATTACCGATATCGCAACGAAGCTGACGTTTGATAAAAACGGCAAAAACGCAGGCGAAGCGGGCTTTGATGGCAAAAACATCGTGCAATGGGGCCTTTCGATTTCCCCAGGCTCGACGATGGACTGGTTCCTGGAACCTGAGCTGTGGTCGAATGGCGGCAAGCTCGTCAATGATGACGGAACGCTTGCGCTCGATACGCCAGAATCGATTGAAGTGCTGCAATATTTTATTGATTTGACGAAAAATAAAAAGATCAACACAACGCCTGCGCAAATCGAAGGGCTTGGCGGCCAAGTCAACCTTGCGATTACAACGGGCAAGGTTGCAATGAATCCGGGCGGCAGCTGGAACACCGCCAACTATAAAGAAGCGGGCATCGATTACGGCATCTCTTATTTGCCGAAATTCAAGACGAACCAAACGGTTGTCCAGCCAGCGGGCATGGCAATCAGCGCTAATACGAAGCATGAAGCGGCAGCTTACAAGCTGCTGGCATGGCTTGCGGGCCCAGAAGGGCAGACGGAGCTGGCGAAGCAAGGGTATTCGATTCCGGCTAATAAAGCGGCTTCGGACGCTTATATCGAAACGATGGGCGAAGCGAACAAAATCTTCCTTGACGCCCAGCAATACGGCATCGTATCGCCGTTCACGGCGAAGAAAACCGATCTCGTATGGACGTATGGCGAGCAATCGCTTAAGCTTCCACTTGCGGGCGAAGGCGACCTAATGGCGGCGATTAAGGAATTGACTTCCAAAGTAAACTAAGACGAAAAATAACAGCAGCATTGGAACCGAGCTTAAGGTTCCGAGCTGCTGTTGTTTTGTGTTTGTGTAAGGTATGGCCTATAGAATGCCGATATAATAGAAAAGGTAGCCACGGGGCCATCTATCTGGCAAAATAACAGAGGTCTACAGCATACTGGCTGCCACGAAAGTGGAGCATACCTCAAGGAGAGGATCGTTCGCCATGAAAATGAATAAATATGTAACAGCCATGCTCGGCATGGCGGTATTTACCTTGCTTGTCATCGGTGTTTCGGGACCGGACGTTTCGGCGGAGGGAGCCGAATATTATGTCGCAACGATGGGCAATGATTCCAATGCCGGTACGATAACCGCGCCATGGAAAACGCTGCAGCATGCAGCTGATGTGGTGCCAGTTGGAAGCACAGTTTACGTTCGGGGCGGCGTGTACAACCAGAAGCTGAACATAACCCGTTCCGGCTCGGCTGCGGCAGGGCCAATCATCTTCACGAATTACGCAGAAGAGGTGGCTGTTATTGATGGCACGGGTCTGACGGCGAGTGGTGCGGAAGGGCTCGTTAGCTTGACCGATGTCAGCCATGTGACTATTAAAGGCTTGGAAATCCGCAATTTTACAAGCACTTCGAAAAATGAGGTGCCAATAGGCATCTATGTAAGCGGAGCTGGAAGCTATATCGGCTTGCTGAACAATAAAATTCATGATATTAAAAATACTTCGACGCCGACAGGCAGCGATTTGCTGGGCCGCGATGCTCATGGCATTGCCGTATATGGGACGAAATCGCCGGCTTCGCTGAACAATCTGACGATTGACGGCAATGAGCTGTACAATCTGGTGCTGGGCTCCAGCGAATCGCTAGTGCTCAATGGCAATGTGGATACGTTCTCGGTCACGAACAACCTGATCCATGATAATGATAATATCGGCATTGATCTCATTGGCTTTGAAGGCACAGCGCCAAGCACCACTTATGATCAAGCGCGTAATGGTCTTGTGAAGGGCAACAGAGTTTACAATATTACGTCAAATAACAACCCTTCTTACGGCAAGAAGCTGCCAAACAACAGCAACGCAGCGGACGGCATTTATGTCGATGGCGGCAAAGACAGCATCATTGAGCAAAACTACAGCTATAACAACGATATTGGCATCGAAATTGCTTCCGAGCATAAAGGCAAATCAACGAGCAATATTACCGTTCGCAGCAATATCATTTACAACAACCGTCTAACCGGTATTGCAATGGGCGGCTACGATAAGCAGCGGGGCTCCACGACAGACAGCAAAATCGTCAACAATACGCTGTACAAAAACGATACGCTCGGCGATGGCAGCGGCCAGCTTTACGTTCAATTCGATACGAAAAATAACATTATTAAAAATAACATTATGGTGGCCAGCTCGTCAGGCGTCCTCATTTATAACGAATATACGCAAAACTCCGGCAACATCGTCGATTACAATTTGTATTTCACGCCAGGCGGAAGCTCGGATGCCTACTGGGTTTGGAAAAATGTCGAGTATGACGGCTACGCTGCATATAAAGCCAATTCCGGCAACGATTCGCATTCCTTATTTGTTGATCCTAAGTTCGTAAATGTCTCATTGAATGATTTCCATCTGCAAGCGACGTCCCCAGCTATTGATGCTGGCGATACAGATGCCGCAATTATCGGGTTACTGGATATGGATGGCCAGCCGCGTGTACAGGGGGCTGCCGTTAATATTGGTGCAGACGAGTAACGGAAGAACTTAAGCAGGCAAACGGTTAAAAAGACGCAAAAAACGCCAGGGAAAGCAAGCTTCCCTGGTGTTTTTTTGCTGTTAAGAAACGGCGATTTCCTTGACTTCCCCGGGGCTGGACTATAAAATTATATTTGCCGCAAATTATTGTTAGACAAATAAAATTTGCCCCAATTATATTCGGGCTTATATCTATTGCTTGGGTGAAGAGAGGAATCAGGAATGGCTAAACTGAAAGATATAGCGGATCGCGTTGGCGTATCCATCTCGACGGTTTCACGCGTAATGAAGAACGATGCGAATCGCTCCGTTAGCGACGAGACCCGTAAAAAAATTTGGGAAACCGCCGAGCAGCTTGGCTATCGCACGCTTCGACCGGCAAAGAAGAAAAAGGCAGAAGCCAAAACAGCCTACAGAATTGGCTGCGTAGTTGCGATTCCGCAAAACAAATACAACAACCCGTATTTTTCCGTCATATTGGAAGGGATAGAGAAGGAGCTTGCCGCCTCGGGTATGCGCCTCGAATTCGTATACAGCATTGAGAAGGAAACCGATACCGAGCAGCTGCAAGCGCTGGTGAAGGAGCATCAAATCGACGGCATGCTCGTGGTGGAGAGGATTGATCCTGAAGCGTACCGCTGGATTAAAGCGAATGTCCGGGCGGTCGTCGGCGTCGATATTGCCGATCGGGAGATTCCCGTGGTTAGCTACGACCGGGAGGCGGCTGCGAAGGAAGCTGTGAACCATCTTATCGCGCAAGGCCACCGTCATATCGCCTATATTGGCGGCTCGGAATACAAGGACGACTTCCGTGCGGAAAAACGTTTTCTCGGGTATCAAAGCGCCTTGAAGGAAGCGGGCTTGCCGATTGATGATGAATGGGTCATTAATGTGAAATGGGATGTGGCGCTCAGCTACGAGCTGACGAAGCAGGCTTTTGCGAACAATGCGCAGCGGCCGACGGCTATTTTTGCCGCCAGTGACATGATGGCCATTGCGGCGATGCGCGCAGCGACGGAGCGCGAGCTGAAAATTCCCGATGACATTGCTTTTTTTGGCGTCGATAACATTGAAATATCCGAATTTACTTCGCCGCCGCTTTCGACCATTCATGTGCCCAAGCTGGAGATGGGCATGTTCGCAGTCAAGCTGCTGATTGATTATTTGGAAAATCAATATGAAATCGCCGTCAAAATGGTCATACCTTATCGCTGCCTGCTCCGCCATTCCACCAGCAGCAAGCTTACACATGCAACCCCATAACACGGCTTCGTAAGCAGCTATAGTCAAGCTTTAGGGGCCCGCAATAGCAACATTGAGAGGACTTCTGATGTAAATCAGGCGTCCTCTTTTTTGTTTGCTTGTTACGGGGTTGCGGCTTATAAAATGTTCGACAGCTTGCGGTATTCGCGCGGCGAGATGCCTTCATGGCGGCGGAAAATACGGCTGAAATAATGGATATCGGGGTAGCCAACGCTTTCGCCGATGCTTTCAATCGATAGCCCGGATTCACGCAGCAGCCTTCTCGCCTCCCGGTGGCGGATCGATTGCACGAATTCGCTCGGCGGCATTCCCGCCATTTGCTTAAACAGCTTCGCCATATGGTCGACGCTCAAATTCAGCCGTTTCGCAAGGCTCGTATTCGTCCACCGCTCCGCGGGTGCTTCTTCAATTTGCTTCATGACCTCCAGCAGCTTGTCCCCGTGCACAGAACCCTGCGCAACGGAGCTTGAAAAGGAGGATCGCAGCAGATAGGTGAGAATTTGCAGCATATACGCTTTGCAGGCGAGCTCATAGCCTGGCGGACGCATCGTAAACTCGTGCACGAGCTGCTCCATGAGCTGGACACATACGAGGGAAGGCGTATAGACGATGCTTGCCGATAACGGAGCGAGCTGCTCTGCGCAAGCCTCCACCGCAAATTTATCTGCCTGAGCCTCCTCTGTATAGACGACCATATCCGCCTCGGTCTGAACGTCCAGCTCATCGAAAAAATCAAAGTGAATACCGAGAAACCTCGCTTCAGGAGTCGATATAATCTCATTTTGGTGATAGACGCCCGAGGGCAAAAAAATAAGCTGGCCCGCTGTAAGCGTGTAGCGCTGCCCTTGCATATGCGTCGCTGCTTCTCCATGGGTCACATACAGCAGCTCAAAATCATACAGCCTTCGCCTCGGCATAGCCCCCGGCGGCAGGCTTTGAAATTGAGCGTAATGGACGCTTGGCGACCATTCCCGAAAAGGAGCTATCCTTTGCAGTGGGTAGTGTGCAGCTAGGTTGTCCACAGAGTCAACCGCCTTTCCTATATTTGCATGTGCAACAAAACGGATTTGTGCAAATAATCTCTTTTTCGACTAAATAAAAATCTGATTAAATCGGCTATTATAAATGTATTATCACATGTTTGCTAAAGGGTTTCAACATAACGGATTTTGCTAAAAAAGGAGCATGAAGCTGATGGATTCCGCTATAGCTGCCATTGGCGGCAGCTACATTTGCAAGCGGCTTGAGCCCGCTGTGTCTGGCGCTTCATCCGCCTCGCTGGATTGGGGACGTTGTGAGGCGTTGGAGCTGGTAGATACAGTAACGGGCGCGCCGCCACGGGAGCGGACAGAGGTAAGGATAGGCTGGAGTTCGGAGCAATTGCATATCCGTTTCGCATGCAAGGATTCGCATATCGTTTCAGATTTTACGCAGCGGGATGAGCCGCTTTATGAGCAGGATGTTGTCGAGGTGTTTATTGACGAGGAGGGGGAGGGCCGGCGTTATATGGAGCTGGAGGTTAGCCCTCATAACGTCGTATTTGATGCCATCATCGAAAATGACGGCTCAGGCGGCATCAGCTCCTCTGATCTAAAATGGCAATTTTCCCGCCTCCAGACGTCCGTACAATCAGACGGTCAAGGAAATGTGCTCTATTTCATTGATATTCCAGCATCCAATTTCAAGCGTCCATTCGCCCCTGGTTTATCGATGCGGATGAATCTATACCGCATTGATCAAGATGTTCAGGGTATACGCGAGTATCAAGCATGGCGACCTACGCGAGCAGTAAATTTCCATCTGCCGCAGCATTTCGGCAAGCTCATTTTTAATTAAAGTTTTTTAAAAGTTGGGTGAGCAAGGCAAGTGTAGTAAAAGGTTTGGATTTGAGAAGCGGAGCGTTCGTAGGCAATAACGATCGAAAACCAAATCTTTTACGCAGCGCCGATCCTTGTTCACCCAGCTTTTAATCTGAATTTATTTAACAGGAGGTTTCTCAAATGAAAAAAGGGATTAATATTTGGTCATTCAACAGCAATACCACCATCGCAAGCTGCATCCAAACGGCGAAAAAAGCCGGCTTCGACGGTATCGAGCTGTCGCTTAACGGCTCAGGCGAGCTGAGCCTCGCGGCAACGGATCAGGAAATTCGCGACATTAAGGCGCGTCTAGAGGAAGCGGAGCTGGAAATCGCGGGCCTAGCAACGGGGCTGTATTGGGATTATGCGATGACGAGCGCGAACCCGGAGACGCAAAGCAAAGCGATAGATATATGCAAAAAACAGCTGGAGCTTGCGGCGGCGCTTGGCGTCGATACGATTTTGGTCATCCCTGGCGCCGTTGGCGTTGATTTTATTCCCGGCAGCGAAGTAACGGATTACGAATATGCGTATAACCGTGCCCAAGAGTCGATTGCGAAGCTCGTTCCTTTTGCGCAAAGCGCGAACGTATCGATTGGCATTGAAAATGTATGGAATAAATTTCTGCTGTCGCCGCTTGAGCTGCGCGGGTTTATCGATTCATTCGGCTCCAGCTTCGTAGGCTCTTATTTCGATGTCGGAAACGTCGTGCAAAATGGTTATCCAGAGCAGTGGGTACGCATTTTGGGCAACCGGATCAAGAAGGTTCATTTCAAGGATTACCGACGCCAAGCGGGCGGACTCCATGGCTTTGTCGACCTGCTTGCAGGCGATGTAAACTATCCAGCTGTCATGGAGGCGCTGCAGGCGATCGGCTATGACAATTACGTCACGGCCGAAATGATTCCGCCGTACACGCATCATGCGGAGCAAATTATTTTCAATACTTCCAAAGCGATGGATGCGATTTTGGGCCGCGGAAACGGCTAACTCATTTCGCCAAAAGCTTTTATTTGATAAGGGGGATTCACGATGTTAAAAGTAGGTCTTATCGGATTCGGTTTTATGGGACGCATGCATTTCGACAACTATGTTCGTCTTACAGAAGAGGGCGCGCAAGTAAAACTGGCAGCGATTTGCGATCTGATGATCGAGGAATTGAAAAATGGCAAAGCTTCCGGCAATATGGCGACGGGCCAAGAGGTTTATGATCTATCGCCGTACAACCTGTATGACAGCATTGAGAAAATGCTCGAAAACGAGGAGCTCGACATCATCGACATTACGCTGCCGACTTATTTGCATGCCGAGCTGACCTGCAGGCTGCTGGAAAAGGGGCTGCATGTGCTCTGCGAGAAGCCGGTAGCCGGAAATTCCGCTGATGGCTGGAAAATGGTGCAAGCAGCTGAGCGCACAGGCAAAACGCTGATGATCGGCCAATGCTTGCGCTTCTGGCCAGCCTATGAATATTTGAAATCCGTTGTGGAGGATAACCGTTTTGGCGCGGTAACGGGCGGTTATTTCTTCAGAGGCTCTGCCGCCCCTAAAGGCTGGTTCCTTGACGGCAGCAAGAGCGGCGGGGCTGTACTGGATATGCATATCCATGATACCGACATGATCCACTGGCTGTTTGGCAAGCCGGAGCAAGTCTCGACGCTCGCTCGCAACGTCATTCCAGGCAGCGGCTACGATACGGTATCAACAAATTACGTCTACCCGGACGGCAAAGTGCTGAATGCGCAAGCAGACTGGACGCTCGAAGGCGATTTCGGCTTTGCGATGACGTATCGCGTCAATTTTGAAGGCGGCAATCTGCTGTTTGAGAACGGACAGGTTAAAGTGAATCCCAACAACGAGCCGGGCTTTGTAGCTGATCTATCGCCGGACATGGGCTATTACCGCCAAATCAAATATTTCCTTGAATCGGTAAACGCAGGTACGCCCGTATCCGTCTGTATGCCGGAAAGCGCTGTAGGCACGCTGGAAATTATTGAAGCAGAGCTTCGCTCGGCTGATGAGCGCGGCGCATTAATCCGTCTGTAAGCATGCATTCGGCGGCAAGTCGGCCAACTTGAAGGCGCATGAAAACATAGGCTAGCCCCTTACGCTATAGACAATGGCGGCAAGGGGCTATTTTTATAATAATCGCTTTTTTGTGAAAAATATCACATAACTCCCGAGCATTGTTGTTTATACTGTTGGTGAGTACGATGAAAGCTGTACAGGGAGGCGTTTGCAATGGGAATCATACGGCAGAAGCTTGTGCTGATTGGCAATGGGATGGCGGGGATAAACACGCTGGAGCATATACTCAAGCTGTCCCCGGAGCAATATGACATCACGGTATTCGGCAGCGAGCCGCATCCAAACTATAACCGGATCATGCTTTCTTATGTATTGGAAGGCAGCAAAACGATGGACGATATTATTTTAAACAGCTGGGCCTGGTATGAGGAGCATCAGATTACGCTGCATACGGGAACAACCATAACATCTATTGATACGCAGCAAAAAATCGTTTTTGCGGACAATGGGCTGTTCGCAGCCTATGACCGTCTAATTATAGCAACAGGCTCGAATCCCATTATACTGCCCGTTCCTGGGCATCAGAAGCAGGGCGTCGTAGGCTTCCGCGACATGGCGGATTGCAGCGTCATGCTGGAGACAGCGAAGCAATATCGCAATGCGGCCGTTATTGGCGGCGGGCTGCTTGGATTGGAAGCTGCCAAGGGCTTGCTCAATTTGGGCATGAATGTGACGGTCATCCATTTGATGGCGGATTTAATGGAGCGCCAGCTTGACCCGAGCGCTTCGGCGATGCTGAAGGCGGAGCTGGAGCGGCAGGGACTGCATTTTCTCATGGAAAAGCAGACGGCGGAAATTTATGGCGGCGAGCGAGTTGAGGGGCTGACCTTCAGCGATGGAACGAAGCTGGAATCGGATTTTATCGTCATGGCAGCGGGCATACGGCCTAATACGGCTTTAGCTAGCGCGAGCGGCATTGAAGTGAAGCGAGGCATCGTTGTCGATGATTACATGCAAACGTCGGCGGAAGGCGTGTACGCTGTTGGCGAATGCGCCGAGCACCGCGGCATTTGCTATGGCTTGGTTGCCCCGCTGTTTGAGCAGGGGGCCGTACTCGCGAAGCAGCTATGCGGCGTGCAAACGAAGCCTTACGAGGGGACGCAATTGTCGACGAAGCTGAAAATTTCGGGCGTAGATGTATTTTCGACTGGCGTATTCTTGGATCAGCCAGAGCTGACGGTTATTCGCAAGCAGGATGACTGGAAACAGCAATATAAGAAGCTGCTGCTTAAGGGCGATACAATCGTTGGCGGTGTGCTTTATGGCGATGTCAGCGATTCGAGCCGAATTCAGCAGTGGGTGCGCGAAGGTGCGGCGATGACGGACGCTATTTATGCGGAGCTGATGGGAACGGCCGGCACTGCGCTGTCAGCCGCTGATCGCGTAGCGCAAATGGCCGACGATGAAATCGTATGCGGCTGCAACGGCGTATCGAAGGGGAGCATCGTAAAGGCGATTAAGGACAACTCGCTCACCACGGTTGATGAGGTTAAGGCATGCACTGGGGCTGGGCGTTCGTGCGGCGGCTGTGTGCCGACGGTTAGCCATTTGCTGCAATATGTGCTAGGAGACGAATATGCTGGGCAGAAAACCAAGACTGGCATTTGTGGCTGCACCGACCTGAGCCGCGATGAGATCGTAGCTGCGATAAAAGAGAAGCATTTGACGACTGTGAAAGAGGTCATGCATGTACTAGAGTGGCATCATTCGGAGGGCTGCTCGAAATGCCGTCCAGCGGTCAATTATTATTTGGGCATGCTGTGGCCGCAAGAGCATGAGGACGAGAAGGATTCGCGCTTCGTCAATGAGCGGATGAACGCCAACATTCAGAAGGATGGCACCTACACCGTCGTGCCGCGGATGTACGGCGGCGTGACGACGCCGGAGGATTTGAAGAAAATTGCCGATGTGGCCGTGAAATATGAGGTGAAAATGGTCAAAGTGACCGGAGGCCAGCGGCTTGATTTAATTGGGGTCGCGAAAGAGGATTTGCCGCTCGTATGGAAAGAGCTGGATATGCCTTCGGGCTATGCGTATGCGAAGGCGCTGCGCACAGTGAAAACCTGCGTCGGCCAGCAATTTTGCCGCTTCGGTACGCAGGATTCGATCGGCATGGGCATTCGGCTGGAAAAAACGTTCGAGCGGATCGATATGCCCGCCAAGTTCAAAATGGCCGTGAACGGCTGTCCGCGCAACTGCGCGGAGTCGTGTACGAAAGATATCGGCATCGTCGGCAATGACGGCGGCTGGGAAATGTTCGTTGGCGGCAATGGCGGAATCAAGCCGCGCATCGCCGAGCTGCTGTGCAAAGTGAAAACGGATGAAGAGCTTGTGCAGATGGTGGGCGCTTTTACCCAATATTATCGGTTGACGGCGAACTATTTGGAGCGCACCTCGGAGTGGGTGGAGCGTTTGGGCATTGAGGCGATTAAAGCAGAAGTCGTTGACAATATGGACCGCCGCCGCGAGCTGTATCAGGATATTTTAGCCGTGCTAGCCGAGCTTCAGGAGCCGTGGAGCGCAGCTCTAGAGGAGCAGGGGGAAAGCAGCTATCTGTTCGAAGCCATTCAATTGAAATAGGAGAGGAGCAGCCAAATGACTACACAGGTAAACAAGGATTTGACCTATATTAAAATCGGCACGCTTGAAGATTTTCGCGAACGGATGGGGCGGGTCATCCGCTTGAACGAGAAGGAAATTGTTGTGTTTCGTACAACGGACGGCACCTTGTATGCCCTGGACAATCGCAGTCCTCATCGCAGGGGAGGCCCACTCGCGGAAGGCATGGTATCGGGACATTTTGTTCTGGACCCGCTATACGATTGGAAGATCGCACTGGATACCGGGCAGGTGCAGGCGCCTGATACTGGCATGGTGCCAACCTATCCTTTGAAGATAGAAGGCGAGGATGTACAACTGGGGCTAACGCTGGAGCAAGCGGGCCAGCTGGCACTGGAACGATAGAAGCTCGTATTTTAAGCGAATAAAGGAGGTTTATCTATTGAATACGGCAACGGTTAACAAGGAAGGCGGTCAAGGCAAGAAGGGTTTTGGCGAATGTGCTTGCTGCAGCGGCAACCATCTATTGCATGCGCTTTTGGAGCAGAAGGAGAGGCAGGACGTCGGCATTCAGCCGGAGAAGCTGAAACCGGCAGATTGGAGCAAGCAGTCCATTGCCGGGATGGTGCGCCAGCTCATGTTCGGCTATCATCTGTTTCTCAGAGCCGAGCTGCCGCTGCTGCATGAACTGACCACGCTTATTACGAGCGTTCATGGCAGCGAGCACCGTCAGCTGATTGAGCTGCAGCAGCGCTTTCATGCTTTAAAGGTTTTGCTGGAGCAGCATTTGATCGACGAGGAGGAATGCTTTTTCCCGCTCATTCTGAAATATGAGCGGCGCCATTCCGCTACCGCGTTCAGGCAGGCGAAGCAAATGGTCGAGAAGCTTGAAGGCGACCATAGGCGTATCGGCAATATGCTGCTGCATCTTAGGCTGGCTTCGGCGCATTATGTGCTGCCGGATGATGCGTGCGAGGCTTTCGCTTATACGTACACGAGGCTGAAGCAGCTGGAAGCGAAGCTGCTGGAGCATATCCGGCTGGAAAATCATTATTTATTTTATAGATTGTGATAATATTCACATTTTAAAAAAGAACCCGGTTTTATACTGAAGCTATAAAGGATATGGGAGGCGAAGAAGATGGCTGTCAATCAAACCGATCGCATTAAAGTGGCAGAATCTGCGGGCGCTTGGCGGGGCTTTGCAGCAGGCAAGTGGCAGGAACGCATTGATGTAAAGGATTTTCTGGATCATAACATTCAGCCTTATACTGGCAATGAGGAATTTTTGGCGGGAGCCACCGAGGCTACTGTCGAGCTTTGGCAAAAAATCCAGCAGCTCGTCAAGCAGGAGCGGGCAAACGGCGGTGTGCTGGATATTGACCTGCATACGGTTTCCAGCATTACCGCCCATGCGCCCGGCTACATTGACCAGAAGAAGGAGCAGATTGTCGGGCTGCAAACCGACGCACCATTGAAGCGCTCGATTCAGCCATTCGGCGGCATCAAAATGGTCGTAGATGCTTGCGAGGCCTACGGCTTCGAGCTTCCTGGCGAAATGGTCAAAATGTTTACCGAGGTTCGCAAAACCCATAACCAAGGCGTATTCGACGCCTATACATCAGAGATGCGGGCAGCGCGCAAAGCGGGCATTATTACAGGACTGCCGGATGCTTACGGACGCGGCAGAATCATTGGCGATTACCGCCGGGTAGCCTTGTATGGGGCCGATCGTCTCATCGCCGGGAAGAAGCAGGAGCTGCTGCTGCTGGAAACAGGCACGATGACGGAGGAGACGATTCGCGACCGGGAGGAAATATCCGAGCAAATCCGTTCGCTGCAAGAGCTTAAGCAGATGAGCCTTGCCTACGGCTGCAACATCTCCCGTCCAGCAGCTACGGCGAAGGAAGCGTTCCAATGGCTGTATTTTGCTTATCTGGGGGCGATTAAAGAGCAGAACGGCGCGGCGATGAGTCTTGGGCGCGTTTCCAGCTTTCTCGATATTTATATCGAGCGCGATCGGCTGGAAGGAAGGCTGACGGAGGAGCAGGCACAGGAGCTGATGGATCATTTTGTCATGAAGCTGCGGATCGTGAAGTTTTTGCGGACGCCAGACTATAATGAGCTGTTCAGCGGTGACCCGACCTGGGTGACAGAGTCGATTGGCGGCATGGCGGTCAATGGCCAGACGCGGGTGACACGCAGCTCCTTCCGTATTCTTCATACCCTGTATAATTTAGGGCCGGCACCGGAGCCGAATTTGACCGTGCTGTGGTCAGCCAGCCTACCGGAAGCGTTCAAAAAATATTGCGCCAAGGTGTCGATTGAAACGAGCTCGATTCAATATGAAAATGATGACATTATGCGCCCGCAGTTCGGCGATGATTATGGCATTGCCTGCTGCGTCTCCGCGATGCGGATCGGCAAGCAGATGCAATTTTTCGGAGCGCGGGCGAATTTGGCAAAGGCGCTGCTCTATGCCATCAATGGTGGTGTGGATGAGGTTTCCGGAGCGCAGGTTGGGCCGGCATTTGCCCCGATAACGAGCGATTTGCGCCTCGATTATAAAGAGGTGATGGGCAAATATGACGCCATGCTGGAATGGCTGGCTGGACTGTACATGAACACGCTGAACATTATCCATTACATGCATGATAAATATGCATATGAGCGGCTGGAAATGGCGCTGCATGACCGCGAGATTTTGCGTACGATGGCATGCGGCATTGCGGGCTTGTCAGTTGTGGCGGATAGCTTGAGCGCAATCAAGCATGCGGTTGTTATACCGATTCGCAATGAAAATGGCATCGTGGTCGATTTTGACATTCAGGGCGAATACCCGATGTACGGCAACAATGACGAGCGGGTAGACCGGATCGCCGTGCAGCTGACCGAAACGTTTATGAATAAGCTGCGCAAGCATCGCACTTACCGCGGCGCATTGCCAACGATGTCGGTGCTGACAATTACATCGAACGTCGTGTATGGGAAGAAAACGGGCAGCACGCCGGATGGCAGAAAAGCAGGAGAGCCTTTTGCCCCAGGAGCAAATCCAATGCATGGCAGAGATCGCAAGGGCGCGCTTGCTTCGCTCGCATCCGTTGCCAAAATTCCGTACGAGGATTGTCTCGACGGCATTTCCAATACGTTCTCGATCATTCCGAAGGCGCTCGGCAAGGAGCCTCAGACTCGCATTAACAATCTGGTGTCGCTGCTCGACGGTTATGCGGATAGCTCCGGCCATCATTTGAATGTTAATGTGTTTGAACGGGAGCAGCTGCTTGATGCGATGGAGCATCCGGAAAATTATCCGCAGCTGACGATTCGCGTATCGGGCTATGCCGTCAATTTTATTAAGCTGACCCGCGAGCAGCAGCTCGATGTCATAAACCGTACGTTCCACGGCGCAGTATAGAAAGGAGGCCCTAAGCATGTTAGGCAGAATCCATTCCTTTGATACGTTTGGAACCGTCGATGGACCGGGCATCCGCTTCGTGCTTTTTATGCAGGGCTGCGCATTGCAATGCCAGTTTTGCCACAACCCGGATACGTGGGATACTGGAGCGGGAAAACAGGTGACGATCGACGATATATTGCAGGAAATAGAGCCTTATGTACCGTATTACCGCCGCTCCGGCGGCGGCATTACGGTTACGGGCGGGGAGCCGACGCTGCAAGCGCCCTTCGTAACCGAGCTGTTCAAAGCGTGCAAGCAGCGCTGGGGACTGCATACGACGCTTGATTCCTCCGGTTTTTGCGAATCGAATCACGCCGAGCCGCTTATGGCGGTTACCGATTTGGTGCTGTTGGATTTGAAAATGATCGATTCCGCCAAGCACGAGCAGTTGACCAGCCGTCCAAATGAGCGGATTTTGCGTTTCGCAGATGCTTTGAGCTCGTGGAAGCAGCCGGTATGGATTCGGCATGTGCTCATTCCGCAGGTGACCGATGGCGGCGACGATTTGCGCGCGCTTGGCGCTTATATTAGCGGGCTTCAATCGGTTGAGAAGTTTGAGATTTTGCCCTATCACCGAATGGGCGTGTACAAGTGGCAGCAGCTCGGACGTGAATATCCGCTGGAGGGCGTTCCGAGCCCGACGGAGCAGGAGGTCGCGCGGGCATACCGCCTCGTGCAGGAGGGTGGTGTCCATGCCGCCTCGCAAATACTAGAAGCAGCGGGCATAGAAAAGAAGCAGCCTGTCAGCCGATTGCTCGGCTGATGAGCTGCTTCTTTTTTTCTTTAAATGGCTATGTGACCTTAGCGATTGCAGCATAAAAAGCCCGAAAGGCGAGCACTAATTCCATAGTGCCTATCTTTCGGGCTTCAATTCTTCTATTCAGCGTTCAGCTAATCTGCTTTATTCGTGTCCTGCTCCTCATTAAACCATAGAGGATCCTCGCAATCGACTTCACCGTTATAGTTAATGAGCAGTTCTTCTCCTGCCTTAATATCGGTAAAGGCAAAAAAGTCTACCGTCAAATTGTCAAAATTAAGCTCATAGAACGTGTTCGGCGTATAGGAGTGATTAAACAGCATGCCATAGCCAAGCAAAAGAGCGGAATGATTCGCGCCATATTCGAAGGCATAGTCGCCAATAATCGTTTTCTCAATATGGACATGCTCCTCGTTGTCGTAAGGAATAACCGGTGCTTCGTGAATAAGCGCGCCCTCGGCGATGTCCTGGGTGGCGAATACGCCGCGGTTCAGCTCGCCATTGCTGAGCTGGGAAGTACGAATTTCAATCATGAAAGTATCCTCTGTCCACTAAATCATATAATGGAATTCTTTTTCTCAACATTATAGCCCGCTTTCGCTGAAAATAGCAATGCCGCTGTTTCCTGCCCATACAAGGGCGCCCAGTCGGAGGGGCTGTACGGAGGTACTATAAAAACATGGTACTATTGCAGGCAAGCAACCTCTTGTATAGTTGAGTTAGACATATATGGCAAACATACATACTGCTGTTTCCCCTCTTAATAATATTTATATCGTTATCAGGAACATTCGCCAGGAGCAGGGAGGTGACTTGACGCCATGAACAGAGTTTTGACAAGGCAGCAGGAGCTGCAGCATAAAGCTGCTGTACTCAAGCAATATGAGGTTTATGGTTATCAGGTTGCCTTCTATGTGTTGGCGGATGAAGCGCTGGCGGCTCAGGCAGTGATGCAGGCTTTTAAGCAATTGTTTCAGGAGGGGCCGTTTTTCGAGCAGCCACAGCCTGTGCAAAAGCAGCAAATGAAACGAGCCGTCATGAAGCAATCCTTGCTTAGCAAATCCGCTGCTATGCTTCAATAAAAAACCTCCGAAATCCCTTAAACAGGCGAATTTCGGAGGTTTTTTGGTTCGGCTGGCTAGCAGCGAATTAGTTTGCAGTAACTTTCAGGCGGATCATATTCCATGAAGCTTTGCCCAGTACGGCGCTAACTTGACCGCCATCGACTTTGGCTGTGCCATTGTTATGCGGCAGAACTTGATTAGGGCGGGCTTTCGTATTACAAGCCTTAATATCGTCATTTTCCAGCACGACATGCTCAATTAGGCTGACGGCGCCGAAGCTGCGAACATCAACATCCAGATCAAGCGATTCCTTCAAATGACGGTTGACAGCGAAAATTGTAATTTCGCCTTGTTCTTCATTGTGAACGCTGATCGCTTCTAAATAAGGCACATCAGTGAAATCCTTCGAATCGTATTTAGGCGATGAAGTAATGGGTTGAAGCACGGTGCCTCTTCCATACAGCGAAGCGTGCTTGTAAGGGAAATACGTCGTTTGCAGCCAAAGCGGACCGCCATTTTCCGTCATAATCGGAGCGATAACGTTAATGAGCTGGGCCAGGCAGGCAATTTTCACCCGGTCTGCATGCTTAAGCAGCGTAATGACGAAGCAGCCGACAGCAAGCGCATCCTCAAGCGTATATACATCTTCAAATTCCGGCGGTGCAATATGCCAGCGCTCCTCTGCACGGCTTGTGCCGATGGAGTTCCATACATTCCACTCATCGAGCGACAGCATGAGCTTCTTCTTGCTGCGCTTCTTCGCTTTCATGTAATCTGCAATCGCGGTTACGCTGTAAATGAATTGATCCATATCGAGCGATTTCGCAAGGAAGTTTTCCGAGTTGTTTTCATTGTTGTTGTAATACGTATGCAGCGACAGGTAGTCGACCTGATCATAGGTCAAATCCAGTACAGTCGCTTCCCAATCGGCAAATGTGCTCATGCCGCTCGACGAGCTGCCGCAGGCAACAAGCTCGATCGATGGATCAACCCAGCGCATGACTTTAGCTGTTTCATTCGCAAGCCTTCCGTATTCGACTGCTGTTTTGGCACCGATCTGCCAAGGGCCGTCCATTTCATTGCCGAGGCACCACGTTTTGAACTTATGCGGTTCTTTGTAGCCATGAGAAATTCGCAGATCGCTATAATAGGAGCCGGATGGATGATTGCAATATTCGACGAGATTGCGGGCCGCATCGACGCCGCGTGTGCCGAGATTGACTGCCATCATGACTTCGGAGCCTACGAGCTTCGCCCAATCGGCGAATTCGTTAGTGCCGACCTCATTCGTTTCGGTCGTCCACCAAGCCAGCTCAAGCAGACGCTTGCGCTCTTCTTTCGGGCCAACGCCATCTTCCCAATTGTAGCCAGAGACGAAATTTCCGCCCGGATAGCGTATAATAGGAACGTTCAGCGCTTGAATCGCTTCGAGCGCATCGCGGCGGAAGCCATTTTCATCGGCAGTCGGATGCCCTGGCTCATAAATGCCGCCGTATACGGCACGTCCCAGATGCTCGATGAATGATCCATATAGACGCGGGTCAACCTCGGCAATTTTAAAATGTTTATCAATAAGCATCGTTGATTTCAAAGACATATTGGTAAAACCTCCTGTTTAATGAATTAGCCAAAAAATGAATTCATATACTTGCTATCTCCTTATATTTTTAACATAATGAATAAATACAAGCAATAAATAAGGTCCGTAATAATGAAGGATTAGCTAAATTGATAATCCTGTAAATAGGATGTGACAGAATGTACTTAACGACGAATGCGGAATCGCTTCGGGTATATGAGGCGCTGGCAAGCGAGGTTCGCCTGCAAATTATCGATTTGCTGGACGAGCGGGAGCGGCATATTAAGGAGCTGGCAGCCGAGCTTTTTTTGAGCAGCGCAATTGTCAGCACCCATGTGAACAAGCTTCAGCAGGCTGGCATTGTGACCAGCAAAATGAAACGGGTAGGCGGCGGCACCTATAAATATTGCTCGCTGTCAGCGGAATATTTGCAAATCAGGCTGTCGAGGCCAAACGATCAGAAGCGGAAAAACATTGAAACGATGCTCCCAGTCGGCCATTATACCGATGTAGCCGCCTTTCCGACCTGCGGCATTGCAACTACGGAAAAGCTGATCGGGCAATATGATAACCCGAAATATTTTTTGGACCCGGAGCGAATGAATGCCGGCATTTTATGGTTTGCCAGAGGGTATGTCGAGTATAAGGTGCCCAATCATCTTTTTGTTGATCAACGGGTTCAGGAATTGGAAATATCATTGGAAATTGGTTCGGAAGCGCCGCAAATTAATGAAAATTGGCCGTCGGATATCCGTTTTTTCATCAATGGCTTGTATGTAGGCGAGTGGACGAGTCCAGGCGATTTTGGACGTGTGCGCGGGAGGCTGTCTCCAGACTGGTGGCGGGGCGACGTGAATCAATATGGCTTATTGAAGGTGCTGCGCCTGAATGAGAACGGCACCTTCATTGATGGCTTGCAAATATCAGAGCTGACCATTCATGATCTGGATTGGGAAAGCCCGTTTTTGACGCTGCGCATCAGCGCGGAGGAAAGTGTGCCGGGCAGGGGAGGATTAACCTTGTACGGCAAGGGGTTTGGCAATTACAATCAGGATATAAGAATTCGCACCTATTATGAATAAGCCCCAGACACTTCAAAGGGAATAGCAAGATGATAATGGAGGGATCGTAATGGCGCCTTTTTGCCGCGTGCTCATTGTAGATGATGAACTATTAGTCAGGCAAGGCATCAAGCATTTATTGAATTGGGAAAAGGAAGGCTTTCAAATTGTCGGCGAGGCTGCGAGCGGAACGGAAGCTTTGGAGCTGATTCAGCAGCTGGAGCCGCATATCGTCATAACGGATATCGTCATGCCTGTCATGGATGGCGCGGAGCTGACCCGGATCGTTAAAGCGAGATTTCCGGAAATCGAAGTCATTGTGCTCAGCAGCTTTGGGGAATTCGATTATGTCAGATCAACCTTTCAAAGCGGCGTTGCCGATTATATATTGAAGCCTAAGCTGGAGGCGACCCATCTGCTTGAGGTTTTGAAGCGCACCGCGCAGCGAATTCCTTCATTGAAGCTGGAGCTTGCCCCCACGGATAAAAATACAACGGTCCAGGTGCTGCTGGATATGCTGATGGATGGGTTTGGCGTAGAGCTTGATGAGGAAGATGCAACTTTTCCTTACGACAGCTTTCGAATGCTAGGTGCAGAGTGCAAGCCGTCTGGAGACAAAAATGCGGTGCTCGCCACAGCCGAGCTGCTGAAAAAAAGAATGCAGGCGGAGCTTGTCGTTTCGCTGGAGCAGTCGGTCTATTTTCCACTTAGGTCGGAGGCGGGACGCGTCGTGCTGCTCATTAATATGAACGAGCAGGAGAGCCCGCAGCTTGCTGCCGCCGCACGCAGGCTTGACGAGTGGACAAGCGAGCAGAAGCTTGAGGCGAGATGGACGCTGGGCGAGCCGTTCAGCAATTATACCGAGGTGGGGGATCATTTCAAGCTTCATTTTCTCAAAATGAGCGATTACCGCTTTTTTCTAGCGGACCCGGATCGTTTGCTTATTGCAGGGGAACTGCCCTATATGCCGCCTGTAGAGGATAAGTTTGATTTGCCGCGTTTTTCCGAGCAGCTGAGCAAGCAGCAGTTTGAGAGCGCTTTTAGCGAACTGCTCGCCTATGTGCAGGGCGCTTCGCATTTTTATAAGAAGGATGTATTTGAGTTTAAATCGTTCCTTAGCAATGTTATTTTTAATATGACGATTGTATTGGGCCGTCTGGAGGTGGATGCATCGCACCTAGAGGAGGCGAAATACCGCTACTTCAAGGAAATTGGCGATGCAGCGCATATAAGCGAAGCGATTGTTTTAATGGAAGCATTCGTGAGCGATGCGGAGGCTGTGCTGGCAACTCGAAAGCAAGGAGCTGGCAATCCGAATATGGCGATGCTGCTTGCCTATATTGGCGAGCATTATGCTGAGCCGCTTAGCCTGACGGAGCTGGCGAAGCATTTTCATTTTAACCCGTCGTATTTGTCTACGTATTTCAGTGCGCATAATAATGAGGGCTTTAGCGAATATTTGAACAAAATCCGGGTGGAGAAGGCAGCGGAGCTGCTGCTTGCCGATACGGCGTCCATTTCGGAAATCAGCGGCATGGTAGGGTACTCGGATCACAGCTATTTTACAAAAGTGTTTAAAAAAATAACGGGCTTGTCGCCCAGCCATTACCGCAAACAATATGTCAACCAGAAAAGGGACTAATGCATGAAGGCGTTTTTAGCAAAATTTAAATATCACGGCTTGTTTATTAAAATGTTTACCGTCACCTTAGTCAGCATCATTTCCGTTTCGCTGCTTACTACGCTTGTGATGATGCAGATGTCGCAGCGTCTGTTCATGGATACGTTCAGCATTACGAATGGAAAAATCATTAATCAGGTCCAGACCAATTTCGAGTCGTTCAGCTATTCCATTGTGACCGCGACCAATGATGTGCAGCAAAGCGGAACACTCAAGTCGTTTCTGAAGGAGCCCGATCAGAGCACCGCTCAGTCGCTGAAAAGATATTATGAAGCCAATACGCAGATGAAGCGGATTCAATCGAACGTTTCCGCTTATTCGGTGAACATTACGATAACGGGCATTAATGGCCGCAGCCATTCGTCTGACAGCACCTATTGGCCTCGCTCTATTGAAAAGCTTCGCAGCAGCGAGCTTACGAAGCATGCTTTGCAGGAGCCGCGGCGTATTTTATATGAGCTGGATCAGGAAAGCATGAAGGCTGGAGACAGCTCAAATGCGGTTGTTGTAGCCTCGAAAACGCTGCTGGAGCGGACGAGCGGCCAGCCTTACGGCCAGCTTTATTTTGCCATAAAAGAGAAGGATTTTCGGAAGTTTTATACGAGCTTCACGAGCATCGGTAATGATGTTGTAATCATTAATAAAGCGGGCATGATCGTTTCGAGCAACCAGGAGCAGCTTGTAGGGACAACGGTACCAGAGCTTTTGACCTATGCCAAGAAAATTGAAGAGCAGCAGCTGGACGTTATGGATACAACGGCATTGGGAAAAAGCAGCCTCGTGCTGTCGAAATATTTGCCGACCTATGACTTTTATTTGGTGAACTTGATTGATAAGCAGCAGGTCATGAGCCAAATGGTTGATTTCAAAATGGTTGCCCTCATCTCCCTTGCGATCGTACTGCTGGCGCTCATTATCGTCTTTGTGATTTCAAGGCGGCTAACGAGGTCGCTTACGCTGCTGGCGCGGCAAATTTCTAGAGTGACGAAAAATGATTTCAACAATTATACGTCGGTAACCGGAAGCTACGAAATTAAGCAATTGGGCAATGCCTACAACTATATGCTGGATGAGCTGAACGATTACATTAAGCGGCTTATTCAGACGCAAAAGGATCAGCGCAATGCCGAGCTGTCTGCCCTGCAAATGCAGATCAATCCTCATTTTCTGTATAATACGCTGGCGTCGATTAAAATTTTGGTGCAGCAGGGCAACAAGGACAAGGCTGCGGACACGATAAACGCACTGATTTCCTTGCTGCAAAATACAGTGAGCAACATAAGCGAGACGATTCCGGTTTCGCAGGAGCTCGTCAACCTGAAAAATTACGTATTTATTAACCATGTGCGTTATGGCGAGCAGATACGGGTCAATTATTTTGCGGACAAGGACTGTATGGGGGCGCATTTGCCGAAGCTGGTCATCCAGCCATTTATGGAAAATGCCTTTTTCCATGCCTTTCATGAGCGCAGCGAAGGTTATATTTATGTACTCATCTCCCGTGAGGGCGATTCGCTCATTTGTGAGGTCGTTGACAACGGCGTCGGCATTAGCGGGCTTGGTAAAGCGGGTGATAATTTAGGAGCAGCTGAGACAGATCGTGAGCGCGGCGTGCATTCGGCCAGCCATTTTTTCTCGGGCATTGGCATTCGCAATGTGCATGACCGTCTGATGCTGCTTTATGGCGAAGGCTACGGGGTGACGATATTCAGCGATCCGGGCCAAGGGACACGCGTGAAAATCAAGCTTCCGTTGTTGTTTGAGTAATGGGGAATTTTAAAACAGTGGCTGTCAGGTTAAACCTGCATTGCCGCTGTTTTTTTATTGAGCAGCCTTAAATTGTCGAATTCAGTATAATAGTAGCCCTTGAAGCACAAAATTCAAATAAATCATTTTCAATATGAAGGATGGTGACAGGGAAATAAGAAATAGGAAATCAGCCTCATTGACACACTCAATCCAGTACTTAGAAGAAAAACCTTGATCTTTCCAAATGACGCCTAAATATATTACCAATAAGCAAATTAATTACTATTGGTAAAAAATCACTGTTGTATATCAAATAAAAGAATGACAAATCCCTATAAAGATATTGCTATCGAATGCAATAAACAGATTGTTATAATGAATAATGTTAGCCGGCAAACGCTTTCAGTTACGCAGACAATAAAAAAGGGGTTGGGTTCAGTGAAAAAAATGCTTGCCATCCTATTGGCCAGCTTCGTGCTGCTCACAGCATGTTCAGCTAAAACAAATGATTCTACAAACACAGGCAGCGGAGAAGCTACAAAAGAACTTACCGTTTGGGCTTGGGACAAAACGTTTAACATCGGCGCTATGGAGCGTGCGGGTGAGGCTTATGCCGCTAAGCACCCTGATGCAGGCGTAAAACTTAACATTGTTGAAAATGCACAAGCTGACATTATCCAAAAGCTGAATGCAGGTCTTAACTCGGGCACAACAAAAGGTCTTCCAACCATTATTTTGATTGAAGATTACCGTGCGCAAAGCTTCTTGCAAGCTTACCCGGATGCTTTCTTTGACCTAACGGATTACATCAAACCGGCAGACTTTGCCGATTACAAAATCGGGCCGACAAGCCTTGATGGCAAACAATACGGCGTACCATTCGACTCCGGTGTAACTGGTCTTTATGTAAGAACAGACTACTTGGAGCAAGCTGGCTACAAAGTAGCTGATCTGCAAGAGCTGGACTGGAACCAATTGATCGAAATCGGCAAAGCAGTAAAAGCTAAAACAGGCAAACAACTGCTGACACAAGATCCTAACGATCTTGGCCTGATTCGTATGATGATTCAATCCGCTGGCTCGTGGTATTTGAAAGATGACGGCGTAACGCCGGATCTGGCAGGCAACCCGGCTTTGAAAGAAGCGTTTGAAACGTACAAGAAACTGATGGAAGCGGACATTGTAAAAGTGACTTCCGACTGGAGCCAGTTTGTAGGCGCGTTTAACAGCGGCGAAGTAGCAAGCGTTCCAACGGGCAACTGGATTACCGCTTCGGTTAAAGCAGAAGCATCGCAGTCCGGCAAATGGGCGGTTGTACCGTTCCCTAAACTGGCGAACAACGCTGATTCCGTTCGCGCTTCGAACCTTGGCGGCAGCTCGTGGTATGTAATGAACGTTGATGGCAAGGAAGCGGCAGCTGAATTTTTGAAAGAAACATTCGGTTCCGATGTGGATCTGTACCAGAAGCTTGCTACAGATATCGGCGCAATCGGCACACTGAAAGCAGCAGCTGACGGCGAAGCTTACAAAGCAGCTGACGATTTCTTCGGCGGACAAAAAGTTGTAGCTGATTTTGCAAAATGGACAGCTGAAATTCCAAGAGTTAACTACGGTATGCATACGTATGCAATCGAGGACATTCTTGTTGTAGAAATGCAAAACTTCATGGGCGGCAAAGCAATCGATCAAGTATTGGCTGATGCTCAAGCTCAAGCAGAAACACAAGTTAAATAAATTCGACCATACGGCAGATGAATAAAATCTTGGGCGATCATAAGCCCTCGCCAGAAAAGCTCGTGCTTGGATGGGCGGGGGCGGCGATTGCCCCGAGATTTTATTTCCGTGAAGAAAGGGGTTAGGCTTTCGTGAAATCAGCGCAGCCTGGCATAAAAATTCGTAATCGAGCTAACTTGACGGGATGGCTGTTCGTCATCGTTGCCGTCGTGCTAATCGCATCCTTTTATTTTTACCCAATGATTCAAGCGCTTCTTCTCTCGTTCAAATCCGGCAAAGGGATGAACCTCCACTACGTTGGTTTTGACAACTACATTCGTCTATTCAGTGATCAGACGTTCCGTGTGGCGTTAAAGAATACCTTTATTTATCTGATCATTCAAGTACCGGTTATGATTGTGCTGGCCATGTTTATTTCCGTACTGCTCAATGACAGCAAGCTGAAGCTGAAGGGCTTTTTCCGCACAGCGATATTCCTGCCGGCGGTTACTTCACTTGTTGCCTACTCGGTTATATTCAAATACTTATTCGCAGGCGACGGCCTTGTGAACCAATTGCTGCTCAAGCTGCATCTGATTGGCACGCCTATTCAATGGATAACAGATCCATTTTGGGCTAAAATTACGGTTATTATTGCCATTACATGGCGCTGGACAGGCTACAATATGATTTTCTACTTATCAGCTCTGCAAAATATTGACCATTCGATTTATGAGGCTGCCAAAATCGACGGAGCTTCTTCGACGAGACAGTTTTTCGGCATTACGATGCCTTTGCTGAAGCCTATTATTTTATTTACATCCATTACATCGACTATCGGTACACTGCAGCTGTTCGACGAGGTTGTGAACATTACGAAGGGTGGTCCGGGCAACGCATCTATGTCCATCTCCCAGTACATTTACAATCTGTCCTTCAAATATTCCGCAGACTTCGGATATGCAGCAACGGTGTCTTATTCTATCGTAATTATGATTATTATTTTGGCATTTGTTCAGTTTAAAGCGGCAGGTGATAAAAATGGATAAGCTAAAACGGGTATCGGTTTATATTTTTCTCAGCGTCGCAGCGTTCATTTCCATTTTCCCGTTTCTGTGGATGATCGTCAGCGCGACGAACAGCTCCTCAGATGTAACGCAGGGCAGACTGCTTCCAGGCAGCAAGCTTATTGAAAATATTAATAACTTGTTCAGCTCGGTTGACATTGTGCCGGCGCTCATGAATTCGGCTAAAATTTCGATCTCGACGACGCTGCTGGCGATGCTGATTGCTTCGCTTGCAGGGTACGGCTTTGAAATTTATAAAAGCAAGGCGAAGGACATCGTCTTCACGATTTTGCTGCTGTCGATGATGATTCCGTTCGCGGCGATTATGGTTCCGCTGTATCAAATGTTCGCGGGAATATCGAGCAGCGTTCCGTTTTTAGGGCTTGATACCCTATCGGGCGTCGTGCTGCCGACGATGACGACAGCGTTTCTCATCTTCTTTTTCCGTCAAAACACTAAAATGTTCCCGAAAGAGCTGCTTGAAGCAGGCCGTATTGATGGCTTGAACGAGCTGGCCTTGTTCTTCCGCATTTATGTGCCGACGATGAAGACGACGTATGCGGCAGCGGGAATTATTACGTTTATGTCGAGCTGGAACAACTACTTGTGGCCGCTTATCGTGCTGCAATCGCCAGACAAGCGTACGATTCCAATGCTGATCTCTAATTTGGGCTCCAGCTACACGCCAGATTACGGCATGATTATGATGGCAATTGTGATTTCGACGATTCCGACAGCGCTTGTGTTCTTCCTGATGCAAAGACATTTTGTAGCGGGTATGACCGGTTCGGTCAAATAATGATTTCGATTGTAAAATAAGCAAGGGATAGGCGGCTGCATGCCATGCATGCAGCCGCCTGACTTATCATCTACGTTATGGAGGAATTATTTTATGACTACTACAAAGCCGAGCCTCGACTGGCTAACTGATGTAAGTGTATTTGCTGTTAACCGAGTGCCAGCTCATTCCGATCACCGTTATTATGAAACTGCAGCAGAGGCGGAGGCAGATGGCGGCATGAAGCTGCGCCACAGCCTGAATGGCAGCTGGAAGTTCAACTATGCCGTAAGACCTGCTGATCGTCCGGCTTCTTTTTACGAACAAAATTTTAATAGTGACAGCTGGGGCGCAATAGAGGTGCCAGGCCATATTCAGCTTCAAGGCTTTGGCAAGCCGCAATATGTAAATACAATGTATCCATGGGATGGACATCATGAGCTTCGCCCGCCGGCTATTTCGGAAAATGACAATCCGGTGGGAAGCTATGTGAAGCATTTTAACGTGCCACAAAACATGCTTGGCAAGCCCGTATACATTTCCTTCCAAGGCGTAGAATCTGCCTTCTATGTTTGGCTGAACGGAAAGTTCGTTGGCTATAGCGAGGATAGCTTTACACCGGCCGAATTTGATTTGACTCCTTATTTGCTGGAAGGTGAAAACAGGCTGGCCGTTGAGGTTTATCAGCGCTGCACGGGAAGCTGGCTCGAGGATCAAGATTTTTGGCGTTTTTCTGGTATTTTCCGCGATGTGTATTTGTATACCGTTCCAGCAATCCATGTTCGTGATCTGTTTGTAAAAACAGAGCTGGATGCGGCTTATAAGCAAGGCAAGCTATTGGTGGACTTGAAGCTGAGCGGTGCAGTTGACAGCGCAAGCATCAAGCTTGTCCTAAAGGATGCAGATGGACAGGCGGTTGTGGCTGGAGCTGCTGAGGCAACGGAAGCTGGGGTATGGACGGCGTCGCTTGATGCTGGAGCAGTGTCGCTGTGGAATGCGGAAAATCCGTATTTATATAAATTGTATGTAGAAGTTTATAATGCGGCAGGCGAACTTCTTGAAGTGGTTCCGCAGCGCGTAGGCTTCCGCAAATTCGAGATGATCGACAAAGTGATGCATATCAACGGCAAACGAATTGTTTTCAAAGGCGTTAACCGCCATGAATTTAATCCTCGCAGAGGACGTGCCATTACGGCAGGCGATATGCTGTGGGATATTAAGACGATGAAGCAAAACAATTTGAATGCGGTTCGCACCTCCCATTACCCGAACCAATCGTTATGGTATGAGCTGTGTGACGTGTATGGATTGTATGTCATTGACGAGATGAATTTGGAAACGCATGGCTCATGGCAAAAAATGGGCGCTGTGGAGCCGTCGTGGAACGTTCCTGCGAATAAGCTGGAATGGCAGGATATCGTCATGGATCGGGCGATTTCTATGGTCGAGCGGGACAAAAACCATCCGTCCATCTTAATCTGGTCGGTCGGCAATGAAGCTTATGCAGGCGAGGTGCTGCTGAACGTATCGAACTATTTCCGCAGCGCTGACCCTAGCCGCCTCGTTCATTATGAAGGTGTATTCCATAATCGCGACTATGACGCCACGAGCGACATGGAAAGCCGCATGTATGCGAAGCCGGCAGATATCGAGCTTTATTTGAACGATAATCCGCAAAAGCCGTACATCAGCTGCGAGTACATGCATGCAATGGGCAACTCGGTTGGCGGCATGCACAAATATACGGAGCTTGAGCAAAAATATGCGTTGTACCAAGGCGGCTTTATTTGGGATTACATCGATCAGGTCATTGTGAAAAAAGACCGCTTCGGCAAGGAATTCCTCGCTTATGGCGGCGACTTCGACGACCGTGCGACCGATTATAATTTCTGTACGAACGGTATCGTCTATGCCGATCGCAAAGTATCGCCGAAAATGCAGGAAGTGAAGTTCCTTTATCAGAACATTAAGCTGCTTCCTGACCGCGAAGGCGTGAAAATCGTCAATGAAAATCTGTTTGAAGGAACAGATGCTTATGAGCTGGTCATTAAGCTGCATTTGGAAGGTGCAGAAATTTTCCGCAGCGTAAGCGAAGTTCAAGTAGCTGCACAAAGCGAAGCTTATATTCCGGTCGTTCTTCCAGCGGCAGAGCAAGCAGGCGAATATGTTATTCATGTGTCCTTGCAGCTGAAAGCAAGCACGCTTTGGGCGGATGCAGGACATGAGCTGTCGTTTGGACAATTCGTATTTTTAGTGGAGCAAAAGGTAGCAGCTTCGCTTCCGGCAGGAGAACTGCGCGTCGTAGAAGGCGATGTCAACATCGGTGTGCATGGCCGCGATTTCAGCATTATGTTCTCCAAGCAGGCGGGCACGCTGACCTCGGTCAACTATTCGGGCAAAGAGATGATTGCACTGCCACCAGCTCCATTGTTCTGGCGGGCAACGACGGATAATGACAAAGGTTTTTCACTTGGCTTTGATTCCGGCATATGGTTTGCTGCCAGCTTGACACGCAAATGCATTAGCGTTGTTTTGACCGAGCAGGAGGGAACGGCAACGGTAACGTTCCAATATCGCCTTAGCATTAGTGCCGATGTATTGGTGACAGTAGCCTATACGGTGCTGGGTGACGGAAGCGTGCAGGTGAAATCGCGTTATGAGGGAGCGGCGAACTTGCCGAAGCTGCCGATTTTCGCTCTTTCGTTCAAGGTGCCTGCTGATTATCAGCATCTGGACTGGTATGCAATGGGTCCGGATGAAAACTACATTGACCGTGCGTTTGGGGCGCGTCTTGGCGAATTCCAAAACGTTGCCGCAGATAATGTATCCGGTTATGTTGTGCCGCAAGAGTCGGGCAATCGTACAGGTGTCCGTCGTGTAAGCATTACGAATGATCTCGGACGAGGCATTCGCATTTCAGCGCCGGCAACTCAGCCTGTAGAATGCAACATTGCGCCTTATACTGCATTTGAGCTGGAGAGCGCGCAGCATCACCATGAGCTTCCAAACGTTCATTATACAGTCGTGACGGTAGCAGGCAGACAAATGGGTGTCGGCGGTGACGACAGCTGGGGCGCTCCTGTCCACGATGAATATTTGATCCCAGCGGATCAGGAGCTGGCTTTTGAGTTCCTTATCAGCCGGGTATAAGCGTTAAAGTAAAGAGCAGTTTGTGCTTGAATGGCTGTACAACGAGAGTGGAGATAAGAGGAGGGCAGCTGCCCTTCTCTTATTTTTTTATAGTGGGGTCTTCATAGCTTGTAAACCACGCAAACACATTAATGCTATTTTGTCAAATTTGCAGAGGCAGTGGCAATTTGACGTCTTCCAAATCTTCCATCATACTAAACTTAATTAAAGCGAAAGGTCGGTTGACTTGATGGAAAACAACATTATTGAATCTACTTTGAAGGAATTGCTTTCTGTCGTTAAGATCATCAACGAACGGGTCGGAACGTTGGAAGAAGGTCAGCAAGCCCTTACTGAAAGTCACCAGGTGCTTGTTAGTGGTCAACAATCGCTTGCTGAAAGTCATCAGGCACTTGCTGAAAGTCATCAGGCGCTTGCTGAAAGTCATCAAGCGCTTGCTGAAAGTCAGCGCGAAGGCTTTAGAAAAGTGAATGAGCAGCTGGAACGTATGGAATTAAAGCTTGAAGCGACCTTTGAGCAGACAGCGCGCATTACCGAGGTGGTATCATCTGTAATCGTTGATCGGCTTGACGCCCATCGGAACATGATTGCGAAGGTCGAAGAAGAGGTTGAAATTTTAAAAAGTCGTCATAAATCATAAGCTCGTAAGCAGAAGAAGAGGAGGGCTGCTGCCCTCCTCTTCTTTCGTTGCATGAAAGATTTTTTATTTTTTCAGATATGCTTTCATCGCAGACTTGCTTTTATTCAAAAATCAACGATTAAGCTCCTCGTAATCCGCCCTCGTCAAGCCGTAAAAGACCAAGTCCTCAAATTCGCCCCATTTGAAAATATGCTGCTTGAATTCGCCTTCATATTTCATGCCAACTTTTTTCATGACATTGGAGGAAGAAGGGTTTTTGGCCATAGCTGCTGCCATAATTTTATTCAACTCCAGCTGCTCAAAGCCGAATTGGATGACACGCTTTGCCGCTTCTGTGGCGTAGCCATGCCCCCAATAAGGCTTGCCTGACCAGTAAGATAGCTCGCCTCGCTGATCGGGCTTGCTCAGATTCAAGCTCATACAGCCGATTAAGGCATCGTCTTTTTTGCGGGTCACTGCGAAAGGGAAGCCCTCTCCATTGCTTGCTCTAATTGTATTGTTGCTAATCCAATCCTCGGCTGCTCCATCAGGATAGGGGTAAGGAATAGACAGTGTTGTACTTGCTACTTCAATATTGCCGGCCAGTTTCTGGACTCTGCTTGCATCGTCTAAATTAAACGCTCTCAAAATCAATCGTTCTGTTTCTAGTGTTGGCTGCATAAGGAAACACCTCGCAATAATTGATTTTTTTGAAATATTAGGAAAGGATAGGATTTTCCCATCCTCCCTCTATATTTCTCGGAATGAAACGCGCTGCGCCGCCAGAGGACGGCAAAGCCGTTTACGCTTGTCTTATCCTATTTTATAGGCTTAACCTTCTAAATAGCAATGTGTGAATGGTCATGGGCATGCGCAGACCATTTGCCTTGAATATGTTCATGGAATGACTGAGTATGACCGTTTGTGAAAATAATAGTTAAATAAACCAATTGACATCACGTCAATGACTGAATATAATCGGTTTATAAATAAAACGATCACAATCATTCATTTGAATGGTTGAATGATTTCATAAACGATCAACTAGGCGGTGAGGAACATTTTTGGTGAAGAACGCAAAAATTTAATTTTAGCTTTAGTAGAGGATCAGAAGCGTGTTGACCTGCAGGCACTATGTGAAAAGTTTCAAGTATCGGAGTCGACGATTCGCCGGGATTTGCGGGAGATGGAGGAAGCTGGGCTGCTTAAGCGCACGCATGGCGGAGCGATCTCCATTCGCAGTGTTAACTTTGAACCGAGCTTTTCGGAGCGAGAGATTACATCAACGCAGCAAAAGAAAGCGATTGCAGCTAAAGCGGTTCAATGGATTAGCAACGGAGATACCATTTTGCTGGACTCCGGCACAACAACTTTTTATTTAATGCAGCAATTGACAGCGTTTACGAAGCTGACGGTTGTGACCAATTCGCTCATGCTTCCGCAGGATTTGGAGCTTCCGCCAGGCATCGATGTGATCGTACTTGGCGGGGCTTACCGGCCTGGCGTATTGTCACTGGTCGGGCCGATTACCGAGCGCAGCCTGGATTTCATTAAGGTTGACAAGGCGTTTATGGCAACGAACGGCATGGATTTGGAGGAAGGGCTCAGCACGCCGAACGTGGTCGAAGGAGATATCAAGCGCAAAATGATCAAGCGCGCTGACCGCATTATTTTACTCAGCGACAGCAGCAAGGTGAATCAGATCAGCTTCGCGCGCTTCGCTGATTGGAGCGATATTGACGTGTGCATTACCGATTCGGATATGCCGGAGGAATTTGCCCGGAAGCTGGAAGAGCGAGGCGTCGAGGTATATCGAACCTCGGCAGGAAAGGAGGCGTAACAGCATGTCCAAGCAGCAAGTCATTACACTTACTTTGAATCCTTCCATGGACAAGACGATTATGCTTCAGGAGCTGAAGCTGGGCGGGCTCAACCGGGCGGAGGACATTCGCCTTGATCCCGGCGGGAAAGGCATTAATGTGGCGCGAATCGTACACACCTTTGGAGCCAGCGTTACCGCCGCTGGATTCATCGCTGGCGACATTGGCAAGCGAATTAAAGATGAGCTGGATCGTTCAGGCATTCATACGGCATTTGTTGAAGTACCGGGCGAGACGCGGACGAATATGAAGCTTGTAGATCAGAAGCAGCGAACGACGACCGAGGTGAATGAGCCGGGCTTTGCGGTCAGCGAAAGCCAGCTTTCCGAGCTGGATCAGCTGCTGGATGAGCTGCTGCCGAAAGCGTCGGTTCTCGTCCTTGGAGGCAGTCTGCCGAAGGGGGCGCCGCCACAGCTGTATCATGATTATATTTTGAAAGCGCGCAAGCTAGGCGTACGTACGATTCTGGATGCGGATGGCGAGGCGATGGTTTCTGGCATCAAAGCGATTCCTTACGCGGTCAAGCCCAATCATTATGAGCTGGAGCAGCTCGCTCAGCGCAAGCTGGACTCGGAAGAGGAAATCGTACAGGCGGGAAGACAGCTGCTTGCTCAGGGGATAACGCTCGTTATGATATCGATGGGCGCAGATGGGGCCATCGTCATGAGCGGCAACGAAGCCTACTTGGCAAAGCCGTTTCCTATTGAGGCGCTGAGCACTGTTGGCGCAGGAGATTCAATGGTAGCCGTGCTTGCGCAGGCGCTATTGCAAAATAGCAGCCTCGAAAATGTGGCAAGGTGGAGTACGGCCGCTGGAACGATAACGGCTTCCAAAGCAGGCACCCAAGTATGCGAGTTTGAAGAAATTCGCAGCCGGGCGGGCGATATAAATATTCAGGCATTGTGATTATATTGAAGCGACTGGCGACATCATAAGGGAGGAATTGACATGAAGAAATTGCTGGCTGTAACTTCTTGTCCGACCGGCATTGCCCATACGTATATGGCCGCGGAATCATTGCTAAAAATGGCAGAGGAGAAAGGTGTTCCGCTGAAGGTTGAAAAGCGCGGCGCGCTTGGCGTAGAGGATGAGCTTACGCCGGAGGAAATCGCCGAAGCACACGCGATTATTTTGGCAGCGGATACCGATGTACTGGAAGCTCGATTTGCAGGCAAGCCGATTATTAAAGTTGGCGTGGCCGAAGGCATCCGCAATCCAGCAGGCTTGATTGAGCAGGCGCTGGCGAAAGAAGGGGCTCAAGCTGGGGCGGCCGCGCCTGCACAGGAGCAGACGAAGAAAGAGGGCAGCTCTGTGCGAACAGGAGCCTATAAGCACTTGATGACAGGTGTGTCGAATATGCTGCCGCTCGTTGTCGCTGGCGGAATCATTATTGCGATTTCGTTTATTTTCGGTATAAAAGCGTTTCAAGAGGAAGGTACGCTCCCAGCAGCGCTGATGAACATTGGCAGCGGGGCGGCATTCGCCTTAATGATTCCGATTTTGTCCGGCTTTATTTCCTTCTCGATCGCAGACCGGATCGGTCTTGCACCTGGACTTGTAGGCGGAATGCTGGCCAGCCAGCTGGGAGCCGGCTTCCTGGGCGGTATTATTTCGGGCTTTCTTGCCGGCTATGTGGCAAAATGGCTGCGGCATGCAATCAAGCTCCCGAAATCGCTGGAAGGCATTAAGCCAATCCTCATTATCCCCGTGCTATCTACGCTCATAGTCGGGCTGATCATGATTTATGTCGTAGGAACGCCAGTGAAGACATTGATGGATATTTTGACGACATGGCTGACAGGTCTAAATTCAACGAATGCGATTTTGCTCGGCTTGCTGCTTGGAGCCATGATGGCGTTCGATATGGGCGGTCCGCTTAATAAGGCAGCGTATACATTTGCTGTCGGCTTGCTTGCAAGCCATGTGTATGGCCCAATGGCAGCCGTGATGGCAGCGGGAATGACTCCGCCGCTTGGCTTGTGGCTTGCCACCGTCATACGCAAAAACAAATTTTCCAAAGAAGAGCGCGACGCGGGAAAAGTTGCAGGAGTCATGGGGCTGGCCTTTATTACCGAAGGCGCTATTCCTTTCGCGGCCGCTGATCCGCTTCGTGTCATCCCAGGTACGGTGCTTGGTTCCGCAGTAGCGGGCGCGCTGTCGATGGTGTTTGGCGCGACGCTTCAAGCGCCGCATGGCGGGGCATTCGTACTCGCTATTCCCAATGCAGTAACGCATCTCGGCGCTTATGCCGCAGCTATTGTCATCGGTTCTGTTGTTACAGCCGTAACGGTATCCTTGCTCAAAAAAAATAAGCTGGCAGCAGCTTAAATCCCACTCCATGGAGGTAATGACCATGTCATCCCAAACCTTATTAAATATTGAAACAATCATTCTCGATTCATCCGCTGGTGACCGTCAAGCCGTTATTAAAGAGCTTGCTGAGCGACTGCAATCGGCTGGTTATTTGAACGATGAGGCTGCTTTTCTAGCTTCGGTTGAAGCGCGTGAGCAGCATGCGTCAACAGGCATCGGCTTTGGCGTTGCGATTCCGCATGGCAAATCCGCGGGGGTCATCAAGCCGGGCTTAGCCTTTGCCCGTCTCGCACAGCCAATTGATTGGGGCTCCCTTGATGGCAAGCCGGTCACATCGATTATTTTGCTGGCTATTCCGGAATCGGAGGCAGGCAAGGAGCATTTGCGGATTTTGGCTTCGGTATCGCGCAAGCTCATACACGAGAGCTTTCGCCAAGAGCTGCTGGTTGGCCAAAGTGCAGCAGATATTTTGAAAACATTGGAAAGCGCCCTGTAAGCACAGCGAGATTAAAGGAGGAAACAGAGCGATGCAAACACGTGTATTGACAATCATAAATGAAGAAGGGCTGCATTTGCGTCCGGCCCAAGTGCTGGCTAATGCTGCAGGACAATTCACAGCGGATATTTACGTAGAGGTGGTTGGCGGCGGGGAGGCAAATGCGAAAAGCGTGCTTGGCATCATTGCGCTTGGTTTGGAAAAAGGTGCTGAAGTCAAGCTGTCGGCAGACGGTGAAGATGAGGAGCAGGCTGTCGCCAAGCTTGCTGAATTATTCGAGCAAGGTTTCGGAGAGCAATGAGCGAGCAGCGCATCAAAGGCATCGGCGTTTCGGAAGGTATCCGCTTCGGGAAAGCATTCATCTATGGCGCACCTGCTGTAGAGGCGGCTTATCCTCAGCGGATTGAGCCGGAGCAGGTGGAGGCGGAGCTTGAACGTCTGGAGCAGGCGAAGCGCCAGTCGGCAGCAGAGCTGAATACGATCATTGCCAAAACCGAGGCGAAGCTGGGGAAGGACAAAACGGCAATTATCGAGGGGCAGCTGAGCTTTCTGGATGATCCCGCCTTTTACGGCGATATTCGCGGTCAAATTAAGCGCAAGCAGGCGTCCGCTGAACAAGCGGTACAAACCGTGCTGGCCCAGCTTTCCGCATTGTTTGAGAAGATGAACAATGCATACGTAAAGGAACGCATTCATGATGTGAAGGACGTTGCGGATCGGCTCATGAGCCATTTGCAGCAGGTTTTTTATCCGGATCTGGCGAGTATTACAGAGCCTGTTATTTTAGTAGCGGAAGATTTAACGCCTCCCGTTACCGTGCAGCTTGATCGCAGCATTGTGCTTGGCTTTGTGACACGGGTTGGCGGAGAAACGACGCATACAGCGATTTTGTCCCGTTCGCTCGGCATTCCTGCGGTTGTGGGCACGGGTGCTGCTTTCGAGCAGCTGAGCCATGGTGATGAGCTGATTCTGGACGGTACGGAGGGCGTTATCGTGCTGAATGCCGATCAGGCTACCCGCTCGAACTATGAAGCGCGGCAGCAGGAGGAGCAATCCGCAGCAGGGAAGCTTGAGAAATACAGGCTGCTGCCAGCACAGACGGAAGATGGCAAGCTGATCGAGCTCGCTGTTAACGTCGGCATGCCGGAGGAAATGCGAGATGGTCTTGTGGAAGAGTCCCATGGGGCCGGCTTGTTCCGAACGGAATTTCTGTTCATGAACGCTGACCGCTTCCCGGACGAAGAAAAGCAATTTGCTGTATATAAACAGCTTGCTGAAGCTTGGAGAGGCAAGCCTATCGTCATCCGCACGCTGGATATTGGCGGAGACAAGGAGCTGTCCTATTGGGATTTGCCGCATGAGGACAATCCATTTCTCGGCAATCGCGCTATCCGCCTTTGTCTGAATGAGCGGGAGCTCTTCCGCACCCAACTGAGGGCGATCGTTCGTGCCAGCGCCTTCGGCACCGTTAAAATCATGTTCCCGATGATATCCTCCATGCAGGAGTTCCGCGCTGCCAAGCAGTTGACGCTTGAAATCATGGACGAGCTGAAGGAGCAGGCCATCGCCTTTGATGAAAAACTGGAAATCGGCATTATGGCCGAGGTTCCGTCTGTCATTCAGCTGGCGGACCGTTTCGCCAAAGAGGTTGACTTTTTCAGCATTGGCACAAACGATTTGGTGCAATATACGCTTGCCGTTGACCGCATGAACGAGAAGGTCGCGCACTTATATGATTATTTCCATCCGGCGGTTATCCGCTCGATTCGCAGCTTGATACAAGCGGCGCACAAGGAAGGCAAATGGGTTGGCATGTGCGGTAAAATGGCGGGCGATCCACTCGCAGCACCGCTGCTGCTCGGGATGGAGCTGGATGAATGGAGTATGGATGCCGCTTCTCTGATGAAGCAAAAGTTTACGCTGTCTAGACTAAATGTGCAGGATAGCGCCCAACTGCTAAGCGATGTGCTTGATCTCGACACGGCTGAGGAAGTTCGGCAGCACATTAAAGCTTTCCATGCTTCCAAATTTAGTGATTAGCATATGTATGGCAAATAGGTTTGGGCATTATGCCGCCCATTCTACCCATACTGACCAGTAAGAAGCCATTTAGGACGCTTTCGTAATCTTCGATTCCTTCAGCAGGAGCGAAGTTGCGGAGGCGTTTTTCTTTTTGTTAAAAAAATTAATTTTACATATGTTCATAATTTGATGAGTGATAGACAGCGAAAATGGGTGATTTATTAAAGGAATTGACGAAAAAACGTAATATCAGCATTGAAACGCTTCATTTAGTGAACATAAGTCCAAATGTTTGTTTACATATGACCAAATGCATGTTAAACTGAGTGTGTATTTGAGGAACTCGTATATGGGGAAGGGGAACAGGTCATGTTAAATTTGTCTGGAATGATTGATCATACGCTGCTGCGTGCTGACGCGACGAAAGCAGAGATCGCTAAGCTGACGGAGGAAGCGAAACAATATGAATTTGCTTCGGTCTGTGTAAATCCGACTTGGGTCGCTTTTGCCGCTGAGCAGCTGGCAGGAAGCAAGTCCAAAGTTTGCACCGTTATCGGCTTTCCATTAGGAGCATCGACGAGCGCCGTTAAAGCTTTTGAAACGGGCAATGCGATTGCAAATGGTGCAGACGAAATTGATATGGTTATCAACATTGGCGCTTTGAAAGACGGCAACGATGATTACGTGGAGCAGGACATTAAAGCGGTTGTTGATGCGGCAGCAGGCAAAGCGATTGTGAAGGTCATTATTGAGACAAGCCTGCTCACCGATGAAGAAAAGGTTCGTGCTTGCGAGCGTTCGTTGAAAGCCGGAGCCGATTTTGTAAAAACCTCGACGGGCTTCTCTACTGGCGGAGCAACAGCTGAAGATGTAGCGCTTATGCGCAAAACAGTCGGAGACAAGCTTGGCGTTAAAGCATCGGGCGGCGTTCGCGGTCTTGAGGATATGAAAAAAATGATCGAAGCAGGCGCAACGCGCATTGGAGCAAGCTCCGGCGTGAAAATTATGCAGGGCGAGCAATCCAGCGCCGCTTATTAATGAAGTAACCATAGAACACGGTGCTGCTCCTTTCCGAAGGAGCGGCCCGCTTTTCTCGATAAACGAAAGAGCGGCGGCATCAGCATAACTTTGTAAGCGCTCTATTCGGCCAATCAACTTCCATAATGATGAAAAAATAGGAGGCGGCAACTATGAAATACATCGTAGCTTTATTAGGCCTGCTTGTTGTGCTAGGATTGTCCTATATCGTCAGCAACAATAAGAAAAATATTCGTTTCAAGCCGATTGCCATCATGATCGTTTTGCAGGTGGTTCTTGCCTTTGTCCTATTAAATACGTTTGCGGGCGCGACCTTGATTAAAGGTTTTTCCGGCGTGTTCGAGCAGCTGCTTTCCTACGCGCAGGAAGGAATCAACTTTGTATTTGGCGGCATTTTAAATGAAGGACAATTTTCCTTTTTCCTGTCGGTTCTGCTGCCGATCGTCTTCATTTCCGCGCTAATTGGTATTTTGCAATATTTGAAAATCCTTCCCTTTATCGTAAAGGGCATCGGATATGTGTTAAGCAAAGTCAATGGCATGGGCAAGCTGGAGTCGTATAATGCGGTCGCATCAGCCATTTTGGGCCAATCGGAAGTATTCATTTCGGTCAAAAAACAAATTGGCCTGCTGCCGAAGCATCGCCTGTATACGCTGTGCGCCTCGGCAATGTCCACCGTATCGATGTCGATTGTCGGCTCGTATATGCAAATTTTAGACCCGAAATATGTGGTGACCGCGCTCGTCCTCAACCTGTTCGGCGGCTTTATTATCGCTTCCATTCTTAACCCGTATACGGTGGAGGAAGGCGAGGACGTGCTGCAAGTACAGGAGGAAGGGGAGAAGCAGACCTTTTTCGAAATGCTGGGCGAATATATTATGGATGGCTTCAAGGTTGCGATTATTGTCGCGGCGATGCTGATCGGTTTTATTGCTCTCATCGGCATGATTAATGGATTGTTTCTTGGCATTCTCGGCATTTCCTTTCAGCAAATACTTGGATTTATTTTCGCTCCTTTCGCTTTTATTATGGGGGTGCCGTGGAAAGATGCCGTTGATGCGGGAAGCATTATGGCCACGAAAATGGTTTCGAATGAATTTGTAGCGATGCTGGAAATTAGCAAATATCCTAATCTTTCGGCCAAAGCAGTCGGCGTCGTGTCGGTGTTTCTCGTCTCTTTTGCTAATTTCTCCTCCATTGGCATCATTGCAGGCGCGGTCAAAGGCTTGCATGAGAAGCAGGGCAATGCCGTTGCACGCTTCGGCATGAAGCTGCTGTATGGTGCAACGCTGGTCAGCGTGCTGTCGGCGACGATTGCAGGGATTTTCATTTAAAATATTAGGAAGGATATGATTTTTCTATCCTTTCTCTATATTGCAACGCGAAACGGCAGCTTTGCCGCCAGAGGACGGCGAAAGCCGTTTACGCTTGAGGAGAGGCGGTGCCAGGCATGGCAGCATTTGAACGGATACATTTAATTGTAATGGACTCGGTAGGCATCGGCGAAGCGCCGGATGCTGCCGCGTTCGGAGACTTTGGCGTCCATACGCTCTCGCATATTGCCCGCGAGATGGGCGGACTGCATATGCCGAATATGGCTGCGCTTGGACTGTCGAATATTGAACCGATTGCCGGAGTTCCGGCTGCGGATCATCCGCTTGCTTTTTATACGAAAATGCAGGAGGCGTCCAGCGGCAAGGATACGATGACAGGGCACTGGGAGATGATGGGCCTTCATATCGAGACGCCATTCCGCGTCTTTGCAGATGGCTTTCCAGATGAGCTGATTGCCCGCATTGAGAAGAAGACAGGCCGCAAGGTCATCGGCAATAAAGCGGCTAGTGGAACGGAAATTATTGAAGAGCTGGGCGAAGAGCATGTGAAGACAGGAGCGCTCATTATTTACACCTCGGCGGATTCGGTGCTGCAAATTGCTGCGCACGAAGAAATTGTACCGCTTAAAGAGCTGTACGACATATGCGAATACTGCCGGGAAATTACGCTGGAGGACCCGTATATGCTGGGGCGGATTATTGCCCGGCCGTTTGTAGGGGAGATCGGACATTTCAAGCGTACCGCTAATCGCCATGATTATGCGCTTAAGCCTTTTCAGCCAACGGTGATGAATACGCTGAGGGATGCGGGTCTAGCTGTCATATCGCTTGGCAAAATTGCCGATATATTTGATGGAGAAGGGGTTACGAAGGCCATTCGCACCGTCTCGAATGAAGATGGCATGGATAAGCTTGTTGAGGTGCTGGATGAGCCATTCAAGGGCCTCAGCTTCCTAAACCTTGTCGATTTTGATGCGCTGTACGGCCACCGCCGCGATCCGCAAGGGTACGGACAGGCTTTGGAGCAATATGATGCCAGACTGCCAGAAGTATTCGCCAAGCTGACGGAGCAGGATTTGCTCATCATTACGGCTGATCATGGCAATGATCCGACTTATGAAGGAACGGATCACACCCGCGAATATGTGCCGCTACTCGTCTATTCGCCGCGTTTCAAGCAAGGCGGCAGGCAGCTCGCGATTAGAAGCACCTTCGCTGATGTCGGAGCATCCATTGCCGATAATTTCGGCGTTACATTGCCTGATCACGGAACCAGCTTCATGCCGTCGTTAAATGAACCAATGAACGAATCAACTAACTAACTAAATGAACGAAGCAGAGGAGATATTATAATGAGTGTTCATATTAATGCAAAGCAAGGCGACATCGCTGAAACGATTTTATTGCCAGGCGACCCGCTAAGAGCGAAATATATTGCGGATACGTATTTGGAAAATGTAACGTGCTACAACGAAGTGCGCGGTATGCTGGGCTTTACAGGGACGTACCAAGGCAAGCGTATTTCGGTGCAAGGAACAGGTATGGGCGTACCGTCCATCAGCATTTACGTCAATGAACTCATTCGCGAATATGGCGTGAAAAATCTCGTTCGTGTCGGCACATGCGGCGCCATGCAAAAAAGCGTAAACGTGCGCGAGGTTATTTTGGCGCAAGCGGCTTGTACAGATTCTAGCATGAATCGCCACGTATTCGGCGGCTATGACTTCTCGCCAATTGCCAGCTTCGAGCTGCTGAAGGCGGCTTACGAGCGCGGCGTAGCCAAAGGCCTCAAGCTGCATGTCGGCAATATTTTCTGCTCGGACAGCTTCTATCGGGATGATAAGTCCATTGTCGAGAAGCTGATGGAGCATAATGTGCTTGGCGTTGAAATGGAAACGACGGCGCTTTATACGCTGGCTGCAAAATATGGCGTCAATGCCCTGACGATTTTGACCGTAAGCGACCACCTGTTGACCGGCGAGGAAACGACTTCTGCCGAAAGACAAAGCACATTCAATGACATGATGGAAGTAGCGCTGGAAACGGTAACTTCCCTGTAATAGGCAAGGTAGCCTAGCTAATAAATTTATTTAAAACCGTGAGGAGAATGCAGCATGAGAATGGTAGACCTGATTGAGAAAAAACGCGATGGTGAAGTGCTGAGCGCTGAAGAAATTAACTTCTTCATTCAAGGGTATACGAAAGGCGAAATTCCTGATTATCAGGCCAGCGCAATGGCAATGGCGATTTTCTTCAAGGATATGACGGAGCAGGAGCGCGCTGATTTGACGATGGCGATGGTGAATTCCGGCGATACGATCGATCTGTCAGCCATTGAAGGCGTGAAGGTAGACAAACACTCCACTGGCGGTGTTGGCGATACGACGACGCTTGTTTTAGCCCCGCTCGTTGCAGCGCTGGATATTCCTGTTGCGAAAATGTCGGGACGCGGCCTCGGCCACACCGGCGGGACGACAGATAAGCTTGAAGCAATTGCTGGCTTCCACGTTGAACTGGAGAAGGAAGAATTCGTTCGTCTCGTGAACAAGGATAAAATTGCGGTCGTTGGCCAATCCGGCAACCTGACGCCAGCTGACAAGAAGCTGTATGCGCTGCGCGATGTTACAGCTACCGTTAACTCCATTCCGCTTATCGCAAGCTCGATTATGAGCAAAAAAATCGCTGCCGGCTCCGACGCTATCGTGCTTGACGTGAAGACAGGCGCAGGCGCCTTCATGAAGACGGTAGACGATGCGAAGGAGCTTGCGCACGCAATGGTGAGCATCGGCAACAACGTGGGTCGCAAAACGATGGCGGTCATTTCCGACATGAGCCAGCCGCTGGGCTTTGCAATCGGCAACGCTTTGGAAGTGAAGGAAGCGATTGATACGCTGCAAGGAAAAGGTCCAAAGGACTTGGAGGAGCTTTGTCTGGCGTTAGGGCGTCAAATGGTCTATTTGGCGAACAAAGCAAGCTCGCTGGAAGAGGCGGAGGAAATGCTGAAGGAAGTCATTCGCAATGGCAAAGCGCTGGAGAAATTCAAAGTGTTTATTGCCAATCAGGGCGGAGATCCAACGGTTGTTGACCATCCAGAGAAGCTGCCGCAAGCGGCTTACTTAATTGAAGTGCCAGCGAAAACCGACGGTGTTGTAGCGGAGATTGTTGCTGACGAAATCGGTACGGCAGCGATGCTGCTCGGTGCAGGACGTGCGACGAAGGACTCGGAAATCAATCTGGCTGTAGGCTTAATGCTGAATAAAAAAGTGGGCGACACCGTCAAAGCCGGCGAATCGCTCGTAACCATTCATGCCAATCGTGAAAATGTGGACGATGTGCTCGCGAAAATTTATGACAATATCCGTATCGGCGATAAAGTCGAAGCTCCTGTCTTGATTTACGGAACTGTAACCGAGTAGTAATAAAGCCATTTGGGTATAAAATACAAGCCGCCATCCGGGTGCAATTGCTGCCGGGATGGCGGTTTTTGTGCTGCAAGGAAACGGCTGGCAAAGGTTTAAATAGGGTTTATTAAAGGTTTATAAGGTCATGAAACGGAAATGCTTAACCTACAAATACTTAACAACTAAAATATTTGACAATAAGGTAAAATGCCCTTATTATATGTGATGGGACAGCTGTCCATTGGGAAATGGGCACGTAAGTCATCTTGTGTAGATAGGCAGGGGGAGAACAAATGTCGCAAGCAGCATCGAAAGGCGGCGCAGAGCCTGAATTCCGCTTGGCAAGTATTATCGTACCGATGATCGCCATTATTTCAGGCATATTTATGGTTATTTTGGATTCAACGGCGATGAATGTGGCGTTGTCTAGACTCGTCATTGATTTTAAAACCGATTTGCCAACGATTCAGTGGACGGTAACGGGCTATATGCTGGCGACGGCGGCGGTTATTCCGCTTTCAGGCTGGCTTTCGGATCGCTTTGGAGCCAAAAATATATTTTTAGGCTCGGTTGTAGCCTTCACCTTGGCATCATTGCTATGCGCATTGCCTAGCAGCGCCGAGTGGCTCATCGTATTTCGGATTATTCAAGGCTTGGGCGGCGGTTTCGTTATGCCGGTCGCTATGGCTTATGTGTTTCGTTTAAGCCCGCCGAATAAGGTAGGGCAAGTCATGGGGATGATGGGCGTGCCGATTTTGCTCGCGCCCGCGGTTGGTCCGATTTTGGCGGGCTGGCTCGTGGAATATCACTCCTGGCACTGGATTTTCCTGATAAACATTCCGGTCGGCATTTTCAGCATTATATTCGGCCTTTGGAAGCTGCCGAAGACGGAGCGCAAGCAGGTCACCGGCATTGATATTCCGGGCATGATTTTAGGGCCGCTTGCATTTGCTGCCTTATCCTACGGGGTTACGCAAGGCGCGGAAAGCTGGTCTTCGGATAAAACGATTGGCGGGCTCGTTATCGGCGGCATTGCGCTCATTGCATTTATTATCGTAGAGCTGCGTTCAAAAACACCGCTGCTGGAGCTTCGCGTGTTCCGCTCGGTCGACTTTTCATTCAGCATTTTTGTGCAGTGGCTGCTGCAATTTTCGCTTTTCGGCGCGATTTTCCTGCTTCCGCAATTTCTGCAGCAGGCACGCGGCTACGGCGCCTTTGATACGGGGCTGACCTTGTTCCCGCAGGCGCTAGCTTCCGCATTTATGATGCCGATTGGCGGCTATTTGTTTGATAAAATCGGGGTGCGATGGCTTGTCGTTATTGGCCTCAGCCTTGTATCCGGTGCGATTTTTCAATATACGCAGGTCGATTTGACGACTGAAGGCAGCGACTTGCTGCTTCCGCTCATTATGGCGGGCATGGGCTCCGGCCTCATGATGATGCCGCTCAACTCGCATTTGCTGCAAAAAGCGCCGCGCGAGCTCGTCAGCCGGGTCACGTCGCTAACAAGCGCTTTGCAGCAAGTTGTCAGCTCCTTCGCGGTTGCTACTTTAGTTACGGTGCTCTCTTCACGAGTGAAGACGCTCATTGTGGATCAGCAGCTGCCGCTTACGACGCCTGCCGAAGTGCAGAAAGCGACGCTAGCCGTTGCGCCGGAAGCATTCGGCTATACGTTCGGCATTATGCTCGTTATTGCCATCGTCGGCATTTTCCTCGGCTTGTTTCTGCGCAGAGGGAAAGTGCAAGCGGGAGCGGAAGAGCAGAAGAGCAAGCAGGAATTGGGGCTTGAAGGACTGCATTAATTTAATTCAATCAAACTTACGTCAGACGCCTGGTTCGCCAGCGGCGGTCTGGCGTATTTTTTTATTGTTCAGGTCAGCTTACTATTGACATTTGGTCTATAAGTTATAGACTACAGATATGAGGTCGATAACTTATAGACCAAGGAGTGGGAAAATGAAAGGCTATAAGCTTACAGAAAGCGAAATTAAGTTTACCGATTTAATCTGGAAAAACGAACCCATAAGTTCTGGTGATCTTGTGAAACGATGTCAAGAGGAAATGAATTGGAAAAAGTCCACAACCTATACTGTGCTGAAAAAAATGTGTGAAAAAGGTTTATTACAAAATGAAAATTCAGTCGTTTCTTCTTTGATTACAAGGGATGAATATTACGCAAATCAAAGCCAACGTTTTGTTGAAGATACGTATGGAGGGTCCTTGCCCAAATTTTTAACAGCGTTTATGGGCGGAAGAAAATTAAATAACCGCCAAGCAGAGGAGCTGAAAAAGCTGATTGATGAACACAAGGAGGGGTAATCATGAGCGAGCTATTTCTGTCTGTTTTAAACATGAGCCTTACAGCAAGCTATGTCATTCTTGTTGTCATATTAATCAGGCTGCTGCTTAAAAAAGCCCCGAAGGTCATCTCTTATGCTTTATGGGGAGTGGTAGCTTTCCGGCTTGTCGTTCCAGTCACCTTTGAGAGTGTATATAGTCTGTTGCCAAGGAATGGGGAACGAAATCCAATACCTCAAGCTAGTATGCCTCAGCAAAGTCCGCAGATTAATAGTGGGATAGAAGTGGTCGATTCAATTGCAGGCGGGACAATACCAGCAATGGCTGCACAGGATAGTGTGAATCCATGGCAGATTTACATACAAATTGGTTCATATATTTGGATTTTATGTATGCTGGTTTTGCTTATTTATAGTCTTGCATCTGTATTTCTCTTAAAAAAACAGCTCAAAGATGCCCAACGGGTAGAGCGGAATATCTACGAAGCTGGGAATTTGAAAACACCTTTTGTACTTGGCTTTATACGACCAAAAATTTATTTGCCCGTTGGACTCGATGCCACGGAGCGCAGCTACATCCTGCTGCACGAGCAGACTCACATTAAACGATTGGATCATATCATTAAGCCAGCAGCCTTCTTACTATTATCCGTGCACTGGTTTAATCCTCTTGTATGGGTAGCCTTCATGTTAATGAGTAGGGATATGGAATTTTCCTGTGATGAACGTGTATTGAAAAAGATGGATTTTGATGTGGCTATAAAAAAATCTTACGCGTCCTCCTTATTATCACTTGCTGCGGATAGACCTATTTTGAATGGAAATCCGCTTGCTTTTGGTGAGGGAAATGTGAAGGGGAGGATTAAAAACGTATTAAATTATAGAAAGCCAAAATTCTGGCTGCTTGCTTTCTCAATCATCATTTTGCTAGCAGTTGGGATTGGATTGATAGCAAATCCTGTAATAAAGGGGAGAGATGCATTAGAACAAATAACTGACTTAGAGAATATACCATCAGGTGAAGAAGTTTCGTTGGAACGACCAGAGAAATCAGCAGCAGAAATATTAAAAGAACTAGCCAATCAACCATTTTCAATTAGTGGGAATCAAATTGGTGATGACGATCAAGAAACCGTAGTCACATTTGGAAAAGCTTTTGTGAATTTGTATACCGGTGCTGTTGCAGAACAAGAAACAGTAACCTTTAGAAATTACATATCTAATGAAAATCTTCTTAAATACACAAATAAAATGTTAGAGCTAGAACAAAGAAAAGAACTAAAGGGAGCAATCAGTGTCCATTTCGGTTTGGAAAATGAATTCAAGGAAGCAGAGCTCAAGAAACTGGACGTAAATCTCTACTACGTAAGTTTGCCATTTTCGAACCAAGGGTCTGGAATGAACCTTCAGATGTTAGTTCAAGCTGAAAACAAGGCATTAAAAATCGTTGATTATTATTTTGGAAACAAAGATGGTGTAGATACGATTGCAACAGGACATCCCGCTGATAGAAAGCTTCATGATCCAAAACGATGGGATGACCAAGTATGGGTTGATGGAGTTTTTGAAAAGCTTGATAAAATAGAAATTTGAACGGAATTTTAATCTAAACGTCATTTTACAAGGAATGAAGCGTTAGCAAATAGCCATACCAAAAGCGCCTTGCCTGCATAACGCAGGGCAAGGCGCTTTTCCCGCTGGTGTCTCCCATTCAGCCTAACGGTTTTGCCCTGGTTCCCGCAATAACCTCTTTGTTACCCGATTGGATGCTTGCGAGAGCAAAGCAGCGGTATGTGCACGCAATAGCTCCCGGATAAGCTCCATAAATGCAATCCCCCTTCTGCTTCGGTTCATACATTCTATTAAAATGCCAGAGAGATGTGCTAGTCTCTTAATCTATCAGGCGAAAGTTGATGAATATATCGGTTAAGGACAATGGACTATAGCGTTCTAACCTTTCAGCTGCTTGCGGTAATCCGTAGGTGACACGCCGATAATCTTCTTGAACAGCCGGGAAAAATAATACGGGTCCTTAAAGCCGAGCGACAGGCTGACCGCTTTCACGCTTTGGTCGGTAAGGTCAAAAAGCTGTCCGGCGCGCTGCATTTTCAGCCGCAAATAATAGTCAATGGGAGCGTAGCCAGTAGATTGCTTAAAAAGATGATTAAGATGCTGCTTGGAAATACGCGTTCGCGTAACCAAATCGTCCAAGGTCAAATGGCCTTCCAGCTGTTCCTTCATATATTGGATAGCCTGCTCAATATAAGCGAGCATCTTCTCATCCTGCTTGCGCTTTGGAATGAGCGAAATGAAGCTGAGCAAATAACGAACCGTTTGCGAAATATGCAGCTGATGAATGACCGAATAGGATTTGGCCGAAAGCAGCTCGTAGCATTGGTTGAATAGCTCGACGATTTTCTCCGCCTCTGGCAGGGATACGTGGAGCAGCTCAGCCTCAAGGCCAAGGCTTTCCAGCAGCTGCACGAGCTCCTCGCCCCGAAAGTGAAACCAGTAGATGCTCCATGGATTCGCTGTGTTGGCCCCGTAGCTATGAGGGGTAAAGGCGGGAATGATGGTGACGGTTTTTTCCGTTACTTGAATCGTCTCCTCGCCGCCGAGCTTGATCCAGCCTTCCCCGTTCGTGCAATAGATGAAAATGTAAGAATCGCAGCCTTTGGGCCGCTCCCGGTAATGGTGCTTGGCCCGGTGAAAATAGCCGATATCCGTTACGTAGGCTTGGCGAATAATCGGGTGGCTGGTCATCTCCTCCAGTTGGTAGGAGGGCAAAACAATCAGCTTCTCCGTCTCAAAGCCTTGTGTTTTTTTGTTGAGCATGGTGAAGCAAGCCTCCTCGTTCCTTATGGCTATATTGTAAGCGGAGAGAGCTTCCAGCCGCAAGCGCTGCATTCGCGAAAAATCAGAATATGATCCATTAGGAACAGATGATTGTTAATGGAAAAGCGGGCATAGGCGCGGTACAGTGTAGGAAGATAAAGGAGGTAATGGCTTTATGAGTAAGCACCAAATAGCTGTAAAACTGAATGAGCGCAATAAGGAGATTACGACAGGCACATTGTCCGGCAATAAAGGAAGCAATCCGAAAGGAGAAAGCTTCGGTTTTACGAATTTTTACATGACGCGCAATGGCGAGCCTTTTATTCCTGTCGTCGGTGAGTTTCATTTTTCCAGATTTTCTTATTTGTACTGGGAGGAAGAGCTGCTCAAGATGAAGGCAGGCGGGGTGCACATAATCGCTACCTATATATTTTGGAATTACCACGAGGAGAAGGAAGGGCGCTTTAATTGGAATGGCAACCGCAATCTCCGCCATTTTATAGATTTATGCGCCAAGCTGGAGCTGCCGCTCGTGCTTCGAATCGGCCCTTTCTGCCACGGCGAGGTGCGTAATGGCGGCATTCCGGATTGGGTGTTCGACAAGCCGCTCGTCATTCGCTCGAATGATGAGCTGTATTTGAACTACGCAGCGCGCCTGTACCGCGAAATTGCAAGGCAGATGAAAGGCTCGCTGTTTCAAGAAGGCGGCCCGGTTATTGCAATTCAGCTCGAAAATGAATTTATGCACTGCGGCGCTCCGCTGGACTCATGGGGCTACAAAACCGGAATATTCATGTCTTCGGGCACGGGCGGCAATGCGCATTTGGACAAGCTCAAAGCGATTGCGGCAGAAGCGGGCATTCGCCCGCTGTTCTTTACGGCAACGGCATGGGGAGGAGCGGCGGTGCCGGAAACGGATACGCTCCCGATGCTTGCAGGCTATGCGTATACGCCTTGGATTCCTAATCAGCCGCCAAGCGGCGAATATATTTTCCGCGATCTTCATGTAACACCGATGGAGAAGGTCAATTATCCTTCTGCACAATATCCCGTCGCATATTGCGAGATGGCAGGAGGCATGCAGGTCAGCTATACGGCAAGGCCGCATGTGAGCCCAGACAGTGTGGAAGCGATGACGCTTGTAAAGCTGGCTAGCGGCAGCAATCTGCTCGGCTATTACATGTATCATGGCGGCTCGAATCCGCGCGGTGAAAATGGTTTTCTCAACGAATACGGCTTGCCGAAAATAACGTATGATTACCAGTCTCCGCTAGGCGAGTTTGGACGCATTGGCGAATCGTACGACCGCATCCGCACGCTCAGCTTGTTCATGGAAGCTTACGGTGCAATTTTGGCACCGATGGGAACGGTGCTGCCGGAAGGACAAGCGGAGCTGCATCCTGAAAATACGGAGGAGCTGCGCTATTGCCTGCGGCAGAAGGATGGCTCGGGCTTCCTATTCCTGAACAATTTTCAGGATCATGTAGACATGCCAGACCGGGAGGAAGTAACGGTGACGCTGGATACGTCCAGAGGACAGGCGAGATTTCCGCATACCGGGAGCTTGCGGCTCAAGCAGGGAATTAGCGCGGTGCTGCCGTTCCACTTGGAAGCAGCAGGCATTCGCATCGTTTCCGCTACGGTTCAGCCATTGACGAAGCTTGCGGATTTAGAGGAGCCTCTGCTTGTCTTTTATGCGCATGAGGGACTGAGCCCAGAGCTTGTTATAGCTGTTGACACGGTCGCGGGCGTAACTAGCGATGGTGGCGGCACTGTGGAGCAGCAGGACGGGGTTTATATAGTGCGTCCGGCAGTGGGCAAGCAGCATGTCGCTGAAGTGAAGCGTAAAGACGGGAACGTCGTTCGTATACTCGTCCTTTCCAGAGAAGAGGCGCTGAACACCTATCGCCTCCGCGTGTGGGGAGAAGAACGCCTGCTGATCAGCGACAGCCACCTTTATGCAGCGGGCGGGCAGCTCATTTGCACCTCGCCAGGCAAGGCGGAATGGCAAGTTGCCATGTATCCGGCAGCTGAAGCCGAGCTCAAATCAAGCCAAGGCAGCCTTTCTCCTGCTGCCGGAGGCTTGCTCCAGACATATACGGTGAAGGTTGCGGCCTATGAACCTCAGCTTCTCATCAAGAATACGTCAAGTCGTCATGCGGCCGTGCAAATCGATGCTTATTGGCCAGAGCAGGTAGCAGACTTGTTTCTTCATATTGAATATGATGGCGATGTAGCCGCTGCTTATTTGAATAATGAGCTGTTGACGGACCATATCCATTATGGCCAAGCTTGGCCGATTGGGCTGAAGGGCTTCCAAAATGAACTGCTGGATAATGAGCTTCAGCTCGCGATTACTCCGATTCGAAAAGGTACGACGCATACGTTCGTAAATCAGGCGTTCGTGGAGCGCTTTGAAGGTGTGGAAATGGCAGCGTTTCATGAGATCAAAGCGGTGCCGCATTATGTGACGGCATTGTCTCAAGTGTTCAAATAAGCCGCTAATTGAAGGGAGAAGCAGGCACGCCAGTGCCCGGCAAGCAGCAAGCGCCGGGAAACAGGCGTGTTTGCTGTCGTTTTTATGCGTTTTTTGACGAGAAAGGTACTAATTTATATATGACTTTGTCCGCAATATTGAGGGTACTGCAAAGGAAGAGGTCTGGCTTATGATGAATATATAAGCTTGGCGACGGATTTGAGCCACGGCGCTGCAAGAGCGACGAACCATAAAAACTAAAGGAGTGACCATCGCAGTGACAACACAGCAACAGCAAAATATTCAGCCATGGAAGCTATGGTACAAGCAGCCAGCGAGCCGTTGGGAGGAAGCGCTGCCGATCGGCAATGGCCGACTGGGCGGCATGGTATTTGGAGATGCGCGCAAGGAGAGAGTGCAGCTTAACGAGGATACGTTATGGTCTGGATTTCCACGCGACACCAACAATTATGAAGCATTGCGGTATTTGAAAAAATCGCGCGAGCTCATTTTTGCTGGGCAATACGGCGAGGCCGAGACGCTTGTGCAGGATAAAATGCTAGGTATGAACACGGAGGCTTACCAGCCTCTGGGCGATCTTTATATGGAACATCGCCAGTTGGGAAGCGATAGCGGAACTTCTGCTTTTCGCCGTGAGCTTGACCTTGATACAGGAATTGCTTCGTCTGCGTATACAGTAGATGGCCGATCATTTCGCCACGAAATATTCGTAAGCGCCGTCCATCAAGTGATGTGCATTCGCTATGAGGCGCTGGACGGAGGGGAGATTTCTCTAACGGCAGGGCTGGAGTCGCCGCATCCGGTGCAGCTGGCGGAAGGTAGCGGCGGCGCGCTTGTACTGAGCGGGACATGCCCATCCCATATTGCCGACAACTATCGTCAGGATCATCCGAAGTCGGTGCTTTATGAGCAGGGCCGGGGTGTTTCCTTCGAGGCAAGGCTGCAATTGCTAGGTGCAGGCGCGACTAACATCGTAGGTGGAGTAGATGGCTCCAGCAGCTCGCTTACTGTAAGCGGACACGGCACGGTTACGCTGCTGCTTGGGGCTGCTTCCAACTTTGCCGGCTATCAGGTGATGCCGGTTAATGATTCCGCGGCATTGGCGCTTAAAAATGAGCAGCCACTAGCGATTGCATCGGCGCTCGGCTATGAGGAGCTGCGCAGCCAGCATATTGCCGAGCATCAGCGGCTTTTCCGCCGGGTAGCTATCGATCTCGGTACTAGCCCGAATGCGCTGCTTCCAACAGATGAGCGGCTTGAAGGCTATAAGCGGGGCGAGGCAGATCCGCAGCTGGAGGCTTTATATTTTCAATATGGTCGGTATTTGCTAATGCAGAGCTCAAGGCCCGGTACGCAGCCAGCCAACTTGCAGGGCATATGGAATGACCGGGTACAGCCGCCATGGAACAGCAACTATACGACGAATATCAATACGCAAATGAACTATTGGCATGCGGAAATTTGCGGGCTGGGCGAATGCCATGAGCCGTTGATTGATATGATTGGCGAGCTTAGCCAGACCGGCAGCCGAACAGCGTCTATTCATTATAATGCGCGCGGCTGGGTCGCCCATCACAATGTGGATCTATGGCGGGCCTCGACTCCTTCGGGCGGGCATCCAAGCTGGGCTTTCTGGCCATTCGGCGGCATTTGGCTTTGTCTGCATCTCTGGGAGCATTATGCGTTTAATCCAGATCTGGCCTACTTGCGCGAACGTGCGTATCCGGTCATGAAGCAAGCTGCTCTGTTCTGTCTGGACTGGCTGCAGGAGACAGAGGATGGCGTACTTGTAACGGTTCCGGCAACTTCGCCGGAAAATATGTACAAGCTGCCAGATGGCAGCGGCGGCACAAGCAGCGTTTCTCTGGCAACGACTATGGATATTTCGCTTATTAAAGAGCTATTCACGCTTTGCCTGCACGCAGCCGATTTGCTAGGCGAGGATGAAGCGCTGCGCAGCGAGTGGCAGGACGCGCTTGTGAAGCTGCCCCCATTTCAGGTTGGTTCGGATGGCAGGCTGATGGAATGGGTTGAGGAATATGAGGATCATGAGCCGGGACATCGCCATGTATCGCATTTAATTAGCCTGTACCCGGGTTTTCTGATTAATGCGGAGAAGGAGCCAAAGCTGCTGGAGGCTGGCCGGGAATCGCTGAGACAGCGAATCGCGAGCGGCGGCGGCCATACGGGCTGGAGCTGCGCTTGGCTGATTAACTTATATGCAAGGCTGGGCGAGCCGGAGCAGGCGCATCATTTTATCGAGACGCTGCTTTCCCGCTCGACGCATCCGAATTTGTTCGACGATCATCCACCGTTCCAAATTGATGGAAATTTCGGCGGGACAGCAGGTATTGCTGAACTGCTGCTTCAAAGCCATACGCAGGAGCTTGCGCTGCTGCCCGCACTGCCAAAAGCATGGCCGGACGGTTCCGTACGAGGACTGCGGGCGCGCGGCGGCTTCATTATCGATATGGAATGGAAAAATGGACGTCTGGCGTCTGCCCGCATCGAGTCATTGGCAGGCTCGCTATGCACGCTGCGCAGCGGCGATCTGGAGCTGGCCGTACAAATGGAAGGCGAAGGCACGCTAGTCGCAATGCAGGGCGAGCGGTTTGAAACGTCGGCTGGCGCTGTATATACCGTCTTGCCGAAGGAAGCACTGTAAGCTTAAATCATACACCTATATATAGAAGATATAGCATAAGGGAGAAGTGGAAAAACCATGACAGAACAGCAGTATCCATTTTTAGACGGCAAGCTGGACATAGAGGAGCGTGTGCGCGATCTCGTATCGCGGCTGACGCTGGAGGAAAAAGTAGAGCTAATGGTTCAATATCAGCCTGCCGTTGAGCGGCTCGGCGTAAAACCATACAAGCATGGAACGGAAGCAGCGCATGGTCTAGCTTGGCTCGGCGAAGCGACCTCGTTCCCACAGCCCCTCGGTCTTGGCTGCACCTGGAACCCGGAGCTGCTGAAAGCTATTGGTTCTGTCATCGGTGATGAAGCCCGCGTCTATTATCAGCGCGACCCAGAAGTAAATGGCCTCACGCTGTGGGCGCCTACCGTCGATATGGAACGCGATCCGCGTTGGGGACGGACGGAGGAGGCTTATGGCGAAGACCCGAAGCTGACGGGCGAGCTTACTACGGCACTCGTGCAAGGCATTCAAGGCGACGACCCGGTTTTTTTCAAAGCGGTCGCGACGCTGAAGCATTTTATCGCCAACAATAATGAAATTGATCGCGGCAGCTGCTCGGCGAGCATTGATCCGCGCAATATGAAGGAATATTACCAGCGTGCTTTTCAGCCTGCGTTCGTCAAGGGCGGCGCGCAATCGATGATGACGTCGTACAATTCGGTAAACGGCATCCCGACGATATTGCATGAGGATGTGAACAAGGTCGTTAAGGGCGAATGGGGCATGAATGGGTTTATCGTCAGCGATGCTGGCGATTTGATCGGCCTGGTGAAGGATCATCATTATTATGATACGTACAAGGAAGCGGTAGCCCATTCGATTAAAGCGGGAATCGACAGCATTACCGACGATAAGGAAATTAGCTGCGGGGCGATCCATGAGGCATTGTCCGAAGGCTTGCTTGCGGAAGCAGATCTTGACCAAGCGCTGACCAATACGTTCCGCGTGCGTTTCCGTCTTGGCGAATTTGATGCGGATAATCCGTATGCGAATGTGCCAGATTCCGTCTTATGCGCTCCAGCCCACGGCGACCTGTCGCTTCAGGCTGCCCGCGAGTCGATCGTTTTGCTCAAAAATGAAAAGGCCACGCTTCCGCTGAGCAGCAGCAAGCTGGGCAGCGTAGCGGTCATCGGGCCGCTCGGCGATGTTGTGTATCGCGATTGGTACTCCGGCACTTTCCCTTATACGGTTACGCCGTTCGCTGCCATCCAGCAGAAGATGGCTGGCAAAAAGGTAACGTTTACGAGCGGCAGCAATCAGGTGGTATTGAGATCTGCCGCAGATGGAGCACCTGTCTCGCTTGGTGACAACGGTGTACTGCAGGTCGCCGCTGGCAGCGCTGCGGAGACGTTTGAGGTATGCGATTGGGGCTGGAACAGCTTGACGCTGCAAAGCCAATCGACGGGCAAATTCGCGACGAGCGCAGATGATGTCCACATTGCGGCTGCAGCGGATGAGGCCTATGGCTGGTATGTGAAGGAAGTGCTGCGTCTGGATGCGAAAGCGGATGGCACGACGGACATTGTTACATGGGATGATAAACCAGTTGTGCTGAAGGAGCAGGATGGCAAGCAGCTGCTTACTGTAACCGAGGAAGTTACCGAGGAAGATCGTGCGCCAGAAGCAGCTGGAGACAACGCGGGCGGCGCAGCTAACAGCGGAAGCGGCAACAATCGTGACAAAGAGCATAAAGGTGCCTTTAGGTTAGACGTTACCGTTGATGGAATTGCCGCAGCAGTAGCGGCAGCCCGCGAAGCAGAAACAGCGATTGTATTCGTTGGCAACAACCCGCTTATTAACGGCAAGGAAGAAACGGACCGTCCGGGCTTTACGCTTGCAGCAGCGCAAGAGCAGCTGCTGAGGGAAGTATACGCGGTTAATCGAAACGTAATTGCCGTCGTCATCGGCAGCTACCCGTTTGAGCTTAATTGGGCGCAGGAGCATCTTCCAGCCGTTGTCTATTTGGCGCATGCCGGACAAGAGCTTGGCAATGCGGTCGCTGATGTGCTGTTCGGCGATTTTGCTCCGGCAGGCAAGCTGAATATGACTTGGTACAGCCAAATGGAGCAGCAGCTAACCGATATTTTGGATTATGACATTATTAAAGGAAAACGTACCTATTTGTATTTTGAGGATACGCCGCTATATCCTTTCGGCCATGGTCTGACGTATGCGCCATTTTCCTTCGACAGCCTGCAAATTTCCCCGGCTGAAACGGGCGAAGGCTGGACAGCCAGCATTCGAGTAACGAATACGGGCAGTGTGGAGGCCGGCGAAGTCGTGCAGCTGTATGCCCATGCGAATGCCTCGCGAGTTAAACGTCCGGTGAAGCAGCTCGTTGGCTTCGAGCGCGTTTACTTGCAGCCGCAGGAAAGCATTACGGTTCAGATCGCGATTAGCGCAGCTGAGCTTTCCATGTGGGATGTGACGCGGGACCGCTTCTGTCTGGAGTCAGGCGTTTACAGCCTGATGGCCGGCAGCTCGTCAAGCGACATCCGCTTGACAGCCGAGCTTTCCATCGAAGGCGAGAGCATTCCGCCAAGAGCGCTGATGCAGCTGACGCGCGCGGAAAACTATGATGATTATTCCGGCGTGCTGCTTGATGAGAGCAAGGAAAGCGGCACCTGCGTGCGGCTGGCGGACGCGTCTACTGCTGGCTGGATACGCCTTGCAGATGTGCAATGGAGCGCTGCTCCAGCAGCCATCGAGGCGCGGGTTAGCGGAGGCCCGGCTGGCGGCACGCTGACGGTGCGCTTTGGCGCGGCTGAGGCTGAGCAAGCAGCTGTTCTGACGGTGCCGGCTGGCGGCGAGCAGCAGTGGCAGACCGTTTCGGCATCGCTTGCAGCGGGCATTTCCCCGCAGGCGGACGTATATCTTTCGTTGAGCGGCAGCGTGCGGTTGAGCAGCTTTATTTTTTCCTAAAAGCATATTAAGGATCGTTAGGCCGCAGGCTCTTTATGAACTTGCGGTCTTTTTTAAATATAGGAAAGGATATGATTTCGCCATACTTTCTCTATATTTCTCGGACTGAAACGCACCGCGCCGCCAGAGGACGGCGGAAGCCGTTTCACCTTGCCAGTCGCGGCAAAAGCATGCGCAAGCCAAACCCTTTGTTTGCTGCAGGTGGGCAGGCTTATTTGGCTCGTTACCCGGGCGGGAGGAGCAGGGTGTACATCTGGGGTGCTGCATTTTATAATAGAAGCGGGGCTTTCGAGAACGCTTTCTTACATTTTTACCACGAATTGACGCTAGAGATATAAGAAGTAATAGAAGAAGGGGCATTTGCCGAGTGAAGAAACAATCTGCCTTCGTCAGAAGGATGAACGATGTTCGCATTAAGCATAAGCTGATGATTTCATTTTTGCTCGTCGTCTGCATTCCGGTGCTGCTTGTCGGCATTATTTTAACGGCGGCCTTTCGTCAAAATGTGCTGAATCAGGCGACGCAGCAGACGCTGAACAATGTAGAGAAAATCAAGAAGCAGACGGATGACATTATTCGGATGCCCATTACAATTTCGGATAAAATGCTGTTTGACAATGCGCTGCGAAGCACGGTGAACACCAATTATGAATCTACGTTTGAGGCTGTAAGCGCATTGTGGGAATTTCGGGCGTTTAAAGATTATATGCAGCTGTATTCAGAAATCAATAATATCCGCTTTTATACGACGAACGAAACGATTCTTGATAACTGGGAATTCATCAAAACAAGCAAAGCCACTGAAGAGGCTTCCTGGTACAAAAGTGCGATGGGGGAAGTCGGCATCCACTGGATGTACATCAAGGATGAGACGAAGAAAAATAAAAATTATCTCAGCCTTGTACGAAAAATACCGTTTCCTACCTATCGGACAAGCGGCGTGCTAGTCATTGGCATCAATCAAGAGAAGCTGAATGCGCTGCTTAGCCAGGAGCCTTTCGATACGATGATCTTTGATGATTCCGGCTATATTGTGGCGGCCAGCAATCCGAAGCAGGTGGGGCTGAATTTAACCAATCTCGATTTTTCCAATCAATTGTCCGGGAAAGGGCCGGGTACCTTTGAAATTTTGTATGAAGGCAAGCGTTCGCGGCTTGTCATGGAGGAGCTCACCCCACAATCGAGCCGCAATGGTTTGCGCATCGTATCCGTCTTTTCAATCGACAGCATCGTCAGCGAAGCGAATCGCATTAGTATTTTGGGACTGACGATTATGGGCATTAGTTTGGCAATTGCGTTTTTGCTCATTTATTTTTTCTCGGGACTACTTGCGACGCGCATGCTGCTGCTGCATAAAAACCTCAACAAAGTAGCAATGGGCGATTTGACGACGGTGGCTACGGTGGACGGCAATGATGAGATTGGGCTGCTCTCGCGGCAGTTCAACAATATGGTGGTCAGCATTCGCGGGCTGATGGACGAGGTTTCTGAGTCCCAGCGGCAGCAGGATCAGCTGGAACTGAGGCAGAAGGATATTAAGCTTAAAATGATGGCGAGCCAAATCAATCCCCATTTTTTGTTTAATGCGCTGGAGTCCATTCGCATGAAAGCGCATGTAAACGGCCAGACGGAAATTTCCTCGATTGTCCATATGCTGGGCAAGCTCATTCGCCGCAATTTGGAAATTGGCGCTGGTAAAATAAGACTTAAGGATGAGCTGGAAATTGTCCGCTGTTATTTGGAAATTCAGAAGTTTCGCTACGGCAATGACCGCCTCACCTTTAATTTGGAGCTGGACCCGCATGCACAGTCATTGGACATTCCGCCACTGATCATTCAGCCGTTGATCGAAAATGCGGTCATTCATGGTTTGGAAAACATCGATGAAGGCGGCTGCGTGACCGTGACGACGCTGCTTCGGGATCGGGTGCTGCATGTGAAAGTGTCGGATAACGGCATTGGCATTGACGAGGCTAGAATGGATGAAATTATGCTGGCGCTGGGGGATATGGACGATGAGCAGGAATATCGCATTGGACTGCGCAATGTTCATCAGCGACTGGTGCTGCTCTATGGACAGGCTTCCGGATTGCAGATTATGAGCGGCGGGGAAGATGGCGGAACGACCATTACGTTTCAAATCCCGCAAGCGCAAGGAGGGCAAGAAGATGCATAAGCTGCTTATCGTTGATGATGAGCCGATGATTCGCGCAGGTCTGCGTACAATTATTGATTGGGAAAGTCTTGGGTTTGTCTGGGTAGGGGAAGCGGCCAGCGGCCCAGAAGCCCTTATTAAGCACGGCCAGTTGGCGCCCGATTTAATTTTAATGGATATACGCATGCCGAGAATGGATGGCTTGCAGGTGATAGAGGAAATTCGCAAAATTGACACCTCCTGCCATTTTCTTGTTTTGAGCGGACATGCTGATTTCAGCTACGCGCAGCGGGCGATCCAGTTCGGCATTGACGCTTATATATTAAAACCGGTTGACGATTACGAGCTCTATGAGAATGTTGTGCGTATCGCGGGGATTTTGGACAAGCGTTCCGAGCAGGCGGCAAGTCTTGGCCATAGAGAGACGCTGCGCCGGGAGGAGCTGCTGCAACTTGCTGTATCGGGCGACGCGGCCAGCTATCCGGAAATATGGAAGGAGCTGGAGCAGCTTACTGGCGTTACGGCGAAGAGCTTCCAGCTGCTGCTCATTGAGTGGTCAAGAACGGAGGAGCATACGTCTGCTGCAAGCATTGCGGCGAGGCGTAGATTGACAAGTGCGGTACAGAGCAACCGGGCAGGCTGGACGTTTAGCTCGGGCGCATATACGGCTGTGCTGCTGAAAGATTACGTCGTGCAGGAAGGCACGGGCGAGCTGCTTCGGCAGTGGGTGCAGCAGGCGGCGCAGGAGCAGCGTTATATCGCTGTCGTTGGCGAGGCGGTGCCTGCGCTTGTACAGCTGCCGAGCAGCTATGAAGCCATACTTGCGGCGATTAAGCATAGCTTCCGGCTGTCAAGCGGCGAGCTTCATCTCGTCGGAGGCGAGGAGCAGGCTCTGCATGCAGAGGCGGATGAGGAGCAGCTCCAATTACGGCTCCAGGAGCTGGCCCAGAAGCTGTATTATATGCTCGACATCGGCAGCCAGGATGGCGTGCGGCTGATGCTGCAGGAATCGGGGGAGCTGGCGAGCACGAGCCGGCTTTCCGAGCAGCGCATTAAAACCAGCTTTGCGCAAATGCTGACGATTGTATTGAACAAGCTGACGGCGGTTCATGTACAGCTTGCGATTCAGGACGAGCTGCGCATTGTAACGGATTTATACAAACAGACGAACTATGATGAGATGATGGCGCTGCTGGAGGACCGTCTGTCGCAGCTCGCGTTCCGTCTCGGAAATTCGAGCAATGTATCGGTCATTAAGCAAATTACCGGTTTTATTGAGCGCCATTATGCGGAAAATTTAAAGCTGGAAACGCTGGCAGAGCTGTTTAATTATAATAGCGGCTATTTGGGCAAAATGTTTAAAAATTTCACCGGCGAGCATTTCAACACCTATCTCGATCAGGTGCGGCTGCGCCATGCGGTAGAGCTGCTTCAGCAAGGGCTTAAGGTCCATCAAGTATCCGAGCTGGTCGGCTATGCGAACGTCGATTATTTTCACGCTAAATTTAAAAAATATAAAGGCATGTCGCCTTCGTCGTTTAAAGGCATGGTGAAATCAGATGCCGAGCGGCAGGAGTCTTAAAGCGAAAGTTAAATCTAAATCGAAAGGGGAACGTGGATTGAAAGTCATCGATTTGACGCATACCATTTTTGAACAGACGCCCGTTTATCCCGGCACGCCGCAGCCAACGCTGGAATCGCTGAGCACGTATGAGAAGGACGGCTTTAGAGAAACGCTGCTGACGCTTGCTTCTCACACCGGCACACATATGGATGCGCCTGCGCATATATTTGCGGGTGGAAAGACGCTGGAGCATATTCCAGCGCAGCAGTTCGTGGGGACGGCGCTCGTCATTTCATGCAGCGATCTGCAGGCTGGCGAGCAAATTACGATGGACTATATTGAGCGGGTACGCGCGCTTGCCGACTCGGTTGATTTTCTGCTATTTTACACAGGCTGGTCGAAGTATTGGGGGACGGATTCATATTTTGGCGAGTATCCCTATATGAAGGAGGAAGTAGCCGACTATTTAATCAAAAGTGGTAAAAAAGGGGTCGGCCTCGACGTTATTGGCGTTGACCCGATTTCGGATGCGAATTTGACCATTCACAAAAAAATCTTTTCGCAATCCGAAATGGTTATCGTCGAAAATTTAATTCATTTGGATCAAATAGGCGGCGGAGTATTTACCTTTTGCGCTTTGCCGCTCAAATTTCGGAATGCCGATGGAGCGCCGGCGCGGGCGATTGCCATCGTAGAATCATAACGAAGCGGGTAAATAAACTTCCAATTACATATTTTATTTTCCAAAAATGCCCTCGGCTTGTTTTCAAGCGGAGGGCATTTTTTTGCGAAATCCGTCATTTTTAGCTAATGATCCGGCCGGAATCCCTCATTTTTTGCAGAAAAATCATATCAAAATCACATAAATAGCAGCCTGTACGTATTTTTATATGATTTTAGGTGGAATTTGTCGGGTGCCTAGCTGAAAATGCTATCGGTTATGATGGGAACATAATAAAGAGAGAAATTCACGGATATGTTGAGTGAAAGTGAAGTTTTTAGGAGGAGCAGAGATGAAATCGTTACCAACCGCAGAACACCCGCTTAATGTGAACAAAAGCAAAGCCAATCGTTTCTGGGACCGGATGAAGCAGCAGAAATACTTGTATTTTATGTCCGTCCCGTTTGTCATCTGGGTTTTCGTATTCAGCTATGTACCGCTTTGGGGCTGGGTGATGGCATTCCAGAATTATAAACCGGCCAAAGGATTTTTTGAACAAAAATGGGTCGGCTTCGACAACTTCATTCAGTTGTTTGGAGATGAACGCTTTTATCTCGTCCTGCGCAATACGCTGGGCATGAGTATTATGGGACTGATCGTCTCGTTTACCGTTCCCGTTATTTTTGCCCTGTTTCTCAATGAGATCAGAGGCCAATTTTTCAAACGCTCCATCCAGACGATTTCGTATTTGCCCCACTTTGTATCCTGGGTTGTCGTCGCTGGCCTTGTTAGCAAAATGTTGTCCACGGATAGCGGCGGTGTCAACGACCTGCTTATGTGGCTAAATCTGATAGACGAGCCGATTCAATTTATGACGAAAGGCAGCTGGTTCTGGGGCATTGTAACGATGTCCGATATGTGGAAGGAAACGGGCTGGAACTCGATCATATTCCTGGCGGCTATGGCGGGCATTGATCCCGAGCAATATGAAGCGGCAACCGTTGACGGAGCAGGAAGATTCCGTAAAATGTGGAATATTACATTGCCCGGCATTCGCACCACCTTTATGGTATTGTTTATTTTGTCCATCGGACATTTGATCAGCATTGGCTTTGAAAAGCAATTCCTCCTCGGCAACCCGCTCGTTGTCGATTATTCCGAGGTACTCGATTTATATGCGCTGAAGTATGGCATTCAAATGACCCGCTTCTCTTACGGTACGGCGATCGGCATATTCAACTCCGTCGTCAGCATTATACTCGTGTTTAGCGCTAACGCCATCTACAAACGCATTACGAAAGAATCGGTTATTTAGGAGGAGAAAAGCATGCAGGGAACGATTAGACCAAAGTCAGAAATCATTACAGACGTCATCATATATATTGTGATGGGGCTTGCTGGATTAATTACGATTTACCCGTTTTTGAACGTACTCGCTATTTCATTCAATGAATCCATGGATACGGTGAAAGGCGGCATTACGGTGCTGCCTAGAAAATTCACCTTGGAAAACTATATTACGATTTTTCAGTATAAAACCTTGCTGACCGGTTTCCAAAACTCGGTGCTGCGTACCATTATCGGTACGATTATCGGGGTGCTGTCGGCTTCAATGATGGCATTTGTGCTTAGCCGCCGCGAATTTCAGGCGCGCAAGCTGATTTCACCGCTTTTCGCGATGACGATGTATTTCTCCGGCGGTATGATCCCTATTTATTTGCTGATTAAGAATCTAAATTTGATGAGCAGCTTCTGGGTATATATTATTCCGCTTATTTTGAGCGTTTGGAACATTTTCGTCGTCCGCTCCTACATTGATGGGCTGCCATACGCTCTGCAAGAGTCTGCAAAAATCGATGGCGCCAATGACTTTACGATTTTCTGGCGGGTCATCCTGCCGCTTTGCCAGCCTGTGTTGGCGACAATTGCACTGTTCATTGCGGTACAACACTGGAATGCTTGGTTAGATACGTATTTGTACAATCCGCAGGCCCCGCAGTTTACAACGCTGCAATATGAGCTGATGAAGGTGCTGCAATCGACGCAGTCCGGCTCTAATTACCGTGATGCGAGCGTACAGCAAAACTTGGCTGCGGTATCGCCAGAATCCATCCGGATGGCCATTACGATGGTCGTTACGGTACCGATTTTAGTCGTCTATCCTTTCCTGCAAAAATATTTTGTCAAAGGGATGACGCTTGGCTCCGTCAAGAGCTAGTGGACGGGCCTTAAGGCTTCCATATGGTAATAGCAGGTTTCCTGTTATATACAAGTTTATCGCTTCATAATTTAATACCGATTAAAAGGGAGGCAACACGAAGATGAAGAAAAAGAAAACCGCTCTAATGGGCTTGCTGCTTGCAACGGCTTTGACTTTCACAGCATGCGGCTCGGGCAACAATAACGAAGCAGGCACAGGCAATACTGGCAATGCAGGCGATGGAAGCTCTACTGAGCCTATTACGGTACGACTGGTATCGGGCGATAACAATCCAGACTGGGATAACATGCAAAGCGACATCGGTAAATTCCTCCAAGAAAAAACAGGCATTACGATGCAGCAGGAGTTCCCGGTTGGCGGATCAGATACGGACATGTTCGCTCTGATGGCAGCAAGCGGAGAGTATCCGGATATGGTTATGGCGAAGGGCAGCGTAAAAAGCTTGGTTGACGCTGGCGCGCTTCTTGACCTGACGGATCTCATTGAAGAACATGCCCCTAATATTAAAAAAGTGTATGGCGATTATTTAACCCGCCTTCGTTACAGCAAAGATGATCCAGCTATTTATGAGCTTCCTTCTTCCGGTGTAGGCCAAACTTATTTTGATGCCGAAGGCGGCTTCGAAATTCAGCATCAGGCGCTTGAGGCGCTGGGCTACCCTGAAATCAAAACCGTTAAAGATTATGAAAATGCCATTAAATCGTACATTGAGAAAAATCCGACGACTGAGGATGGACAAAAAAGAATCGGCTTGTCGCTTAACGGCGGCGAATGGCAAATTCTGATTTCCGTAACAAACCCTGCATTTTATGCAACAGGCTTGCCGGATAATGGCGAGTTCGCTATCGACGAGAAAACATTCGAAACGAAGCTTCACTACCAACGTGAGGAAGAAAGAGAATATTTCCGCTGGCTGAACCACATGAACGATATCGGCCTTCTGGACAAAGAAAGCTTCGTTCAAAAATATGACCAGTACAAATCTAAAATTGCAACAGGCCGAGTAGTCGGCATTATCGATCAGAAGTGGGACTACATGCAAGCGGAAAATTCCCTGAAAGCGGAAGGAAAGTTCGATGCGACGTATGCGCGCTTCCCTGTAACGCTTGATGAAAGCTTCCAAGATCATTCGTATCAAGGTACAGGCTACATGGCAGGACACGGTCTTGCGATTACGAAATCGGCCAAAGATCCTGTCCGTCTGATCAAGTTCCTGGATTACTTGGCTTCTGAAGAAGGTCAAATTCTCGTTAACTGGGGCATTGAAGGCAAGCATTATGATGTTGTGGACGGCAAACGCGTATTCAAGCAAGAAATTCAAGATCTCAAAACAAACGATGGCAACAAATTTAAGAAAACGACAGGTATTGAAAATTACTTCATATCGGCTCGTTACGGCGATGGCGTTAAAGATTCCACAGGCAACTATTTTACGACGAAATTCCCAGAGCAGTTCAAAGCTGAATATTCGGAAGCGGACAAAAAGACGCTTGCCGCTTACAAAGTGGAGATGTACAAAGAATTCTGGCCTGCAGACGATGCTTTCCCTGAGCGTCCTTACGGCGCAGCATGGAACTTGAATTTTGAAACAGGCTCGGAAGCGGATGTCATTTTCCAAAAAACACAAGATATTATGAAGAAACGTGTTCCGGAAGCGATTTTGGCGAAGCCGGAAAACTTCGACAAAATATGGGATGATTTCATGGCGGATCTGGACAAAGCAGGCGCTAGCAAGCTGAATGAACAGTTTACGCAAATGGTTAAAGACCGCGTGGAGTTCTGGTCGCAAAAGTAAGGGGATGCAATGGAGGGGAGAACTCTTAAATGAGTTCTCTCCTTCATTTCTGTCAATAGGCATGTTATGGTAATTAAAGACTAGTCGAAATGGAAGAGGAGCTGTTTTACAGTGATTAATGAAAAATTGCCGAAAATTTGGTACGGTGGCGACTACAATCCGGAGCAGTGGGATGAGTCTGTTATGGAAGAGGATATTCGGATGTTCAAGCTAGCGGGCATTGATGTAGCGACCGTCAACGTCTTTTCGTGGGCGCGCATTCAGCCTGATGAGGACACTTATGATCTCGAATGGCTGGACCGCATCATTGACCGACTATACAAGGACGGCATTTATGTCTGTCTGGCGACGAGTACAGGTGCACACCCGGCATGGCTGGCGAAAAAGCACCCCGATGTGCTGCGTGTCGATTACGACGGACGCAAGCGCAAATTCGGCGGACGCCACAATTCCTGTCCGAACAGCCCGGCTTACCGCAAGCTGTCCGAGCGTTTGGCTGGCACGATTGCACAGCGCTATAAAGATCACCCCGCTGTGCTCGTATGGCATGTATCGAATGAATACGGCGGCTATTGCTACTGTGACAACTGCGAGGCGTCATTCCGCGTTTGGCTGGAGCAGCGATATGGCACGCTTGAGAAGCTGAACAAGGCGTGGAATACCGCATTTTGGGGCCATACCTTTTACGATTGGGATGAGATCGTTGCTCCCAGTGCCCTCAGCGAGGAGTGGGGCCACAACCGGACCAATTTCCAGGGCATTTCCATCGACTACCGCCGCTTTCAGTCGGCAAGCATGCTTGCTTGCTATAAGCTGGAATATGAAGCGATTAAGCAGCATTCGCCTAATCTGCAAGTGACAACGAACTTAATGGGTACTTACTCCGAGCTGGATTATTTCGAATGGGCAAAATATATGGATGTCGTCTCTTGGGACAACTATCCTGCGATGGATACGCCATTCAGCCTGACGGCAATGACGCATGATCTGATGCGCGGCCTCAAAAGCGGCCAGCCGTTTATGCTGATGGAGCAAACGCCAAGCCAGCAAAACTGGCAGCCGTACAACTCGCTTAAACGTCCTGGCATTATGAAGCTATGGAGCTATCAGGCGGTGGCGCGCGGCGCGGATACGGTGCTGTTTTTCCAGCTTCGCCGCTCGGTTGGTGCTTGTGAAAAATACCATGGCGCCGTTATTGAGCATGTCGGCCATGAAAATACCCGCGTATTCCGCGAATGTGCCGAGTTGGGTGCTGAGCTTCAGCAGTTGTCTGGCCGCATCCTCGATTCGCGTGTTCATTCCAAGGCAGCGATCGTCTACGATTGGGAAAATCGCTGGGCGGTCGAGCTGTCGAGCGGTCCGACCGTCGCGCTTAAATATCTCGATGAGGTTCATAAATATTATGACGCCTTGTTCCAAATGAACGTGCAGACGGATATGATCAGCGTGGAGGAGCAGCTCGATCGTTACGATCTCGTCATCGCTCCTGTGATGTATATGGTGAAGCCTGGCTTTGCGGAGAAGGTTGAAGCTTTCGTTGCGCGCGGCGGCACTTTCGTCACGACGTTTTTCAGCGGCATCGTCAATGAAAATGATATCGTGACGCTGGGCGGATATCCGGGCAAGCTGCGCAAGGTGCTGGGCATTTGGGCCGAGGAAATCGATGCCCTGCTGCCGGGCAAGCAAAATGATATTATCCTTAATAAACCGCTTGGCGCGCTTGATAGCGGGACATACTCCGGCAGCATTTTGTGCGATCTGATTCATACAGAGGGCGCTGAAGTGGTTGCCGAATATGGTTCAGACTTCTATAAAGGCATGCCTGCGGTAACGGTTAATTCGTTTGGCGAAGGCAAAGCCTGGTATGTGGCGACCAGCCCGGATAAAACGTTCCTCGAAGGCTTCATGGCCCATTTGTGCTGTTCTGCCGGCATTAAACCGCTGCTTGCGACTCCAGACGGCGTTGAAGTGTCGCAGCGGGCCATTAACGGCAGCACCTTTACGTTCATTTTGAATCACAATGCGGAAGCGGTGCAGCTCTCGGAGCTGCCTAGCACGTTCACGAAAGAGCTGCTGAGCGGGGAAGCTGTAAACGGATCGCTTGCCATCGCAGCGAAAGGCGTAGCGATTTTGGAAAGCTAGAAGAACCGCTGCGGACAAGCTCCGCATTTGCCCCTGCCCGCATATGCTGAACGTATAGAAGCATAGCTAAAGGGAGGGCCGCCTGTGAGGAAAGCCAATGCATTAAGCAGCCGCAAGCAATTGGAGCTGATTTTACTTGTGCTGGCGCTGTATGTGCTGCTCGTTCTGCTGTTGATTTTGCTATTATTTTAAGCTGGATGTCCGTGCTGGCTCACGGACCAGGAATATAAAGGAGCATTCGACTGTTTTGGCTGCGGCTAAAGCGGGCGAATGCTCTTTTTTTCCGAATATAAGCATTTGAAAGGAAAACGATGTGCTGCATACATAATAGCCCCTTAGGTGGCAAATAATGATCAAGAACTGGTGCGTCCGCGCATCTCGTGTTTAGCATTTTGCAGCAGCGTATAACGGAAAGGGGGGCAAGCTATGACAGCAAGCAGCTCAGACAAAGGGAAATACAAGAAGATGGCGATGTCGTCAAAGGAATACCAGAACTTTGCCAAAACGCGGGAGCCTGCCCGCTCCATAGGAACGAATTGTTTGAGAGCCTTCATTATTGGCGGCGGTATTTGTGTGCTTGGGCAAGTGATTCAGGAGCTGTTTATGCATTTGCTTCATATGAAGGCGGAGGATGCGAGCAATCCGACGGTTGCTGTGCTCATTATTATTTCAGTGATTTTGACGAGCATTGGGGTGTACGATAAAATCGCCCAGTGGGCAGGAGCCGGCACAGCCGTGCCTGTCACAGGCTTCGCCAATTCGATGTGCTCGGCGGCGCTGGAGCACCGTGCTGAAGGGCTTGTCCTTGGCGTTGGCGCCAATATGTTCAAGCTGGCGGGCTCCGTTATCGTGTTCGGCGTTGTGGCAGCATTCTTCGTCGGCATCGTCCATCTCATTCTCGGCACAGGAGGGCAATAATATGCTGCGCGGCAAACAGACCTGGTGGTTCGAGAAGCGCCCCGTCATCATCGGCGCGGCAACGGTAGTAGGGCCAGACGAAGGCGACGGCCCGCTGGCCGAGGATTTTGACCTTGTGCATCCCGAGCTGGATATGCAGCAGAAAAGCTGGGAGAAGGCCGAGCGGCTGCTGCTGGAGCAGGCAGCGGACTTCGCGCTTCAGCATGCCCGGATCGACAAGGAAATGGTGCAGTTTTTTGTGGGCGGCGATTTAATGAACCAAATCATAAGCAGCAGCTTTGCAGCGCGGTCGCTGGGCGTGCCTTATCTTGGCGTCTTCGGCGCCTGCTCCACGTCGATGGAGTCGCTGTCGATTGCCGCAATGCTCGTCAACTCCGGCTCTGCCGATTATGTGCTGGCGGGCACATGCAGCCATAACTGCACGGCGGAGAAGCAGTTCAGATACCCGACCGAATACGGCTCGCAGAAGCCGCCGACGGCACAATATACCGTTACTGGCGCTGGAGCCGGACTCGTTGCCGCTTCGGGGGACGGTCCGACCATCGAATGCGCGACGATCGGGAAAATCGTCGATCTCGGGATCACCGATCCATTTAATATGGGCGCTGCGATGGCACCTGCGGCTGTCGATACGATTCAAGCGCATTTTAACGATACAGGACGTTCCCCAAAAGATTATGACTTAATCGTAACAGGCGACCTTGCTGGTGTCGGGCATCCGCTTGCCAATGAGCTGCTGCTGCAAAATGGCGTGCCGATGGATGACACGGTTTTTGGCGATTGCGGCCTAATGGTGTACGATGTGAACCGCCAGAAGGTGCAGGCGGGCGGCAGTGGCTGCGGCTGCTCGGCAGTTGTCACCTATGGCCATTTGCTTAAGCGGCTCGCAAGGGGCGAGCTGAAGCGGATATTAGTCGTTGCGACGGGAGCGCTGCTGTCACCGCTGTCATTCCAGCAGGGCGAGAGCATTCCCGGCATTGCGCATGCTGTCGCGATTTGCGGAAAGGAAGGGTAAGGCGATGATTTTTTTATGGGCATTTCTAGTAGGCGGCGCTATTTGCGTCCTAGGGCAAATTATGTTTGATGTGTTTAAGCTGACCCCGGGGCATACGATGGCGACGCTGGTCGTTATTGGGGCAGTGGTGGATGGCATCGGCTTATACGAGCCGCTCGTTGCCTTCGCCGGAGCGGGAGCGACGGTCCCGATTACGAGCTTCGGCAATGCGCTTGTGCACGGGGCTCTGACCGAGCTGCATGACCAAGGCTGGATTGGCGTTATTTCCGGCATCTTTAAAGTGACGAGCTCGGGCATATCGGCTGCGATCATCTTTTCGTTCCTGGCGGCATTGGTTATTCGGCCTAAGGGGTAATATAGGGGAAATAGATTGGAAAACTGGAGGGTCCTGTGGGATCCTCCAGTTTTTTTTGGAAATTGATGCATTTGTACTTACTTGCTGGACTACTGTAAAATGGAACTATATGCCTTTATTCATCTTGATACGCTGCGGGAGGTTATTCATATGGAAACGCGACAGGTTGACATGCAATTATGCGCATCTATTCTTACTAATCTAAATTATAGTATTTTGGGAAAACAAGAGCAAATCGAAAGACTGATGATTGCAGTGATCGGCGGCGGGCATGTACTGTTAGAGGATGTTCCCGGCACGGGAAAGACGCAGCTCGTAAAGGCGCTGGCTCGTTCAATCGGCGGCCAGTTCAGGCGCATTCAGTGCAATCCGGATTTGCTGCCTACTGATATAACAGGCGTGTCCATTTATCATCCGAAGCAGGAGGAGTTTTTGTTCAGGCCGGGTCCGGTCATGACCAATTTGCTGCTGGCTGACGAGATCAATCGGGCGACGACCAAAACCCAATCTGCGCTGCTGGAGGCGATGGAGGAGGGCCATGTGACGGTAGACGGCGACACCTACGCGCTGCCTCATCCGTTTATGCTGCTTGCCACGCAAAATCCAATCGAATTCGAGGGCACTTATTTGCTGCCGGAAGCGCAGCTTGACCGTTTTATGATGAAGCTTTCGCTCGGCTATCCTAGCGAGGAAGATGAGCAGAAGATGATTATGGGCGGCGAAGTTCGGCTGCAGCCGGAGAGCCAAATTGCCCAAATCGCCGATGTGGACGATATTATCCGCATTCAGCAGCAGGTGCAGGCTGTTCATATGGATGAGGCGGTGGCCAAATATTTGGTCAGCATTGTCAGAGCTACACGCGAGCATCCCGGTATCCAGCTTGGCGCCAGCCCGCGTGCTGCCCTTTCGTTTGCCCGGGCGGCCAAAGCAGCCGCTTATTTGGAGCAGCGCAGCTTTGTTACGCCTGATGATGTGAAGAAGCTTGCTTCGCATGTATTGTCTCACCGGCTCTCTCTGCATACGGAGGCCAGAATGAACGGCCTCAAAGCGAGCGAGCTGGTCGATCAAATCATGGAACAGGTAAGAGTGCCGGTGAGATTGGAGCGCTGATATGGGAATGCGGACGCTCAGCTTGCAAGGCAGACGACTGCTCATTAGCGCGTTTCTGTATGGAGGAGCGCTGCTTTACTTGTTATTTCAAGGCGGCAAAACGGCCGTCATGCTGTTCGTCATTATGAATGCGCTGCTGCTTTATTTGCTGCTAGGGCGCTTTAGCGGCATTAGCAAAGTAAGCGGCAGCCGCAGCTTGCGCAAATCGGATGGCGGCCATGGCGATTATGCGCTGGCGGCCGGGAGCTCGCTAACGGTCAAGCTTTCGGTGAAGGTGCCCGGGTATTATCCGATACCGTTTGTGCTTGTCCGCGATCAATTGCTGCGCAACAATGGACAAGCGCTGCAATTCGAATCATCCTTTGTGCCGAATTTGAAGCGTTCCGGCGAAGTACTGTATACGACACCTCCGCTGCAGCGCGGTGAATATCGCTTCGGGGCTACCGCCTGCTCCTCCCATGATGTGTTTGGGTTGTTTGAGCATTCGGGCAGCTTTACCGAGGAGTCGGTGTTCAGCGTCATGCCTCAAATCGTCCCCCTTCGCCAGCAGCGCGGTTTGCAGCTTGGCGCGCGCGGGCCATACTCGCACGCTATTGCTTCACGCTCGGCGAAGGAGACGACCCAAATCAATGGCGTGCGCGAATATGTGCCTGGCGACCGCTTGTCGCGGATTCACTGGCATGCGACGGCGCGCACGGGACATTGGAAGTCCAAGGAGTTTGAACGGGAGTCGCTGCCCCGAACGCTTATTATTATCGATCGCGATGCCAAGGCTTACAGCGGGGCGCAGGCAGACCGCTTTGAACTCGCGGTATCAGCGGCAGCTTCGCTCATTGAGAGCGGCGGGCGAGGAGAGACGGCTATGGGGCTGCTGTCGGCCGGATCGCAGCGGGCCATCTTCCCTCCCAAGGCGGGTGCCGAGCAACGGGGGGCGATTATGCAGCATTTAACGGCGGTGAATGCCGATGCGGAGCAGCCTTTATATCAGACGCTGCTTGCATCGGAGTCGCTGCTTGATTCGGGCTCAATTGCGCTTGTTATTTCTACAGCTTCGGGCAAGGAGGCGAGCGCCAGCTTGGAATGGCTCGCACGCAAAGGGCTGCAGCCTTGCCTGCTCCATATTGCGAATGTGGACGGGCGGGCCGCCGTGATGAATCAGGACTGGCAGAAGCTGCTGCGCGCCCGAGGCTGGCCGGTATTTACGCTCACGCAGCTGCCTGAGCTGCCGGCTGTGCTTGAAGGAGGCGGCGGAGCATGAAAAATACTTTAAAAAGATTGAAGGAATATGCCGCGTTTGAGTGGTACAGCCGAATATCCCGTATCATTATTATTTTTTCGCTGCTTAATTCGATTGCGGTTTTTGAAAACTACTGGTGGCAAGCTACATTTACCTCCATTTATATGGCGCTGCTGCTTGCGGGGGCAGTTGACGTCTTGCTTCCAAGGATGAGGCGCAGGCTGCGGCTGCCGCTCCAATTGCTGCTCGTCGTGGTATCAACATGGTTAGTAGTAGGCGCATCTCCCAGCTTAACCGGCTCAGAGGAAGGCTTGCGGAAATTCGCCGCTATGATATGGAGTCTGCTGATCCAGTTCAACCCGTATATTTGGTTTAGCCTGGCTATGCTTGCCACGTACTTGCTGTTCAGTGCCTGGACGACGTCGCGCATTCGGCTATTCGGATTTATTGGGGCGAATTTGCTCGTTTTGACGGTTGCCGATTCATTCACGCCGATCTGGCTGTGGGACAATGTGGCGTGGGTCGTATTGCTAGGGCTCATATGGCTCGCAGCGGGGCATTTGCACCAATTTCAGCGTCACCATCCAGGAAGCTGGAAGGAGCTGCTGCATTATCCTTTGCAATTATTTATGCCTATTGCGGCGGTGCTTGCGCTGCTGATGGCGGCAGGCCTGTTCATGCCATCGATTTCGCCTGTGCTTCGTGACCCGTATACGATTTGGAAAGAATCGAAGGGTGAGAAGGTCAATGTTTTTTTAGGTGAAAAAGGCTCGGACCCGGGTGGTGTAACGCTGGACACAAGCTCCGGCTATGGGCGTGATGACGACCAGCTTGGCGGCGGCTTTAACTTCGATTATTCGCCAGTCATGACGGTTGCAAGCTCCCATCGGAGCTATTGGAGAGGGGAAACGAAATCATTTTATACCGGCAGCGGCTGGCTGGAGCTGGATGAAGGAACGGAGCCGAACAACGTCAATCAGTTGAAAAAGGAGCAGGAGCTTTCCCTGCCGTATGATCGCAAGCTGGCAGACACGATTGAAGTGGAGCAGACGGTGACGATGATTCGGAAGGACCAGTATCCCGTTTTATTTGCTGCCGCTCCGATTAATCGCATTCACTGGATTAATGATCCGGAAGCGAATTTATCCTACCGGCTCACCTGGGCGCCTGACGACCAAGAGCTGCGTTTTCCTTTGCAGGGAAGGGGAAGGCAGCCCTATCCGGAATCATACTCCGTCGTGTCCACCGTTCCCGTGCTGGATGAAGCGAAGCTCCGCAGTACGCATGCGCGCTTGTACAGCTCGAATGAAAATGATCATTATACACAGCTGCCCGATAATTTGCCAGGCGAGGTCAAGCAGCTTGCTGAGGAATTGACCAAAACTGCGACCAATGACTATGATCGGGCGAAAATGCTGGAATCGTATTTGCGTTTGAATTTTGTCTATACGAATGAGCCTGATCTGGGCAAGCTGACGGGAGAGTCCGATGATTTTGTCGCCCAGTTTCTGTTTGAAATCCAGGAAGGCTATTGCGATTATTTTTCTACAGCTATGGCGGTGCTGGCCCGTTCCGTTGACCTGCCTACCCGCTGGGTGAAGGGTTTTGCGCCAGGCGCATTGCCTGCCCTCGGTGTTGATGCAGCAGATCGCTTTGATATCGATACGTTCTTGCAAGGGGAAGGCACGTATACCGTGCGCAATTCCGATGCCCACTCTTGGGTGGAAATTTATTTTGAAGGTTATGGCTGGGTTTCCTTTGAGCCGACAGCAGGATTTTCATTCCCTTATACGGTTGCCGGAGAAGATGCAGCGGCGCCTACACCGGAAGTAGAAGAGGACACAGACGAGGCGGTTAAGGCGGCAGCTGCCGAGAAAACCGACGTTTCGTACAAAGGCTTTTATATAGCTGGCATTTCCCTGCTTGTATTATTGCTCGCGGCTAGCTTGATTGTACGCCGTCAAGCGCTCAAGGCGGCATGGCTTCGCTTCCGGTTCCGCTCTTATACGGCGAATGAGCGCATCGTATGGGAAACGGAGCGCCTGCTCCGTGTGTGCCGGAGGAAGGGGCTAAAGCGCTCTGAGCATGAGACGCTGCGGGAAGCGGTACAGCGGTTTGCCCAGCATCGCACAGATATTCGCAGCGAGCTGACTCAGGTGCTGAACGATTTTGAACGAGCCAAATATAGTGGCGCCGAGGCAGCGCCAGAAGAGGCTGAGCAATTTGTGAACAAAGTCAAGCATGTTATTTCGCTATTATAATGAATAGCTTTTATCCGACTATATATAGAAGGAAAAATTCAGCCTGCCGCTGTCCAAACAATGGACGGCGGTATTTTTTTGCAACAAAATCGTTTTTTATGTTATAGTTTCGTAAGATAGCAGGAGAAAAGCAAAGGGGTTTAACGCTTATGTTCAAGAAACTGTTGCCACATATGCGTGTGGATACGGTTTATGATATTCAATTAGATGAGCTGCATAAGAAGGGAATTCGCGGCATTATTACGGATCTGGATAATACGCTTGTGGGAGCGCGGGTGCCGCTTGCAACGCCCGAACTGGTCAAATGGCTGGACGATGTCCGTGAGCGCGGCTTTAAAGTCGTTATCGTATCGAATAATAATGTAACCAGAGTGTCCAAATTTGCAATGCCTTTGAACATTCCGTTTATTCATGCTGCGCGCAAGCCGGCTAATACGTCGTTTCGCAAAGGGCTAAAGGTATTGGAGCTGAAAGCGGAAGAGACGGTAGTCATTGGCGATCAGATGCTGACGGATGTGCTGGGCGGCAATCGAATGGGATTATATACGATTCTTGTAGCGCCAATTGCTCCTGCTGATGAAGGAATCATGACTCGGGTCAACCGCCGAATTGAGCGTATCGCCAAATCGAGCCTTGGCAAAAACGGGTTATGGAATGAGGGGGAGAAGAAGTGAAGGAAGAGCAGCTTAGTCTGGCCGCGCAGTCTTGTGCGGGCTGTGGCGTAAAACTGCAAACGGAAAATGCAGAGCTTCCTGGCTTTGTGCCAGAGCAGGCAGTAGTTAGGGAGCCGGCTATATGCCAGCGTTGTTTCCGTATTCGCAATTATAATGAAGCATCGTCGGTGACGGTGGATCAAAATGAGTTTCTGAAGCTGCTGAGCAGCGTAGCAACAACCGACAGCCTCGTTGTGCATATTGTCGATTTGTATGATTTTGAGGGCAGCCTGATTTCGGGCTTGCAGCGTTTTGTTGGCAACAATCCCGTGCTGCTCGTCGTCAACAAAGTCGATTTGCTGCCAAAATCAATGAACCTGAACCGACTGCGCAACTGGGTGCAGCAGCAGGCGAAGAGCGAAGGGCTGCGTACGCTGGATATCGTGCTGTGCAGCGCGAAGCGCAACATCGGTTTCGAGCATGTCATTGAGGCGCTTGATCGTCACCGTAAAGGGCGCGATGTGTATGTGGTCGGCGCCACCAACGTTGGCAAATCTACACTCATTAATCGCTTGATTAAAGATTACAGCGATTTGGAGCGCGAGCTGACGACGTCCCGCTATCCGGGAACGACGCTTGATGCGGTTCACATTCCGCTGGATGATGACAAGTTCATCATCGATACGCCCGGCATCGTCTATCCGACGCGGATGACGGAAATTGTGCCGCGCGGATTTCTGCAGTCGCTGCTGCCGGACAAGCCGATCAAGCCGCTTGTGTATCAGCTCAATGACCAGCAGACGCTGTTTATCGGCAGCTTAGTCCGGTTTGATTTTGTAGAGGGCGAGCGCCAATCGTTTACGCTGTACATTTCTAATGCGCTCAATGTGCACCGGACGAAGATGGAGCGCGCGGATGCGCTTTATGAGGACCATCAGGGCGAGCTGCTCGGCGGACCATCTCGCGAAGAGCTTGCGGAGATGCCGGCATGGACGCGCCACTCGCTGCGCGTGCCGCGGGGAGCGAAGAAGGATGTATTCATCTCTGGCCTAGGCTGGATTCAGGTGAACGGAGAGGCAGGCGCCTTGCTCGATCTATATGCCCCGAAAGGCATCAAGGTGCTGCTTAGGGATTCATTGATTTAACGGCCATGATGGGAGAAGCTCATCATTGCGTTTTACACTTCATAGCAGCTGAGAGGGGATATTGGCGGAAATGAGTGCGGGAGAAATCCATAAAGCTATGCAGCGCATAGACAGCCATACAGTGCTTTACGGTGTAATTGGTGACCCCATTCATCATTCCAAGTCACCCATTATGCTGAATCGCGCTTTTCAGGAAACGGGCATTAACGGCGTTTATTTGGCTTTCCACATTACGGCAGGCGAGCTGTCCTCTTTCGTTAGCGGCGTTCGGGCGATGGGCATTCGGGGAGTGAATGTGACGATTCCTCATAAATTGGATATGATGAAGGAAATGGATGAAATCGACGAAAGCGCGCGAGCGGTAGGGGCGATGAATACCATTGTCAATGATAACGGCCGCCTGATTGGCTACAATACTGACGGCATCGGCTACGTCCGTTCCCTTAAGGAAGAGGCGGAGCCGGACCTTGCCGGGAAGAAGATCGTCGTGATCGGAGCAGGCGGAGCTGCGCGCGGCATTGTTTATGCGCTCACAGGCGAGCAGCCGGAGCGCATCACAATCGCTAACCGGTCACTCGGCAAGGCTGAGGAGCTTGCAGCAGCACTGCGCCACCGTGCCGATATTGCAGCAGTCACGAATGATGAGCTGCGCACGGTATGCGCGGACGCGGATGTCGTAATCAATACGACCTCTCTAGGCATGTATCCGAATGTGGACGAAAGTCCGCTTGATGCTTCATGGCTGAAAGCGGGCTGTGTGGCCAGCGATTTAATATACAATCCGCTGCAAACGAAGTTTTTGCAGGAAGCTGCGCTTCATGGCTGCCGGACGCATGGCGGTCTGGGCATGTTTATTTATCAAGGCGCGTATGCTTTCGAATATTGGACAGGGCAGCCTGCGCCTGTTCAAGCGATGCGCGAGACGGTACTCGCTGCCCTCCAGGGCTAGCAGCATTTTTCTTATTACTATTTGAAAGAAGGAACATAGAGCGATGCTTACAGGGAAACAAAAACGTTATTTGCGCGCGATGGCGCATCATTTACAGCCGATTTTTCAAGTCGGCAAAGGTGGAACGAATGACCATCTTGTACGTCATATTAATGAATCGATTGAGCTTCGCGAGCTGATCAAGCTGTCCGTGCTGAACAATTGCATGGATGATCCGAAGGAAATCGGGGTTGAAGTAGCAGCAGCAGCTAAAGCCGAGCTGGTACAGGTTATCGGCAAAACGATTGTGCTTTACAAACGCGCATCGGAAGAGAAAAACCGCAAAATCGAATTGCCAGCTGTCAAAGCGGGACGCTAAAGGCTTGCGAGGAAATGAGTGCCCGCAATTTGTTCAAATATAGGAAAGATATTTCTCGGACTGAAACGCGCCGCGCCGCCAGACGGCGGCGGAAGCCGTTTCACCTTGCCGCTTTTGCTGGCAAGTATCTAGCGGTACTTATTTCGCCGCAATGACTAAGTGTGAAGTCTACAGATAAGGAGGACTGCGGCTATGCGTAAAATCGGCATTATGGGCGGAACGTTCGACCCGATCCATCTCGGACATCTCATTGCCGCAGAAACAGCGCGCACAAGCTGCGGGCTGGATGAGGTGTGGTTTATTCCCTCGTTTTTGCCTCCGCTTAAAAGCCATGAGCCTGGCGAGCACAGCGAGCTGCGGCTGCAGATGGTGCAGGAAGCTATAAAAGGCAATCCGCATTTTCGGGCATTGGATATAGAGCTTGCAAGAGGCGGGCTCAGTTATTCGATTGATACGGTTCTAGAGCTGAGGCAGCTGCATCCGCACGATTCCTTCTCCTATGTTATTGGAACTGACCGGATCAATGATTTGCCCGGGTGGCACCGGATTGAGGAGCTGGCGGAGCGGGTTGCTTTCATCGGGCTTAATCGAGAAGGCACGGAATCGGAAGCCGGCGAGCTGCCGGACTACTTGCAGCAGCGGCTGACGTATATCAATATGCCGCCAATCGGCATTTCATCTACGGCGATTCGCGAAGCGATTCAAGCTGGCGGCAGCTTCCGCTATCTCGTACCGGAAGCTGTGTTTCATTTTATTACAGGGAGGGGCCTTTATGGAGCGCGATCAAATGATTGAGTCGGTGAAAGCGCAAATGCCCGAGAAACGCTGGAAGCATACCGAAGGCGTGATGGCAACGGCGGTTCAGCTGGCGGTAAGGTTCGGGGAAAACCCGGAGCAGGCTGAGCTGGCGGCGATTTTGCATGATGTGGCGAAATATTGGCCGGCCGACCGCATGGAGAAGGTGCTGCGCGATCAGCAGCTGGCGCCTGAATTGCTTGATCAGGATAAAAATTTATGGCATGCCGAAGTGGGCGCCTGGGTGGCGGAGCATGAATATGGCGTGACAGATACGCTGGTGCTGGATGCCATTCGCTTCCATACTTCGGGACGCCTTGCGATGACGCGGCTGGACAAGGTCGTATGCCTCGCGGATTATATGGAGCCTGGGCGCGATTTTCCCGGTGTTGACGACATTCGCAGGCTGAGCAAGGAGAGCTTGGAGCAAGCGCTGCTTGCGGGGTTTGATTCGACCATCCTGCTGCTGCTCAAAAAAGGCAAGGCCATTTTTCCACTGACAATAGAAGCGCGTAATGGTTTAATAGAAGAGTTAAAAACAGGAGGCTGAGTTATGACGGTACATTCGGAGGAGCTTCTGCAAGCAACGGTTGCTGCAGCGGAAGATAAGAAGGCTATGCGTATTGTAGCTTTGAATTTGCAGGAAATTTCCCTGGTAGCTGATTATTTCGTAATCTGCTCGGGTAATTCGGATACACAGGTACAGGCGATTGTGACGGAAATCCGCAAATCCGCGGAGCTGCGCGGCGTACGCGTACGCGGCATTGAAGGGATGGATTCCGCGCGCTGGGTGCTGATTGACCTTGGCGATGTTGTTGTTCACGTATTCCACCGCGATGAGCGTGAGTATTATAACATTGAAAAGCTGTGGTCTGACGCCAAAGTTGTGGAGTTCGCATGAGCTTGATCGCCGGTACGACAATAACGCTAAGGGTGGCACGCGAAGTGTCGCCCTACGGCTATTTTTTGACCGATGGCGAATCCGAGGTGCTGATGCATTATACGGAGCTGGTCGGCAGCAAGCCTAAAGTTAACAATGAGGTTGAAGTATTTATATTTTTTGATACCGAGGATCGGTTGGCGGCGACGATGAAGCGTCCGCTGGTGAAGCTCGGCGAGATGGCCCGGCTTAAGGTTGCCGATGTCCATCCGCGGCTGGGCTGCTTCCTCGAAATCGGTCTTGGCCGTCAGCTGCTGCTGCCGCTTTCGGAGCTGCCGGAAAATATCGATTATCGTCCGCTGCCGGGCGATGAGGTTCACATCGTGCTGGGCCATGACAAAAGCGGCAGGCTTATTGCCCGGCTTGCGGGCGAGGATGAGCTTGGGCCGCTCGTATTTGCTGCACCAGATTCCTGGCGCAACCAATGGATCGAAGGCTGGGTAACGAAATCGCTGCAAATGGGGTCGTTTGTCCTAATTGATGGCGGTGTTGTCGGCTTCGGCGCTTACGGTCTTATTCCGGCACCGGACCGCCTGCGCCCGCTTCGGCTTGGCGAGCGTGTCTCGGCCCGGATTACCTTTATCCGCGAGGATGGACGGGTGAATTTGTCGATGGGCCAGCAGAAGGAAGTGGGCCGCCTTGAAGATGCCGATCGCCTGCTTGCCTTTTTGAAGGAGCGTCCGGGCGGCGGCATGCCTTATTCCGATGAGACGGAAGCGGGCATTATTAAGCAAAAATTCGGCATTAGCAAATCGGCATTTAAGCGTGCGATCGGCAAGCTGATGCGCGAGCGTCTGATTACCCAGAAGGGCAACTGGACCTATCTAGTGGAAGCGACAGGAGACAATGGCGCAGCAGGCGATGCTGCCAAGTCGAACGATGGCGAAGCTTCTGCTTCCGAAGGCTCATCAGAGGATTAAGGAGGGGCTTTCTAGGTGGAGTCATATGGCGAGTTCGCTGCGGTATACGATGAGCTTATGAGCGACATGCCTTACGAGGATTGGCTGTGGTTCACTAAGCAATGCTGGGAGCGTTATGGCAAGCCTTCTGTTATTGCCGATCTTGGCTGTGGGACAGGCTCTATTGCGATACCGCTGGCTTTGGCCGGCATGCAAGTGTACGGCATCGATTTATCTGAGGATATGCTGACTGTGGCACGCAGCAAATGGGATGAGGCGTTATCTGCCGTCCAAGGCGCACGTGCAGGCACAGCAACCTGGCTGCAGCAGGATATGAGGGAATTGGATCTGGGCGCGCCTGTGGACGCGGTTATATCGTTCTGCGACTGCGTCAATTACTTGACGGAGGAAGCGGATGTAATCGCCGCTTTCGAGGCGGTATACGCGGCGCTTCGCCTTGGCGGCGTATTTCTGTTCGATGTGCATCCGAAGGCACAGCTCATTCGTTATGCGGAGGAGCAGCCATTCGTGCTGGACGAGGACGGGGCTGCCTACATTTGGACATGCGAGCTGGATGAGGAGCGCTGCGAAATTGAGCATCATTTGACGATTTTTGCGCATGAAGGCGGCGAGCGGTTTCGCCGCTTTGAAGAAATGCATGTGCAGCGGGCTTATGAGGCGGACTGGATAGCGGAGCAATTGCACGCAGCCGGATTCAGCAAGGTCGAGCGTTTTGCCGATTTCAAGCTGCAGCCCCAAGGCGAGCACTCCGAGCGGCTTTTTTTTGCAGCGGTAAAATGATAATACGGCGTTCTGCTGGAACGCCAAAAGGCTTGCGCGGCCGTCATGCTCAACAGGAGCAGAGCGGCCGTACAAGCCTTTTTTGTGCTCGTATTACAGTTGCTGGGAGATCGGCTGTCGCATTTTCGCTACAGTATGTTTCCCTGCAATCAGAGCTGCGCAGCAGCGTCTGTATGCTCTTCACTCGCTTCTTCCACCGCTTTATGCGGAGGGACGAAGCAATGGCGGCAGCGGGGCTCGTAGCTCTCCGTATCGCCGATTAAAATGACTGGCCCCAGCGTCGCTGGCTGGCCGTTAATGACGCGCTGCGTGAACGCTGCGTTCGCATCGCCGCATACTGCGCAGAAGGAAGTCAGCTTTACGATTTCGTCTGCAATGGCAAGCAGCCCGCCGATATAGCCGAAGGCTTTGCCGCGGTAATCCATGTTAAGGCCGTCTACAATGACCTGTTTGCCGTTATAGGCAAGCTCCTCTACAAGAGGGATGATCGTTTTGGAGAAAAACTGCACCTCGTCGAAAGCGACGACGTCGGCATGCTTCGTATCCTGCAAAATGCGCTCCGCCATCTCGGGCGTAAGCTCCTTCGGAATGTTGAAGGCTGGCAGCCGGTAGCCAATGCGGCTTACAATTTCCTCGCTGCTGAACCGATTATCTTCCGCAGGCTTATACGCTCTTACTTTTTTGCGGCCATATTGCAGCAATTTATGACAGCGCCGTATGAGCTCGCCGGATTTTTCCGAGAACATTGGGCCAATAATGACCGTAATCCAACCTCTATCCATATGGCCTATTTCTCCCTTACACTTGAGTCCATGTGTGCCTGTATCATTTTAGCAGGATTACCCTGCGATGCAATGTGAAGGATGTATGCTTTTTGAATTGCTTTATCAAAAATTATTCTCGAAGCGCGTCCTTCAAACGGCTGTTCATGGAAGTGCCTGCGGCTGCCCCACGTGCAGCAGCGAGCCGCCATTTTTTAACTTCCTGCTTCAAGCGATCGTTCTCTGCCGCTAATAATTCGATGCTTTCCAGCAGCTCGGGATTCGTATATCCGGCATCCTTAAATAGCTTATGCACTGCCTCGCGGAGCTGTTCAGGCGTTAAAATTTCGTTCATATTAACCTCCGTATCAATTAAAAATGACTCTACCACATCATATCCGTATCTGTTAAAATAGTCGAGTGGCCTAAAACCGGGTCTCATAGATAGGCGTATTTTTTCATTTGACTCCACCTATATATTGATGTAGAATCAAATTCAGCAACTACATCTTGTTGTGTAGCACGGAAATCGACACTTTAAGTCTACTAGCGCATTTGACGCTTTTTCAGGGTCAGAAGCGCTTTTCTATTGCTGATATCCGGTAGGGGAGAGAGAAATATATGCTGGTTGTCTATGATTCCAAGACGGGCAACGTCAAAAGATTTATCAACAAATTGAATATGCGCGTTATGCCGATTGAAGAGCAGGAAGCGGTCCAAGAGCCGTTCGTTCTCATCACGTATACAACAGGTTTCGGACAGGTGCCAGAACGGGTCATGTCGTTCCTGAAGCGCAACAGCAAACATCTTCGCGGCGTATCCGCCAGCGGCAACCGCAATTGGGGAACGGGCTTTGCCAAAAGCGCAGATACGATTGCCGAGCTATACAATGTCCCTGTTATTTCTAAATTTGAGTTGTCCGGAACGAAATACGATACGGAAAACTTTGTTGAAAGGGTGCGAACCATTGAAGCATATTGAGTTGAATAATGAGCTGATGCAGCGCGGAGCTGACGGCTTTTACCAGTTGGACAAGGATAAAGAGGCAGTAGCAGCATTTATGGAGGAAGTTGAGCAGAAGAGCGTGAAGTTCGCCTCGCTCCAGGAGAAGCTTGACTACTTGATCGGCAATGACTACTACGATAACGTTTTTGACCATTATACATATGAGCAAGTTGAGGCTGTATTTGATTTAACGGCAAACAGCAGCTTCCAGTTTCAGTCGTATATGGCAATTTCCAAATTCTACAAAGACTATGCCATGAAAACGAACGACAAGCTGCAATATTTGGAGCAATATCCAGACCGCGTTGCGATTGTTGCGCTTCATTTGGGCGAAGGCGACGCAGCGAGAGCGCTGCGCATTGCTGAAGCGATGATTGAGCAGCGGCTGCAGCCGGCAACGCCAACCTTCCTTAATGCGGGCAAAAGCCGCCGCGGCGAGATGGTATCCTGCTTCCTGCTGGAAATGGACGATTCGCTCAATTCCATCAACTATGTCATTGGCACGTGCATGCAGCTGTCCAAAATCGGCGGCGGCGTAGCGGTCAACCTCTCGAAGCTGCGCGGACGCGGCGAGCCAATCAAAGGCGTCGAGGGTGCGGCGAAAGGCATTATGCCTGTCCTTAAGCTGATGGAGGATGCATTCTCCTATGCTGATCAAATGGGACAGCGCAAAGGTTCTGGCGCAGGCTATTATAATATTTTTGGCTGGGACGTTATTGAGTTCCTCGATTGCAAAAAAATTAACGCCGATGAGAAAACGCGGATCAAAACGCTGTCGATCGGCCTTATTATACCGAACAAGTTTTATGAGCTTGCTGCGCAAAACAAGCCGTTGTACGTCTTCGGACCACATTCCGTCCACAAAGCCTATGGCAAATATTTGGACGATATGGACATGGATGAAATGTACGAGGAGCTGCTTGCGAACGATTTAGTGAAAAAGAAAATCGTCATGAACGCACGCGACATGATGACCAAGATCGCTTCGATCCAGCTGGAATCCGGCTATCCGTACATTATGAACAAATCGAATGCGAACCGCGTTCATGCGCTTAAAGATGTGGGCGGCGTCAAGATGTCGAACCTTTGCACGGAAATTTTCCAACTGCAGGAGACATCGGTTATTAACGACTACGGCACGGATGACCTGATTCAGCGCGATATTAGCTGCAACTTGGCATCGCTGAACATCGTAAACGTCATGGAGCTTAAGAAGATCAAGGAATCGGTTCATGTTGGGATCGAGGCGCTTACGACAGTCAGCGATCTTTCGAAAATCGACAACGCTCCAGGAGTACGCAAAGCGAACGAAGAGCTTCATTCCGTCGGCCTTGGCGCGATGAACCTGAACGGCTATCTGGCGAAAAACCACATCGCTTACGAAAGCGACGAGGCGAAGGAATTCGCAAGCACGTTCTTCATGATGATGAACTACTATTCGCTAGAGCAAAGTATGGAAATTGCCAAAGAACGCGGCGAAACGTTCAAAGATTTTGACCGTTCCGAATATGCGAAGGGCACTTACTTCTCGCGTTATGAAGAGACGGATTTCCGTCCGGTCAGCGCTGCGGTGAAAGCTTTGTTCGAAGGTATGGAAATTCCATCCCCTGAGGACTGGACTGCGCTTAAGGCGAAAGTACAGCAGCACGGCCTTTACCACGCTTACCGTCTGGCTATCGCGCCAACGCAAAGCATTTCGTACATTCAAAATGCGACATCGAGCGTTATGCCGATCGTTGAGCATATTGAGACGCGGACGTATGCGAACTCGACAACTTATTATCCAATGCCGTTTTTGTCGCAGGACAATTTCTTCTATTACAAATCGGCTTACAATATCGATCAGTTCAAGCTTATTGACCTGATTGCAGAAATTCAGCAGCATGTGGACCAAGGCATATCGACGGTTCTGCATGTCAACAGCAACGTGACAACTCGGGAGCTTGCCCGCTTCTACATTTATGCAGCGCATAAAGGATTGAAGTCGCTCTATTACACAAGAACGAAACGTCTATCCGTAGAAGAGTGCACAAGCTGCGCGGTTTAAAAAAAGAAAATAGATTTGCGCAAAAAGATAAGGTTGTGGGGCGGCCGCTCTATGTGCCGTCACGCAGCCTTTTACAAAGGAGCCTAATATATAATGAAGGCAGTTAACTGGAACCGCCCGGATGATGATTTTACGCTGACGTTCTGGCAGCAGAACGTAATGCAATTCTGGACGGACGAAGAAATCCCTCTATCCGATGATAAAATGGATTGGATGGAAATGAGCGATGCCGAGCGCAGCTTATATAAAAACGTGCTTGGCGGATTGACGCTGCTGGATACGATTCAGGGCGGTATTGGCATGCCGAAGATTTTGGAGCATGTGGATGGTTTGCAGCGCAAAGCGGTGCTGTCTTTTATGTCGATGATGGAGCAAATTCATGCGAAATCGTACAGCAGCATTTTCACAACGCTTGCGTCTACGGAGGAGATCGACGAGATTTTCCAATGGGTAGAGAAAAACGAGCAGCTGCAACGAAAAGCGGAGCTTATTTCCTCGTGGTATGAAGGCATTAGCACGAAGCAAGAACTGTATAAAGCAATGGCCGCTTCCGTATTTTTGGAAAGCTACTTGTTTTACAGCGGCTTCTTCTATCCGCTTTATTTGGCAGGTCAAGGCAAAATGACGAGCAGCGGCGAAATTATCGACCTTATTTTGCGTGACGAGAGCATCCATGGCTTGTACGTTGGCGTGCTGGCACAGGAGCTGTTTAACACCTTTACGCCAGAGGAGCAGACTTCGCTTAAGCAGGAGCTGGATCAATTGCTTAACGATCTGTACGAGAACGAGGTTATTTATACCGATTCGCTGTATTCACCGCTTGGTCTGGAGGAAGAAGTAAAAACTTATGTGCGTTATAACGCGAATAAGGCGCTAATGAATCTTGGCTTTGACGGCGTGTTCCCGGATGAGCCGGTCAATCCAATCGTATTCAACGGCATCAGCACCCACACGAAGCAGCATGATTTCTTCTCCAAAAAAGGCAATGGCTACGTACGGACGATTCACGTCGAGCAGCTCAATGACGATGATTTTGTTTTCAATTTCTAAGCCTATTCCTATCATTTATCAAGCATTCGGTTATTGCAACCGAATGCTTTTTTTCATTGATTAATTAACTAAATAGCATGGCCAGAACAATGACGTCGAGAAAATTTTTAGTAGCCTCATGCATTAAGTACTGCCGCAGCACGCCCTCCTGCTGAAAACCAAGCTTTTTCAAAACGTTCAGCGAAGCAGCATTTTCAGGATGGACCTCGGCTTGAATGCGGCGTGCGTGAATATGCTTGTTATTGAAATGCATAACAGCCTGAAGCGCTTCGGACATAATGCCCTGATTCCAATAAGCGGGATTCAGGTCATAGCCTAGTGTGAGCGGATAACGGGGCGCTTCCTCAAACGTCCCTCTTGTCGGCATCAGCATCACCGTTCCCAAAATAGGGGAGCTGTCTTGCAGCGTAATGCCCCATGGAATGAGCTTGCGCTCTGCGTAGGCTTCGTTCCAGGAGTCTATTAGCATTTTGGAGGCTTCAATGGAGTCTGGCCCGGGCCAGTCCAAATGCCGCGTCACCTTCGTATCGGAATAAAAAGCATGCAAATCCTCAGCGTCCTGCACAGCCATTTGGCGCAGCGTTAATCGTTTCGTATGTAGAAAAGGGAATGAGGAAAACAAATCGTCGAAGCCCATGCGGTTCACACGCCTTTTCATAGAGGGTAGGGGAGCGTGCCTATCATATACTAGCTTGCTTAAACGAAAATGAAAAAGCAGCTGCAGCCAGATTGCTTTTATGATATATTAGGCAATACCTAATAATATAAGCTGTTGCCTACATTTATGCACTCATAAAAGGAGGAGAATCATATGCTAGAGTGGATGCTTCGGGAGGTCATGGCAGAGCGGGGCATTTGGTCTGGTGCGGCATTGGCGCGACTGCTTGAGGAGAAAGCGGACTATCGCTTGTCTGCCCCTTCGATTAGTGCGCTGCTCACCGGGCAGCCGAAACAAATGAAGGCGGATACGCTGGATGCGCTTTGCACGGCGCTGGATTGCTCGCCGAGTGTGCTATGGGTGCATACGCCGCCCGCCAAAACGAAAGGAGCTTGACCAAATGACCATTAAAGCTATTTTGCCGTTCGGTGACCCGATATTGCGAAAAAAAGCGCGCCCTGTTGAAGCGGTAGATGCGAGAATACTAAAGCTGCTCGGTGATATGGCAGATACGTTATATGAAAGTGAAGGACGGGCGGGATTAGCTGCTCCCCAGATCGGCATTTTAAGAAGAGTCGTTGTTATGGATTGCGGGGACGGACTGATCGAGCTCATTAATCCTGAAGTTATAGCGATGGAGGGCGAGCAGACGGGAGCGGAGAGCTGCTTGTCATTTCCAGGCTACTACGGGCGGGTGAGCCGAGCGGAGAAGGTTGCGGTGCGCAGCCTAAACCGAGCGGGCGAAAGTATTATTTTTCACGGTGAAGGCTTTCTCGCCCGCTGCATGCAGCATGAAATAGACCATTTGGACGGCGTGCTGTTCATCGACCATATGAAGGAGCGATGGCTGGTGCACGAGCATACCCAGGAACGGATAGAGCTGCTGCCTGTGCTGCAGCTGAGCCATGCTGCCCATTTGGGATAAAGGGCTACCGCTCTCTAGGGCAATCATGTTACACTATTGGCGGGTGAAAGCTCATCCTAACGCAACTGTTCTGACCGATGAAAAGGGGGAATTCGCGTGGACAACTGCTCAATTATTACGAAGCCAACGCTTCATTTAGTAGGGATTAGTTATTGTGGTCCGTATTCTACTTTTCCAGATGAGGCGATTCGCCTGCAAAGCGAGTTTCTAGCCCGCAAGCATGAGCTGAATACCACGTCGAAGGCGCCGCTGCTGTACAGCCCGTATTTTGGCAACGAAGTATTTGCCACTTATTGGGCCTGCTACGAAATGCCGCCGTCAGAGGACGTGCCCGCTGGTATGGTGCAGTTCACCATCCCAACCCATCGTTATGCGATGGTTGCATCAACGAACAAGAGAATTGGAGAAGCCTACGAGCAGCTATTCGCCTGGATGAACGAGCAGGAGCTTGAGAAGCATCAGAGCGCTGTCGCACTTGAAGTCTTTTATATTCAGGAGCAGCATTTGGAGGAGGAAGCGGTTGAGCTTCTTATTCCGCTTGCCGATTAGAACAAGCTGTGCCGCACAAATTAGATGCGTTATAATAGGAGAGGAGTCCTCAGCGGGACGCCTCCTTTTTATTTGGTGATTAAACACGAGCAAGAAGGGGACTGAGGCGTACATGGTACCTATTTATATAGTAGATGCATTTACGAGAGAAGCATTTGGCGGCAATCCGGCAGCGGTATGCTTGCTGGAGGCGCTGAGTGATGAACGGTGGATGCAAAAAGTGGCGGCGGAGATGAATTTGTCCGAGACGGCTTTTGTGGCCCCGCGCGAGGGCGGTTATGAGCTGCGATGGTTTACGCCTGCGAGCGAGGTCGATTTATGCGGGCATGCTACGCTCGCTGCAGCTTTCGTATTGTGGAAGACGGAGCGGCTAAGTCCGAATCAGGCGGCAGCCTTTTGGACGAGAAGCGGCGTGCTGACTGTAGAGCTAGGGGAAGATGAGGCGGAAATGACGATGGACTTCCCTTCGGAGCCGCCAGTTCCGGCGAAAGCGCCCGAGGCGCTTATTGAGGGGCTTGGGCTCATTCCGCGATATACGGGACGCAACCGTATGGATTATGTCGTTGAAGTAGACAGCGAGCAGACCGTGCGCGCACTGAAGCCGGATTTCTCACAGCTGCGCCTGCTGGATGGGCGTGGTGTTGTTGTGACAGCTCGCGCTGAAGGCCAGGCAGCATACGACTTTGTATCGCGGGCTTTTTATCCGAAAGGGGGCGTGCAAGAGGACCCAGTGACAGGTTCGGCGCATTGCGCACTGGCGCCTTATTGGGCGAAGCGGCTGCGCAAGGACGAGCTGGTCGGTTATCAAGCGTCGGCTCGAGGCGGTTTTGTAAAGGTGAAAAATACAATGGATCGCGTTCAATTAAGCGGACAAGCCGTTCTAATGATGCGCGGTGAGCTGGAGGAGATTTAAGCGATGATGAAGCTAAAATGGCAAAGAGAGCAGAAGCAGCAGCTGATTGAGCAGGTACAGCACTATTTTGAGCTGGAGCGTTCGGAGGAAATCGGCTCTATAGCAGCGGAACAGCTGCTTGACCATATGGTTGCGCTGCTCGGTCCGCATGTCTATAATCAGGCGATTCAGGATGCGAGAAAGACGGTTGTCGAACGAATGCAAGCGATGGAAGACGAGCTGTATGCGCTGGAGAAAAATGTTTCCGCTCCCCGCGGCGGCTCCCGCTAACAAGCCGAAGGAGTGTTTATGCAAGTGGAAATAAGCAAAGCGAATATGAAATACGATATTATTTTGTTTGATATCGACGATACGCTGCTCGATTATGGTCAGGCGGAGGCTCATGCCTTCACAAGCTCCTGTCGGGACTATGCCATTACTCTGGAAGGCAGCGACTACGTAGAACGCTATCGCATGATTAACCAGCAGCTGTGGCTGGATTTTGAGCAGGGCAAGGTGACACTGGAGGAGCTGAAACAGGAGCGGTTTAGACAGCTTTTTGCTGAAAATAATCCTCACATCGCAGCAGATGAATTCAGCGCCTGTTATTTGGACTATTTAGGCGAGGGCAGCTTTCTGATTGAAGGTGCTGTAGAGCTGTGCAGCAGTCTACATGGGCATTGCCGAATGGCGGTTATTACGAACGGCATTCTCGAGGTGCAGCTGTCGCGTATTGGCAAAGCGGGGCTGAATCCTTTTTTTGAGCATATTATCGTATCGGAGGAGACGGGATATCAGAAGCCGCATAAAGGCATTTTTGACTATGCGTTTGCGAAGCTGGGTGCAACTGACCCGTCCAAAATTATCATCATCGGCGATTCCTTGACCTCCGATATGCAGGGAGGCATCAACAGCGGCATTGCTACGTGCTGGTTTAATCCGCACCAGAAGAGCAATATGACCGCGGTTAAACCGGATTTTGAAATTCAGCAGCTGTCTGAGCTCATTTCAATTGTAAATGGATAAATCAAACGACAGATTTTCAGAGGACTGAGGTTCCGCTATTCTGATTTATGAGATGATTTGAGGCTGTATGCGGACAGGAAAGCCGTTATAGCCCTCATTATTCCGTCAAAATGGTCATTGACAGCGCATTAGCGTCTCCTGAGTCCGCAGCCCCTGCCATAACCCTTAATTCGGTTGAAATAGCGGCTGCTGTGTCCGCCAGGACTATGCAAGAAGCTGTCTTTCGGTAGAGGCTCCTATTCATGATGATAAAAATCCAGAAGAGAGTGCCAGGGGAATGGCTGAAAATGGTTATCCTATTTGAATCCTGAAAATGATGATGAAGAACTCTAACGTCAGGCTTAACTACGTGATTACATTGAAACAAAAAAACAGCAGCGGAGTAGGACACAAGTTTCTGCCCTACTCCGCTGCTGTTTTTTGTGCATTTATATCCATTATTTTGTGAAGATTTATCAGAATTAACTTGATTATATTAAAAACGAACGACCTTATATTCATATCTTCCCACCGTAAGCGGGCCAGCGGCAATGGCAGCCTCAGTCAAGGCGTCTACGCCTGCACGCGGCAGTGTAACGGTACCGCCAGCACCATCCATATTAATAATGACCCAGATGACATAGCCATCCCCCTGCCTAGGTGCGACAATGGTGCCTTCGGTAGCTTCAAACCGCAGCGTGACACCCGCTTCATCGGCATAATGCAGCAGCATGCGTCGCAGCATCGCATCCCCTTCATCGCCCTGCGGCATGGAGCCAAGCATGACAAGCTTGCCTTGACCGATGCGGCGCTCGGTAATAAAAGCGGCACCGGGCGTTAGTCCGCTCTGAACGCAGCCGATTGCGGTTGCCCGGCCATCGCTTTCAGAATCGAAAGCGTCGCCGGAGAGGTCGTTGCCTCCCCGTGGCTCAAACACCGAGCTCCACATGCCAAGCGGGGCCTGGAGGCCGAATGCTTGTCCATACGCATTCGTTCCGTCCATCGGATAAACGAACGTAGCCTCCACGCCAGCCAGCTCCTCCAGCTTTCCTAAAGCGGCATCGGTATGCCAAGTATGATGCTCCGTCCGGCCGCCCGTAAGCGGGCCCGCGATCCAAATGCCGCCTTCCCGAACGAAGGCGAGGGCACGGTCGATGTAGTCCGGCGGCAAGTAGGGCATGAATGGCGTAAGCAGCAGCTTGTATCCGCCGAGCTCGCTGCCTTCCATAATTAAGTCGCGATGAATGCCGAGCGCGACCAGCCGGGCATAAAAATCGGTGACGAGCCCGCGATGATTCAGCTTGCGCAGCGGCTCGGTACGCAAGTAGGCTTTGGCGCGATCCGAATAGGTCATCGCTAGCTCAGCCTGCATGGGCGAGGTTGCCAGCAGAATGTCCTCCAGCTCGCGCCGCGCCTGCTCAACCTGCTCGACATTGGCATAGCCAATCGTCTTTTTGCCCCAAGCGCTTACGACTGAGCCATGCGGCTGCTCGCTGCCTGCGTGCTGCTGTCGCCAAGGCCAATAACAGAAGCCTCCCGCGCCCAGTGCATAAGCGGCGACTGCTTCCACCTTCACATAACCATCCGGGTGAGGTGTCGCATAGCTCTCAAGCGAGCCGCTGTAGCTGGCGCTCGTCTCCATAACCCAGAACGGCTTGCCGCGCTTGACGCTGCGCCATAAGTCGCAGTTGATCAAGTAGGCCGGCCAATTGATGCTGGACGCATACGTATCATAGGCGCCGAAATCCAGCTGCTGGAACAGCCGTTCAATATCCACATGGAAGGCGATGCTGCTGTTGTGAGTAATCGGCAGCTCCGAGTGGCGCCGGATGACGGCAATTTGCTCCTCGGCAAATTCCGCAAGCTTCTCCATCGAGAACAGCCGATACATCGTTTGCAGCGATGCATGATGCAGAAACGGCGTTGCGCCCGGCTGTGGAATTTGATCAAAGCGATTATAATATTCGCTCCAAATATGAGTGCCCCACGCTTCATTCAGCTGCTCAATCGTTCCATACCGCTGCTCCAGCCAGCTATGCCACAGCTGCAAGCATCCTGCGCACATGCATTCGGCTACATGCGCCTTGAACTCATTGTCGAGCTGCCAGCCAATCAAACCTGGCAGCCTGCCAAGCTCCTGAGCGAGCTGCTCAATAATGATCGCCGAGCGTCCGCGAAAGTAGGCGTTGTTCGTACACGCATGCTGCCGCGACCCATGTCCCAGCGTCTCGCCTTTCTCATTGACGAACAGCCGCTCCGGATGTCCATGCGATAGCCAAATCGGTGGTGTCGCTGTCGGTGTGCATATGATCGTATCGATTTCATTTTCATACAGCGTCTGGATGATTTCAGCCAAAAACCGAATGTCAATCCGATTTTCCTCAGGCTCCAGCTTGGACCAAATAAATTCGCCCATTCGCACAACATTAATGCCAGCCTGCTTCATTAAAGCCATATCCTCCGCAAGCACATCAGCATTCCAAAGCTCAGGATACAGTGCCGCCCCATGATACAGCTTTCCTTCCAGCGGTCCCTTCATCTAAACTCACGCCTTTCCGTTGATCTTACTTTGTACTTTAATAGGCGCTGCTGCCGACTGGCAATCGGACTTTTTAACAGGGCTAATATTCGGGTTTAATACCTTTTGCACAGGTTTGCACTTTCTTGGCGAAACGCCCAAAAACCCCATAGCAGCGCGGTTCAAGAATGTCTAATTGCGGGAAAATGCGAGCTGCCCGCATACTAAGGCTACACCGCAAATGAGTGAGGCCGATTGAGATTAGTGTGATAAGTGAGGCCAACGACGCGGCAGGACAAAAGTAAACGAATGAAAGCTGGAGGTGAGCGAGGATGAAACAAATGGCGGTTATGCCGGAAGCTGGCAAGCAGCCGTCCCGGGACTATCGTCCAAGCGTGCTGGGGCGGCTTAAGAAAGACAAATGGCTGTACATATTGCTGCTGCCAGGCTTGCTTTATTTTATCGTATTTAAATATGTGCCCATGTGGGGCGTACTGCTGGCGTTCAAAAATTTCCAGCCGTTTACCGGATTTTTGAAAAGCGAGTGGGTGGGAGTGGAGCATTTTAAGCTGTTTTTTGCCAATCCCGAGTTTTTTATGCTGCTGCGCAATACGCTGCTGCTTTCCTTATACAATTTAGTATTTTTCTTCCCGGCACCGATCGTGCTGGCGATATTGATGAATGAAATACGCTTCGCGCTCTTCAAACGCACGGTGCAGACGATGATTTATGTGCCGCATTTCATCTCCATGGTTATTGTGGCGAGTATGACGTATGTATTTTTGACGACGGCCGGAGGCCCAGTCAACGAAGTGCTGGAGCAGTATACCGGGCACAAAATCGAATTTCTCGCCACACCCGAATGGTTCAAGCCGCTGATCATTATGCAAACCATTTGGAAGGAATGCGGCTGGGGAACGATTATTTTTCTCGCTGCGCTTGCAGGTGTAGATATGGAGCAATACGAGGCCGCCACGATGGATGGCGCGAATCGCTGGCGTCAAATTTGGCATATTACGCTGCCGGCAGTGCGCAGCACGATTGTGATTTTGCTTATTTTACGCATGGGCAACATTCTCGAAAATGGCTTTGAACAAATTTATCTCATGCTGAACCCGCTCAACCGGCAGGCGGCAGAAGTATTCGATACGTATGTGTACATGATGGGAATAACCCAAGGCGCATTCAGCTACAGTACCGCAGTTGGGCTGTTCAAATCGCTGATCGGCGTCGTGCTTGTCGTCGGGGCGAACTATTTGGCGAAGCGCTTTGGTCAGTCGGGGCTGTACTAGCTAAAAGCATGGTGAAAAAGGAGTAGCGGAATGAAAAGATTGAACCGGAGAAGCGACAGCGATCGGAGGTCAATCTTTTCATGCAGCGCAGCCTCTTGAACACCAAGATATTATACAGTATGGAAGAAGGGGGCCTTGAAAAAATGGCCAAGCATTACAATACCGTATCCAGCAGAGTGTTTGATACTGCGAATTATATCGTGCTCAGCGTCTGTGCGCTGGCGGCGGTGCTGCCGTTTATTTTCGTCATATCGGGCTCGTTCGCAACCGATGCGGAGCTGACCCAGCGTACGGTGTTTCTCATACCAAGGACGTTTTCGCTGGCGGCATATGAATTTATTTTTTCTACGAATACGATTATGAAAAGCATTGGCGTTTCCTTGTTTATCGCATCGTTCGGGACGCTGGTGAACCTGTTCTTCACGGTCACGATGGCTTATCCGCTGGCACGCCGCAATTTGATGGGCCGCAATGTCGTGCTGAATCTCGTTATTTTCTCGATGCTGTTCAGCGGCGGCATGATCCCAACGTATTTGGTCATTCGCGAGCTGGGGATGCTCGATTCCTACTGGGCGCTGATTATACCGGGGGCGATTAGCGCCTTCAACCTGATCATTATTAAAAACTTTTTCCAGGAGCTGCCGCCGGGGCTGGAGGAAGCGGCCCGCATTGACGGCTGTACGGAGCTGGGGCTGCTGTGGCGCATCGTTTTGCCGCTCTCAAAGCCAGTGCTTGCGACCTTCACGCTGTTTTATGCGGTAGGGCATTGGAATGATTTTTTCGCGGCGCTGCTGTATATAAATGATCCGCAAAAATGGCCGCTTCAAGTGCTGCTGCGTCAAATTGTTCTGCTGTCACAGGCTGCGGCAGGCGACGTTAATGCGATGGACCCGTCTTTCGTCAAGCCGCCCGACCAATCGATCAAGATGGCGGTTATCGTCGTCGGCACCGTGCCGATTTTGCTCGTGTATCCGTTTTTGCAAAAGCATTTTGCCAAAGGCGTGCTGATTGGCTCCATTAAGGGCTAATGGCGAAGGCACGTCAGAGCTGTTTCCTTGAGGCAACACAAACAAGCCGATTTAGCGCGCAAGTAGCTGGCGGTTTGGTATTTTACCATATATGATAAATGATTAAGGGAGGCGTCAGCGATGAGAAAGAAAGAAGGAAAGAGAAAGCGTTTGCTGCCTATGCTGCTCGTTGGTTCAATGGCGGGAGCCGTAATTGCAGGCTGCTCGCAGCAGGGAGGAAATGCGGAAGGCAGTACGGGAGGTTCGTCTGCTGCACCGACTGCAGCAGGTGAGAGCCCGGCAGCCGAGAAGGCGCTGCAGCTCAATATTATGCTGCCGATTTTTAAAACGAATTTCCCGAAGGATGATAGTCCGGTAGCAGCCGAAATCGAGAAACGGACGAATACCGACATTCATTTTGAGTGGGTGCCGAACGCCTCTTATACGGATAAATTTAATATTACGCTCGCCTCGGGCAAGCTGCCGGATATTATGTATGTGCCAGATGTGAAGTCACCGAGCTTCGTTAATGCCGCGAAGTCCGGCGCGTTTTGGGAAATCGGGCCTTATTTGAAGGATTACAAAAATTTGAGCCAGGCGAACCCGGTTATTTTAAACAACTCCTCGGTTGATGGCAAAAATTACGGTCTGTACCGCGGACGCGCCCTTGGTCGCAATGGGGTATTTTTCCGCAAGGATTGGCTCGATGCCGTTGGCCTCCAAACACCGCAAACGATTGATGATTTTTACAATATGCTGAAGGCGTTCAAGGAGAAGGACCCGGACAAAAACGGCAAGGACGATACGTACGGCATGGTCATGGTCAAATGGACGGGACAGTGGGCAAGCGGCTTCGATACGATTAAGCTGTGGTTTGGGTCACCGAACAAATGGGGCGAGCGGGATGGCAAGCTCGTTGTCGATTATGAAACGCCCGAGTATTTGGAAGCGCTTAAATTTATGAAAAAGCTGTACGATGAAAAGCTGATTAATCAGGATTTTGCCATTATGGATTCGGCGAAATGGAATGATCCGCTTGTTAATAATCAGGCTGGCGTCATTGTGGACGTCGTGGACGGCGCGGCGCGGGCCGATGATAAAATTCATGCTGCGCTTGCGGCAGCGGGCAAAGACCAGCCGGATGTGCATTATATGGATGTATTTGGCGGGGTGAAAGGAACGGATGGACAGGTTCATACGCTGCCAACGTCCGGCTTTGCCGGCTTGCTGGCCTTCCCTAAATCGTCCGTTAAAACCGAGGAGGAGCTGAAGCAAATCCTCAAGTTTATGGATCAACTGAGCGAACCCGAAATGCAGACGCTGCTAGGGTATGGCATTGAAAACAAGCATCATACGATCGTGGATGGTGCGCTTGAGCCGAGCAAGGATGCAGCGCTGCTGGAATCCGAGGTTGAGGGGCTCAATCAGATGCTCAGCTTTATTCCAGAGGACAAGTCGACGAAAGTGAAGCAGACGCCGCTGCGCATTAAGCAGACTGAGGTGCAGAAGGAAAATGAACAGCTTATCGTGACGAATCCGGCAGAGCCTTTCATCTCGGATGTTTATACGCAAAAAGGCGCACAGCTGGACAATATTATGAATGATGCCCGGATTAAATTTATCGTCGGTCAAATCGACGAGGCTGGTTTTAAAGACGCGATCAAGCTGTGGAAAACGAGTGGCGGCGATGATCTGAGCAAGGAAATGAACGAGCTGTATGCAGCAAGTAAATAAGAGCTTTTATGAAATATAAGCATTTATAAGTTACACCCTTATAACGGGCTTATATTTCAGCGCGAAACGCTAGCTTTGCCGCCAGAGGACGGCGACAGCCGTTTACGCTTGCCGCGCAAGGCTGATAGCCTGATCGGGCAGGGCAATAGGCAGAGGAACCGCATATAGCAGCGGTCTTCTGTCTATTCCTGTTCCATGCGATTCCATTATATGTAACAAATAAATAAATTGAAGCGTGATTGGCAGGAAATTCAGCCTGCTTAGCGAATGCGTTTACAAAGGGGATTCGTTGCAATCGCCTAATTTTCAGCTAGTGGGTGAGCTCATGATCAAAAGAATGAAAGCCAGGCTTATGCCGGGGGCGGGGAAAGCAGCGGGTCCGAAAGGAAGATTTTATCGCAAAAATCTTATTTTGCTGCTCGTCGTTTGCAGCATTCCGGGACTGATTACCGGGGCGCTCGTTTATTTTTTGGCTGGGGGCATACTGGAGGACCGCTTGCTGGAGCAGCATAATGAGCAAATTAAGCAGCGGGCGCAAAGCATTGACGAGCAGCTGACGAATTTGGAGCTGATGCTGTCGCACTGGGCATTCGATTCCAAATTCGATTATACGCTCGGCAATCGGGACTATGTGCAGCAGTTCGAGAAGGCGCGTGACATTACGAAGACGCTGCTGGTCATGCAAGGCTCCAATACGATGAACAAGCAGGTCGGGCTGTATCTTGGCGGGGATCAGCATGTGCTGTTCGGGCCGGAATATGGCGTGCTGCAAGGAGATGGACAGGCAGAAGCCTATGAAGGGCTGCTCCAATCGGATAAAGTAGCTTATTGGACACAGGTGGCCTTTGACGCGGCTCGTCCGTCCCAAAAAGAGCTGACACTTGTGCATTACGTTCCTGGAGGCAGCTTGCATCCGTTCGGAGCGCTGCTTATTAGGCTTGATAACGACAAGGTTAGCGATATGCTGCGGACGATGACGCCCGGTGAAGGCGGAGAAACGTATTTAATGCAGGATAATGGGGAGCTGTACGCATCCACGAGCGGGAATGACAGGAATTCTGAATTTGTAAGCGCTTTAAACGAGGCGGTTGCTGCTGAGAGCTCGAATAAAGGTTCATTTTTGTTTCGGTTCAGCGAGAGCGGCATGACGTACGCGGTTTCCTATGGCAAGCTGTCACGAATTTCAGACAATTGGACTTATGTATCTGCTTCGCCGATTACGGGCATTACAGAGCCGGTTATGGTCGTCTCGAAAAGCATTGTTGCGGTCAGCCTTGGCGCACTGCTGCTTGCGGCCATTCTAGCGTGGCTTGCCTCGCGCAGCATATATTCCCCGGTCAATCGCCTGATGACGGTGCTGCGGGAGCGAAGCGCGCCAGCAGGCAAGCCGGATTGCGAGTTTACGTGGATCGAGCGGGAGTGGCAGCATTTGCACCGGGAAAGCGAGGAGCTGCATGCGAAGCTTTCGGAGCAGCTGCCTCATGTGAAGGAGAGCTTTCTGCATCAGCTGCTGCAAGGCTATTTGGCGGATTACTCCGAAGGGGAGCTGCTTCGCCGAATGGAGCGTTACAAATGGCAGATAGAGCCGGGCACACATTATATGGTGCTATATATGAAGCTGACCGGCATCGCTAATTTGGAGGGCAAATTCAAATACGGCGATGAGGGGCTGGCGACGTTTGCGGCGGTCAATATGATGGAGGAGCTTGCGGCCACCTATTTTGAGCAGAGCAATACGATTAACTTTCATAATTTGGCAGCGGGCTTGCTCATTATTGTGCCGGAAGGGCGCTCGTATCGCGAGGAGCTGCATGCATTCAGCGAAGCGGCGATGCAGGCGTTCAACCAAATTCTTAATATGCGGGCGACGATTGCGATCAGCCCGGATACAGCGAGCATAACAGAGATTCCGCATTTGTTTGAAGAGACGAAGCATGCGGTCAGCTTCAGGCGCTACGATCAGGAAAATCAAATCATTGATATGGAGCAGCTGGAAGAGCAGGGCAGCGCAGCAGCGGAGCCTGCCTATCCGTTTACGCTGGAGCGGGAGTTTATACAGGCGCTCCGGACGGGGCGTGAAGCAGAGGCTTACGAGCTGCTGGAGCAGTTTCTGCAAGCGTTGTCCAGCGCCGAGGCCAAGGAAATGGATGTGCAGCAGGGCATGCTGCATTTGCTCGGCGCCGTCCAGCATGCGATTATGGTGTCGGGCATCGCCCCGAACCGCTTGTTCAAGGGTGCGAACCGCTACGAGCAGCTGTCGCAAATTCGCGAGCCAGAGCTGCTATTGGACTGGTTCCGCGGCATGATTGCCGCTCCGTTTCTCAGGGAGCTGGGCGAGCGGACGAATGCCCAGGTGAAGCGGCAGATCGAGCATGCGATGCTGTATTTGCAGCAGCATTATATGAGCGATATATCGCTCGACAGCTGCGCGGAGCATATCGGCATGAATCCTTTTTTCCTGAGCAAGTCGTTTAAACAGGTGACGGGTAAAAATTTCATCGATTATTTGACTGGGCTGCGCATGGACAAAGCGAAGGAGCTGCTGCGCGAGTCCGTTCTGAAAATTAATGACGTCGCTGAGCGCGTCGGCTATCAGCACAGCTATTTCAATCGCATCTTCAAAAAGCTGGAGGGCATGACGCCAAGCCGCTATCGCGAGCTGAGCCAAGCGGAGTAGCAAGGCAGGAGCTCTGCAAGAAAAGCAGCAAGAGAAGTAGCTAGGTAGCGGCCGCAATGCTGAAACTGGCATCAACTGCTGCCTATAGCTAAAGCAATAAAGTTCAAGCCTTTGCAAGAAAGTGCAAGCCTTGAAAGGTCCGCATTTGATACCTGATCTAGGTCGCTTAAGTGGCGTTTACTGCAAAAGGATCTTGGAGCAAAAAAGTGTCATTGCCCGCAAACGATCATCCTTCTAGTATAGAAAGCAGCTTAGAAGAAAGAGGTGCTGGCAATGAGTGTCAAGCTTAAATGGCTAGGTAAACAGGCGGCTGCGCCTGTCGGTTTAACATGGGGTGTTCCTTGGAAGGAAGGCGAATTGCTGCGCGGCGATTCGCTTGTTCTGCATAGCGAGGCAGCAGGCATGGAAAAGGTGGCAAGCGCTTCAGCGCTGCCGATGCAAAGCTGGCCTACCGCCTTTTGGCCGGATGGCAGCATCAAATGGTCCGCCCATGCGGCGGTCAGCTCCGGCGCTGCGGACAGCTTTCAGCTGGCTAAGCTGGCAGCGGCAGCAAGGCAGGAGCTTGATAGGGCTGCTGATGCGGCTGCGGAAGGCGAGCAGCCCGTCCTTAAAATCGTGACAACCGATGAGTCGATCATCGTAGATACAGGTGTTATCGTTTGTACGTTCGCGCGAAGCGGCAGGGGAGTCATCCGCAGCATTAAGCGCGGGGAGCAGGAGCTGTGCAGCGGCGGCGATCTGGTGTGCTTGAAGGAAAGCCGTAACCAGCTGCACGGCGCTTTAACGCTGCGCGAGGAGCCGTTTCACGGCTTTGTTCATGCGGCGGCTGTTGAGCAGGACGGCCCGGTCAGGGCGGTCATTAAGCTGACGGGCAAGCATCGCGCGAGCTACAATTTAAGCCAAACGGCTGACCCGAACAGGCCCAATCAGCAAAATGTAGTCAGAGTCAGTCCAAGCAGAGAATGGATACCGTTTACGCTGCGCTTTTATTTGTATGCGGGGCTTGATGCAATTCGCCTTGTCCACACGTTTTTCTATGACGGCAATCCGCATGCGGATTACATAAAAGGGCTGGGGCTGTCGCTCGCTGTACCGATGCGGGGGCCGCTTTACAATCGGCATGCCCGGTTGGCGGGCAATGACGGCGGTTTTTTGCGGGAATCGCCGAAATCGCTGCATACGCGGCGGACGAAAGGCAAATACCGCGAGCTGTTTGAACGGCAAGCAGCGGGGGAAGCCGTTGCTTTTGATGCGGACGAGGATGCTTATTTTCTCGGGCTGCTGGAAAATTCGGCGGTCTGGGATGATTTCAAGCTGGTGCAGCATTCAGCGGATCACTATGTGGCGACGAAACGCACGAAGGCGGAGTGCAGCTGGCTGAAGGCGGGTGAGGGAAGCCGTGCGGAAGGGCTTGCCTATATCGGAAGCGAGGGCGGCGGCCTAGCTGCAGGTATGCGGAATTTTTGGAAAAAGCATCCGGCCTCGCTGGAGCTTCGCCATACAGCTTCGACTTCGGCCGAGCTAAATGTGTGGTTCTGGTCGCCGGATGCGCCGGCGATGGATTTGCGGCATTACGATACACAAACGTATGTGGAATCGGCTTATGAGGGCTCGGAGGAGCTGCGGGCAACGCCGTACGGCATTGCCAATACGAGCGAGCTGACGCTTTGGTGCACGGCGGCAACGCCAAATGAAGAGGGGCTGGCGCATATGCTGGCGGAAATTCAGTCGCCCTCCCAGCTTGTATGCGAGCCGGAGCATTTGCATGAGGCACGTGCCTTCGGCATTTGGAGCTTGCCGGATCGCAGCACCGCTGCAAAGGCGCAGCTAGAGGAGCGGCTGGATGGCATTGTCGCCTTTTATCAGGCTGAGGTGGAGCAGCGCCGTTGGTACGGCTTTTGGGATTTTGGCGATTTCATGCACAGCTATGATCCGGTCCGTCATGTGTGGAACTATGATCTTGGCGGCTGTGCATGGCAAAATTCAGAGCTGGTGCCGAATATGTGGCTGTGGCTTATGTTCATGCGCAGCGGGCGCGAGGATATTTTCCGTTTGGCTGAGGCGATGACGCGGCATACGAGCGAGGTGGATGTGTATCATTTTGGCGAATATGCCGGGCTTGGCTCGCGGCATAACGTGGTTCATTGGGGCTGCGGCTGCAAGGAGGCGCGCATTGCGATGGCGGGGCTGCACCGCTATTACTATTATTTGACCGCCGATGAGCGCATTGGCGATATGCTTGATGAGGTAAAGGACGCCGATTTCAGCACGGTGGTGCTGGACCCGATGCGCGCATATTTTCCAAAAGACGAGCATCCGGCCCATATTCGCGTCGGGCCGGATTGGGCCGCGTTCAGTTCAAACTGGATGACGCGCTGGGAGCGCTTCGAGGATACGGTGTACCGGGATAAAATAGTAACCGGCATTAACAGCGTCAAGCAGGCGAAATATCGGCTCATCTCCGGGCCAACATATGGCTATGACCCGACGACCAATGTGCTTACGCCGTTTGGCGAGGACAATTATGGCCGCCATTTGGCCATATGCATGGGTGCGCCGCAGGTGTGGTTTGAGCTGGCGATGATGCTGAAGGACCCGGAATGGGAAGATATGATGGGTGAGTTAGGCGTTTATTACAACTGGACGCAGGAGCAAAAGGATGAGCTGACGGGCGGGGAAATCAGCGACAGCCGTTTTGAGCATCCGGTCCTCAGCATTGCGATTACCGCTTACGGCGCTTTCCGCCGCCAAGATGCGGCAACGGCAGCCTTTGCCTGGAAAACGCTGCTGGGCAATGCTTTTGCCCGCACGGACTTGCTGGGCGAGGCTGCCCTTGTCCAAAACATCCGCAGTATGAAGGAAATCGATTGGATCAATACGAATGAGGCGTCGCAGTGGTCGCTGAATACGATCATTAGCCTGGAGCTGATCCCAGAGGCGCTGCCTGCTATGGAGTTGGCGCCTCCAGGGACAGGCGGCGATGGCCAGGCCGATCAGATCGGTGCAGCGGCAGAGCAAGGACAGCAGGAGCAAAAGCAGCAGGTTGATGCAGCGGCACAAGCGCAGGCCCGACAGCAGCAGGTCGGTGAAGGAGCAGAAGCGCAGGAGCAAAAGGAGCTGAGCGGGCGATGATACCAGCTCACTGGAAGCTGATCTATGACAATCCGCTGAGCTGTGCGGAGGATATGAACGGTTTCCGCGCGGAGGGGGATGCTGTCCTCTCCTTTCCGCAGCAGCGGCTGCGTCTAGCCAGTGCCCGGGATGCGGCAGAAGGCCAGCAGGCGAACTTTGTATTATGGTGCCCGCATCATTTTCCGGCGGATGTGGCGATTGCTTGGGATTTTCGCCCGATTGCGGAGCCGGGGCTGGCGATCTTGTTTTTTGCAGCGGAGGGGCGCAGCGGGGAGGATTTGTTCGATTGTGCGCTTGCTGCGCGAAACGGCCCCTATGAGCAATATCATCACGGCGATATAAATGCGCTGCATTTGGCTTATTTTCGCAGACGCTGGCCGGAGGAACGGCAGTTCCATACTTGCAATTTGCGCAAAAGCTACGGCTTTCATCTCGTGGCGCAAGGCGCCGATCCGCTGCCGGGGACGGCAGACTGCGCAGAAAGCTATCGCATGCTGCTTGTGAAGCGGGGCGGGAGCATTTATTTTTCTATGAATGAGCTGCCTATTCTGGAATGGAAGGATGACGGCGTAGCTTATGGCCCGCTGCTCGGAGCTGGCAAAATCGGATTTCGGCAAATGGCGCCGCTCGTTGCGGAATATACCAATTTGAAAGTATATGGGGAGGAATGAAGATGCCGTCTATACTGCTTTGTTTTCCACAGGGCAAGCATAAAGCATTGACAATGAGCTATGACGATGGGGTGAGCGCAGATAAGCGCCTCGTAAATATTTTTAACCAGCATGGCATTAAAGGCACGTTTCATATCAATGGCGGGCTGTTCGGCACGGGGCGCAGGCTGACGGAGCAGGAGGCGGTAAAGCTTTACGACGGGCACGAGGTTTCCGCTCATACGCTGACCCATCCGACGATTGCACGATGCCCGGCTGAGCAGATTGTGCATGAGGTGATGGAGGACCGCAAACGGCTGGAGCAATTGTTCGGGTATGCCGTTAGAGGGATGTCTTATCCGAATGGTTCGTTCAGTCCAGCGATTAAGACGATGCTGCCCTCGCTGGGCATTGAATATGCGCGGGTTGTACAGACGACAGGAGGCTTTGGCCTGCCAGACGATTGGCATGAATGGAAGGCGACCTGCCACCATAATGATCGTCTGATGGAACATGCGGAGACGTTTGCGGGACTGCACAAAACGCAATATTTGTATCTCATGTACGTATGGGGCCACAGCTACGAGTTTGATGACCAAGGCAATTGGGAGCTGATGGAGCAGTTTTGCGAGTACATCGGGGGCCGGGATGATATTTGGTACGCAACGAATAAGGAGATTGTTGATTATATAAAAGCGTATGAGCGGCTGCAATTTTCAGCTGCTTTAACGTTTGTGGAAAATCCGAATGCGCAAAGCATCTGGCTTAGCGTAGATGGCGTAAAGCTCGAAGTTGCAGGCGGCAGCCGCGTATCCCTTATAGGAAGCAAGGAGGAATAACGATTATGTCAGGAACGGAATCGGTATATACGCTCGGAAGCATCGACATTAGGGAGGCAGGGCCGCGCTGCAAAATGCTGATCGGCGATTTGGATGGTGATGGCCGCATGGAACTGCTGCTCGTACAGCCGGACAATCGGCAGGATGTTCGCTATATTCCCCATCAGGTACAGTGCCTGACCGCCTATGATTTGCAGGGCAGGCTGCTGTGGCAGCATGGCAAGCCCGATCCAGAGGCAGGCAAACAGGGCTCGGATTATCCCGTACAAATTTATGATTTGGATGGGGACGGCAGGTTGGAGGTGCTATGCATTATGGAGGACCGTTTTTTGCTGCTGGATGGCGCGACTGGGACGGTTAAGGAAAGCTATGACCTGCCGGATCCGCATGCCCATGACTGCATCATCATTGCGAACTTATCAGGCGGCGAGCACGCCTCCGACATTATTTTGAAAGACCGCTACCATAAGCTTTGGGCGCTTAATCGGCATTTTGAGCTGTTATGGACGCATGAGGGCAACCCGGGGCATTATCCATGGGTGTACGATTTGGATGGCGACGGCAAGGATGAGGTAATGGCGGGCTATGATTTGCTGGATGCGGCGGGCAAGCTCCGCTGGAGCTGTACGGATCTGGATGACCATGCCGACTGCATCTGGGTTGGCGATGTGAATGGCGACGGAGAGCCGGAGCTCGTCATTGGCGGCAGCGTTACGGTCATGTACAGCCGCAGCGGCGAGGAGTTATGGCGTTATGAAGGCTCCATTGAATCGCAGCACATCGCACTAGGACGTTTTCGCAGCGACTCGCCTGGTCTGCAAGTGGCCGGGCTCGACCGGCTCGTACGCGAGGATGATGGCAAAGGCCTGAAAGGGAAAGACGCGCTGTTCTTGCTTGATGCCACAGGACAAGAGCTGTGGAAGGAGGACCGCAGTACGGCTGGCTGGCTGACGATCATTGAGACGGTGAGCGTCTGGCGCGAGCAGGCGCCTGACTATATTCTTGGCTACCGCCGTGGGGGCGGCGTATTTCCTGCCCTGTATGACGGTTATGGAGAAGTCGTTGCAGAGTTTCCTATGGAAGGCTACGCGGTACATGCGGATTTGCTAGGAAGCGGGACGGAGCAGGTTGTTATTTATAACGATGAGCTGGCGACTATTTATGCAAGCAAGCCGCTATCGCTAGAACGGACAGCTGGAGCAGGAGAAGCACTGCCGCAGCAGAAACGGCTGTACAGCTCGACGCTGTATCCTGGCGGAGAAGTCGATTTTGACAGGACGGAAAGCGTCGGCTAACTGAATGATATGCAGCGGACAACCAGCTCTCTCAAAAGGTGTCAGATGAAAATAAAGTGTTAGACTTACGATTCGTTATTAGGCTAGAGGGCAGAATGCTTCCAATGAACGTTTTTACAATATGGTGAAGGGTTGGCAGGTGAAATTGTCTTTGGTATAATGACTAAAGTTCACTAAGGAGAGATTTTTTTGTCTGGAGTTATTCTTAACTAAACCAGTTCCATATGATGAGGTTTTCATGTACCTACTATCCGTCTGCCCGATTTTTGTTATGCGGGTGGGGATTGAAAGCTTCGGAATTAGTTAAGAACAACGGATATAACCAGATCCTTAGGGATACCTGTTATAATGAGTTCATGTCCGTGCTGATTCAGCGCGGATTTTTTTGTTGCTCAATAGCAGGTAACATGAGGGTAGGGATGACGTATGTTCATCTCTACCCTTTTCTATTTTTTGGCATAGGGGGTGGAATCGAAAAATTTCAAATATTGGTCAAACCAAATCGAATGTTTTGGATCCAAAATCAGTAAGAGAAAGGCGGACAATACATGAAACTTCAAACGAAACGGCTCATATTAAAAACACTGGATCTTGATTTGATCGACGCAGCAGCTCGTCATGATACCGGCGCTATTGAAGCTATGGGTTACAAATCTAACGGAGAATGGCCAGGTCCTGATTTTTTTGAGGCATTACCTTACTTTCGAGAACGACTGATCAAAAATAACGGCTCCAGAGGATATGACTCATGGATCATATTGGAAAAAGATACTCAAGAAATTGTTGGAGGGATTGGTTTTTTAGGAGATCCCGATCAAAACGGTATGATTGAAATTGGATTTGCAACGAATGATAGCCACCGTCGCAAAGGTTATTGCTTTGAAGCCGCTCAGAAATTATTAGAGTGGGCGCTAAATCACGATGATGTCAAAATCATAACAGCGAGATGCGAACATGACAATATTGGTTCTAAGAATGCGTTATTGAAATTAGAATTTCAAATGGACAACGAAGATCAAGAGTTGATTTATTGGAAATATCCTATTAAGAAAGTAAAGGAGACTCAAATATGAATAAACGGGACCTAGGTAACGTTGATTTCATAAGAGCAAATTTAATGGGGCCTAGTTCAATTGTAATAATCGAGGAATTAACGGCAAATTTGCCTTTGCAAAAAGGAATGCGAGTTTGATGGGGGCGTACCTGAGGCGTTGCAGCCGTTCTTTTCACCTAGTACGGATGATATTCATTGGCATACTTGCGATTGGTGGCAGAAATTATGGGAGCAGTCGCCAAATGTTTACGTGGAATCGGTAAGAGAAATGAATTTCTTTTCTAAAGCGTGGCACGAATGGCTTCAGTGCGACAACGACCATGCACGCGATAATATCGCGCTGCTGAATGCTGACGACGGGAAATATATGAACTTAATCTCAATTAGTGCCACAAAGATCTAGTGACCCGGCCCTTTGGGTCACTAGACTTTAACCTAATCAGGTAACAAAAGTACAATAAAACGGTGCCAGTCTTGTAATGCGACAGCCAAGCTCATCTAGAAAGACAAAACAAAGACGCACTTGCGAATCAGTTAAACCTCCGCAGGTTCGTCTTTTTTTAAACCAAGGCATATCATTTTGTTTCGCTACATTTCAGATTCTGAATGAACAGAATTTTAAACAAATGGCTGAAAATCATCATGAGCCGAGCTATCTCTAAAGCGACTGCTTCATAGCCGCAGAGGCGGGAGCTATGGTGACGCGGTTTTTACCGCTTTTTTTGGATGTATACATCGCTTCATCAGCGGCTTTCACCAGCTCCTGAATGTCTGCGTTTTTCTTCGCGATGCATACGCCGACGCTGATCGTCACAATCGTCTCCAGCTCTACGCGCTTGCGGATCGATTCAGCTACCCGCTCCGGCTTCACCTTGTCGAGGGTAATGCAGGTGAGCAGCTCTTCGCCGCCATATCTTCCGGCCGTTCCAATTCCCGCCGATTCCTCTTTCAAAATTTCCGACACCTGCTTCAGCACAATATCCGCCTTATGATGGCCTTGCGTATCATTAAGCTGCTTGAAGTTGTCAATGTCGCAGAAAATAACGGCCACGCCTTTGCCGCGCTTCATCAGCTGGCCCGCCTTCATATTGAAAGTGCGGCGATTATACAGCCCCGTCAAACCATCGGTAATCGACGATTGATAGGTTGCAATAAGACGCTCAATAACCCAATCAAACAACAGCAGAAACAGCTGGACAAAATAGACGACCGACAGCAAATAGGTGAAAATTTGCATCCCTGGCATCGTGCCGTGAAAAGCGTACGCATCAGCCAAATGAGCGAGCTCATAGACGAAATAGGTGACGAGGCTGGCGAAATATTTCGTATTCATATCGATACCCTTCGTATCGAGCAAAACCAGAAACGTAACGATCAGGGCGTAAAAATCAAGGCCGATAAAGTTGCCTGCTCTGCCTGAGGCAGCCTCTGCTCCAGTGAAGGACATATACGTAATGTGCAGCCCAGCGATCACAAAAGTGAGAACGAGCATGACGACAAAAGGCGTCACTTTCAGGCGGGTTCCCCGATGAGTATATAATTTCATGAAAACAAGGTTTATAATGATAAAAGAAATGATTTGCAATGTTGTAGCCAGCAGATGAATCCACGGCGGAATAGCGGTGCCTGCATAAGCAAGCATGGCCAGCAGCGCCTGATGAATCATGAAGAAGGGCAGCGTTGCATTGAGCAGCCCATACGTTCGATTGTTCTTGTAGCTGGCGCTAAGGCGCACAGACATGAATAACATAAGAATAAGGATGAGAATAACGCATGAAGATGCGAGCAGTTGACCATTAGGTCCTGCTAACCAGGAAAGGATTGTCATTGTAAGACCACCATATGCTCAAAATATAAAAATTAAAAAAATAATTGCGCTTGTCAACATTCGTCTTGTTTACAGAAACATATGTTCTACTATATCATGTTTGATGGCAGATGAACAACGCCAATATAAGTAGTATCGGCATCGTTGCCCAAAATGTGTAATCCGTTGCAAGCAATCGAATACGGGTAATTGAGGCTTTGAGCGCAAATTTGGAGGAGATTGAAGTTATGAACATCTTACAAGCTTTATTTTTCCCGCCGGAGCAGCCGGGTGGTGTTTCTTCCATGATTCCCTATATTCAGGACCGCTTTCAGCAAATGGGATGGGAAATGGAGCTATTCTCGATTCCGAAGCGAGTAAGAGGAAAAGGGCAGGAGGAAGTGGTATTCGAAACATTCGATTACCACGCTTTTGAAGGGGATCCGCTTGTCGATAAATATATTCAAACGTACCGCGATTACGTCTGGTGGACGAAGCTGCGGCTGAAGAAGTCCTATGATATTATTCATGCGCATCATCCGATTGCGGCGCTGGTTATGAAGCAGCTTTATCCAGACACGCCCGTCATGATGACGATTCACTCCAGCTATGAACGCGAGCTAATATTGAATGGCAAAATCGAAGAGAATGGCAAGGTGCATCAATTTTTGACCGCTATTTACGGCGAGCTGGAAGCGCGTGTTGACAAGCTGCTGACGGTGTCGGAATCATTCCGCACGTATATTTCTCCTTATGTGTTGGACGCAGCGGCGATTAAGGTCATTCCGAACGGATTTGATGAGAAGCGCTTTAAGCCGATTGCCCATGAAAATGAAGTTCCACAGCTCATTACCGTATGCCGCCTAGTGCCGGCCAAAGGCATTGACATTCTTCTTCATGGCTGTGCCGAGCTGAAGCGCAGGGGTCATCCCTTCGTCCTGCATATTATTGGAGATGGGCCGATTCGCCTTGAGCTGGAGCAGCTTGCAGTCGAGCTGGATTTATATGACGATATTATTTTTTACGGTTACATGCTGCATCCCGAGGAATTTATGCCGTTTTTTGATATTTTCGTGCTGCCTTCGCGGGCGGAGGCGTTCGGTTCCGTATTTGCCGAGGCCGCGCTCTGCTGGTTGGCGCTTGTCGGAACGAATGTCGGGGGCATTTCGGAGCAAATTGATGATGGCGTCAATGGATTGCTCGTACCCCCAGAGGACCCGATTGCACTTGCTGAGGCGCTGGAGAAGCTGGTTACGGATTCCTCTTATCGCTACAACTTGGCGCGTTCAGGCTGGGATAAAGCAAAGCAGGTTTATTCGCTGACGCGGGTTATTGCGCAGTTGAAAAAAGTGTACGTCAATACGCTGCGTCAAGCGGAATAATCAAATGCTGTCATTTCGGAGTGGGCTGGAGCAGAAGGCCAAGGGCAGAAGCTGCCTAAGCCTCGCTCCGGTCCATTCGCTTGCGGATAATTAAATACAGCCAGCCGAGACTGATCAGCCCGAATATCGGGTAAAGAGTGGATAGAAGCGGCCCGAATCCGATCTGGCTTGCCATATAGCAGAACAGCAGGATGATCGTTGTAATAATGGAACGTGACCATTTCAGCCGCTCTTGCAGCTGGAGGGTAAGGCCGTAAATGTCGGCGATCAAAGTGGTGAAGATTTCGGCGAAAATCAGGAATACATAAATAAATTGCACGCTTTGCCCAAGCTGCTTGGCGATGCCTCCCATTGGAATGGCATATTGCTGAATGCCAGGCATATGTACGGACAAGGCAATATGGCCGGCAAGAAGCATGAAGCCAATGCCAATGCCGCCGAGCCAAGAGCCGATGATGATCACTTTACGGTCGCGGATTTCGGCTCCGAGCGGGACAAGTACCGCTTGGGACATCGACAGGTTGAAGGCGGCATACAGGAAAGGCGCAGCCCATGCTGCCCAGATCGAATGATCGCTGGCAAGCGAGATAAAGCGCCCGGCGCCTGGCGTATTGAATGTATCAATAATAATGAGGACGGTAAACAGCAGCATGACGGGAACGACGATCGCATTGACCATCAAAATCGACTTCATCCCTTTGCGCAGCAGGAAATAACAGCCGACAATCGTAATGAGCAGGCCGGTTTGATAAGAGATATTCCAGTTTTCATAAAAAATCGTTCCGGCTCCAGCTAGCATAACGGCGGTAACCCCGAGCAAAATAACGAACATAAAGTGGCTGATCCAACGGCCATATTGCTCGCCAAACAGCGCTTTATTCAGATCTTCATACGATTTGGCGCGAATATCGCTGGCAATCAGCATCATTTTGGTACCTAGCCATATGAAGAGGAAGGTCGCTAAAGCGATCGTCAGCGTCCCCCAATAGCCGAAACGGGTGAAAAATTGTAAAATTTCCTGCCCTGTCGCAAAGCCGGCTCCCACAACAGTACCCATATAGGTAGATGCAATTTGCAGCACCTTACCTGTTCGTTTCATTATCATGATTTGCCCTTCCCCCGTTTCCGAACTCTTCTGCACATGCTTTATAGAAGGTATGTCCAAAACGGGACGGGCATGACTGCAAGTTCATCTGACTAAAGGCAGGTTGGCATAAAGGCTATGACTATGATTATTTCCATTATCGTATTTATTATCACGCTGGCGCTTATACTGGTGAAGCCAAAAGGCATGAATGAAGCTTTAATTGCGCTTGCCGGAGCTATTATTTTATTTGTTTTACAGCTGCTAAAGCTGGAGGATGTCGTATACATCTGGGGATTTGTGTGGAATGCGACGTTTTCATTGATTGGCATTATGATTTTTACGTCTTTGCTGGATCAAAATGGCTTTTTCCGCTGGGCGGCGCTGCATATTGTCCATCGCTTTAACCGACTGCCGCTGCTGCTGTTTACAATGCTGTCGCTGCTCGCTGCGGGAATTACGATTTTTTTCAACAACGATGGAACGATTTTGATTATGGTGCCGATTGTGCTCGAAGTAACCGCGCTGCTGAAGCTGTCCCGTAAAGCAAGGCTCGCCTACTTGCTCGGAATCGGGCTGATGGCAGATACAGCAAGCGCTCCCTTGATGATGAGCAACTTGACGAATATATTGACGGCCGATTTTTTTCATATTCCTTTTGATCAATATGCCTCGCAAATGCTGCTGCCTGGACTTGCGGCAATTAGCGCGACCATTGCAGTTACTTTAACTTATTTTGGCCGGATCATTAAAAATGACAAGAGCAGGGGCGACATGCCAAAGGTATTTCCGAAGCCTGCAACCGTGCTGGGCCATGTTACGCTGTTCAGGCTTTCCTGGGTCATTATCATCATCATGATGGCCGGTTATTTGATGTCGGAGCATTTCGGGCTTCCAGCTTGTGTGATTGCGCTTGGTTGTGCGGGGCTCCATTGGGTGGCGTCGGCTATTTTTAAACAAGTGGATGCCAAACAGACGGTGCTGCGGGCACCGTGGCTCATTATCGTATTTGCGCTGGCGATGAATTTGGTTGTGTACAGTTTGCATGTGCATGGGGCTGTTGCGTGGTTTCCGGACTTGATTGCTGCGGCTTCCAGCGGCTCGCCAATGGCTGGCATATTTGGTTCGGGATTGTTGTTTGCGCTGCTGGCGGCAGCTATTAACAACCTGCCCGCGGTTCTCATTTCGTCGCTTGCGATTACTCAGGTGAATGGGGCAGATTATTTGCCTTACGCCAGCCTGCTAGGAACGGCGATTGGGGCGAAGCTTACGCCCATCGGTTCGCTTGCTACGCTGCTGTGGCTGCAACTGCTGAGTCAGGGCGGCGTAAAGGTTTCATGGCGGGAGTATACGAAATATGGGCTGCTGTTTACGTTTCCGATTTTGCTCGTTGCTTTACTCATGCTGTGGTTGACCGGGGATTACTAAAGCTAGCTGCGGGCAAGCAGCTTGATGGACACGATCTCGCTTAAATCGGGATCAAGATCGAGCTTGAGCAGCGTCTTTGTTCCCTCGTATGCGATAATAAAGCCGCTTTGTGACGTAGGTTTGCCAAGCGCCTTAACGGCAGTTTTGGAATGGTCGCCGATTTTAACGCCGCTCAGTCCGGTTTTTACTTTTTTATCATACACTTCGATGTATTGAATCGTATTTTTGTCGCTCAGGCCAATAGCGAAGCCATCATATTCGTGGACTTCAATTTTAACCTGATTTTCTTCCTCCAGCGTGTAGGAATCGAGAGCGGTGCCAAAAAGCTTCGTCATGGCTGCTTTAGAATCGCCGATTGCAAGGCCGAGAAGTGCCGGCTTGGCGGCATTCCATTTTCCTTCTTCCGTTGTTTTGGCTGGTGTTGTTTTATTGCTCGACAAGCCGTTTGCAGCATTCACTTCGGTACTGGCGTCTACATGATCTTCAATCGCCTGATTTTGCACAGGGCTTTGCTGTTGCTCCAGAACGTTTTCCAAATAGGTTTTTTGCGGGCTGTCCGACTGAGTGAGCAGCTGGTCTGCTGTCAAGGGAGTACTTGCGCTTTGAGCCGTTTCATTTGGCCCGGCCATGCTTTGACAGCCAGCTGTTGCAACGGCAATGGCTATAACTGCGGCATGTTTTGCAAATCGATAAGGTGATTTCTTCATGTTCGTCACTTTGCAGCGCTCCTCGCTTGTCATCATTGTGATGATGCTTTTATTCTACTATAAGGTAAAACGGATGATATTGGGAAAAAGTTTCTGTTAAAGGGCAAAAAAGTTGGGGAAACGACCCATTAATTCCTATGGGCGGAAACGAGGAGGCAAGTTATGCGTTTCTTATTGCGCTGCTGGCTATACCTATGGTAAGTTATCCAAAAGGAATTTTTGGTGGGGGGAATGGCATACGATGGATATTTTAAAACAACGAATTTTGGAACAGGCTTCGGTACTGTCAACGGATGTGCTTAGGCTGGATTCTATTATCAACCACCAGGTCGATCCTGCATTAACGATGGAAATGGGCCATGAGTTTGCAAACCGCTTCGCTGGGGAGCAAATTACGAAGGTCATCACAATAGAGTCTTCAGGCATCCCGTCTGCTTTTGCAGCTGCTTATGTGCTTGGTGTACCGCTTGTTTTTGCAAGACGCAAAAAGACGCTAATCGCAGATAATGACGCTTATTGTGAGCGTGTCCCTTCGTTTACGAAAGGGATGGTTACCGATATTATGGTATCCAAGCAATATTTGACAAGCGAAGACCGGGTGCTGTTTATTGATGATATTATTGCCAATGGCGATGCAGCACGAGGACTTCTCAAAATTATTGAGCGCTCTGGCGCAAAGCTTGTGGGCATGGGTGTTGTCGTGGAAAAATCGTTTCAGGCAGGCTCGCGCACGCTGCGTGAGCAAGGGGTTCGCGTGGAATCGCTCGTTAGCATCTCGTCGCTTGAAGGCGGCCAAATTACATTTGAGTAAGATGTTCCAGAACAATTGCTCTTTCCCCGCAAGTGAAATTGGCTTATAATAAAACGTAAGTGATCGAGGGGAGGCAGAAATAATGGGAAATTGGTCAGCAGAATTCATGGATGTCAAATTATCCGATGCGAAAAATCATTTTGAGCGTGCATTAGATTGCAAACATACGGAATTTGATGATTTGTACCCTTATATGATTGAGCATCCGCAATTTTTCTGGTACAAAAGATATGTAGCATGGTCAGAGCTGCTTACGATCGTGAAGCTGTTTGAAGAGCTGGATCTGGAATGGCGTGAGCCGTTTAGCGAGCGTCAAGCCGAGTACATTGGTAAGCGTGTCATGTCCTCGCGCGTATTGGATGAGTGGTATGAAACGAATGATTCCAAGGAACATGTTGGCTAAGGCATACGCAGATCAATAGCATATATCAGCCTCAATAAACGGTTCTACAGTTTATTGAGGTTTTTTTTCACCATATACGGGAGTACGGCTTGAGGGGAGGAGTGTTCGTGCATGGTTAGTGAGGAATTGCTGGATCAGTTCCGAATAAGCGGCGAGAAAGTGCGCGTTGTCCGCGATGGGCTGGAGATGAATGACGTCATTGGCATCGTCGTAGCTTGGGATGATGCTTCCGTCGTCATTCGCAGAGCAAACAGGCGGGTCGTCAAGCTGAGCAGGACGTATTTGTATGAACCGGCCTCTCAGGAACGTGGCAGCATTTTGGAAGGGGAAGTATGACGGATGGAGCTTTTGAAGCAGAAGATTAGAGAAGAGGGCATCGTGCTAGGCGAGCAGGTGCTTAAAGTAGATTCGTTTTTGAATCACCAGATTGATCCGAAATTGATGTTTGCCATTGGGGAGCATCTTGCAGAGCTGTTTGCTGCTGCGGGTGTGACGAAGGTGTTAACGATTGAATCATCAGGAATTGCGCCTGCCGTCATGGCGGCAATGAAGCTGGACGTTCCGCTGATTTTTGCCCGGAAACGCAAGTCATTGACGCTTCAAGATGATTTATACACGCATAAGGTATATTCCTTTACGAAGCAGGAGGAGAGCGAGGTTAGCGTTGCCCGCAAGTTTGTACAGGCGGACGATGTGTTTCTCGTCATCGATGATTTCCTGGCAAATGGGGAGGCGGCACTTGGCATGGCGCGCATCGTAGAGCAAGCTGGAGCCAAAGTTGCAGGAATCGGCATCGTCATTGAAAAGTCTTTCCAACCGGGCAGAGAACGATTGCTTGAGCTGGGATACCGAGTGGAGTCGCTGGCAAGAATTGCTTCACTTTCGAATGGACAGGTTGCATTTGTCGAATAGAAAGCAGGGTGGTCATCGTGACTAGCAATCGGTTTGCAGTAGCCATACACATCATGAGCCTGCTGGATTTGGATAAGGACGAGCGTTTGACGTCCGACCATATTGCAGGCAGTGTGAATACAAACCCGGTTGTCATTCGCCGCATCATCGGCATGCTGGCGAAAGCGGGTCTTGTACAGACTAGTCCGGGAGTGGCTGGAGCGAGCATTACCCGTCCGCTGGACGAAATTTCGCTGCTCGATATTTATCGGGCAGTTCAATCGCAGACGCAGGAGGAATTGTTTGCGATTCATGACAAGCCGAATCCGGCTTGTCCGACTGGACGAAACATCCAGTCGTCGCTCGAAGAGGTGTTTGCTGAAGCGCAGCAGGCGATGGAGGATAAGCTTGCATCCATACGGCTGTCGCAGGTAACACAGAGTATTGCGAGTAAAATTTAACAAACAAGAAGAGCTGGGCCTTCATAGGCCCAGCTCTTCTTGTTTGTATTTGCTTCAGCTCAAGGGAGCAAAGGAGCATGGCGATTAACGGTTGCCGCCAGTGCGGTTGCCGCCAGTGCGGTTGCCGCCAGTGCGGTTGCCGCCAGTGCGGTTGCCGCCAGTGCGGTTGCCGCCAGTGCGGTTGCCGCCAGTATGGTTGCCGCCAGTGCGGTTGCCGCCAGTACGGTTGCCGCCAGTACGGTTGCCGCCAGTGCGGTTGCCGCCAGTACGGTTGCCGCCAGTACGGTTGCCGCCAGTACGGTTACCTTCAGAACGGTGTGAACTTTCGATGTTAGGCATATGCATTCCCCTTTCCACTTCATAAGATAATATATGAAGCGAACCTAGTGTTTGTAACGAGACAATTGATTGTTTTATAGATTAATAGGCTCATAAAGGAATAGAGGGGAAAGCTGGCGAGAATAGGCTGGTAAAATAATGGAATCGCCGTTATACTATAAAAAATTTATTTCCTTAACCTTCAGGAGGTGCTGTATGAAATGAGCGAAAATCCAATTTTAATTTCTTTCCCTGAATCGTTTGAAACCGAGCGCTTGCTCATTCGGGCTCCGCAGTGGGGGGACGGTGTTTTTAGCAATGAGGCTATTGTTGAAAGCCTGGAGCAGTTGAAGCCGTGGATGCCATTTGTGCAAACCATGCCTACTGTAGAGCAATCGGAAGCTTATGTAAGGAAGGCTCGGTTGAATTTTTTGGAGCGTACCGATTTGCCCCTGCATTTGTTTGATAAGCAGACGGGTGAATTTGTCGGCAGCAGCGGATTGCACCGATTTGACTGGGATGTGCGGAGGTTTGAAATCGGCTATTGGCTGAGAACGTCGCGTTCCGGCCAAGGTTTGATGACGGAGGCGGTAAATGGAATTACCACCTTTGCCATTCAGGAGCTGAATGCCAGCCGAATCGAAATTCGCTGTAATGAGATGAACCACGCCAGTGCGCGGGTAGCGGAGCGGGCCGGTTTTACGCTGGAGGGCATTTTGCGAAAGTCCGCCCGTGAGCAGACAGGCGAGCTTGCTAATACTTGTGTTTATGCGAAGGTGAAAGGGTATGAATATTAATTCATCATTGTACACGGATGTGATATAACCGAAATGATAAAGAGGGGTGTTATTATGGCGAGCTATGAATATACATCCAAAAAAGAGCTGTTGGAAGTTATCCACTCCAATTATTTACTGCTCGACAAGGAGTTTGATGAAATCAGCAATGATCAAAAGGATGACAGAATACCGGACGTGGATAAAACGCCTGCTGAAATAATCGCTTACCAACTGGGCTGGCTTGGTCTAGTTATGGGCTGGGATAGGGATGAGGAAGCAGGGCGCCGTGTCATTATGCCAACTCCAGATCATAAATGGAACCAGCTCGGTAACCTGTACCAATCTTTTTACGAGAGGTACGGTACATATTCCCTATCTGAGCTTAGAGACTTATTTCGGAAAGAGGAGCAGCGCTGGCTGGAATGGATTGACACATTAACCGAGGACGAGCTTTTTATACAAGGCGCTCGCCACTGGACGGGTAGTAAGGAAAACTGGCCGATGGCCCGGTGGATTCATATTAATTCGGCGGCTCCATTTAAATCATTCCGTGCGAAAATAAGGAAATGGAAAAAATATAATATAAAGCATAAATCATTAACTCCATAGTAAATGATACATATGGAAGCCATTAAATAAGCCGGATCAACGGCATAGCTTATTTAATGGCTTCCAACTGACCAGCTCCTATTTTTTGAAAACATCCAGATGTTCAAGGGATTTTCATCAGTGTATCGAGATGCTGGATAACGATGCTTTTCATCCTTTCCTTGCTGAATCGCTGTGGATAGGTGACGCCATGCACGACAAGTCCGTCCACTAGGGCATGAAGCCTTGCCGTTTCGTATTCGGCATCTATATTTGCTATCGTTACGCCTTGCTGGATAAGATGCTCTAACGACCTTCTTAGGCCGTTGTATATTTCCTCATAGGTGCTGAGGCTTATCGCTCGTATCGCTTCGCTTACGGACGCTCTTCCTGCGAAGGCGAGCCAAATTTGCGCTTCTTGCATACTCACTTCCTCCAGCGGCATCAGCTCCCAGATGATCAGCTCCATATCGTGGCGGACCATTCCGGTAAAGGGCAGCGCTTGTATACGCTCATTGACACGCTGTGAAACAAGCTGCATGGAAAAGACCAGCAGCTCGTCCTGCGAAACAAAATAATGTCTAATGGATCCGAGCGACATGGCCATCTCGTCGGCAACGCGGCGCACGGAGACGCTGTCCAGCCCTTCCCTAACGATAATGCGCCATACGGCTTCGGCAATTTCTTCTTTTCGTTTATTGTGATCAACTATTTTTGGCATGAGTGTATTATAGCGCAGTTGTTTTTTTAATACAATTGAGCTATAATAACAACGGTATTTAAATAATACATTCGTACTAAAAAAGGCGGAGGATACAATGGCCGTGTTTATTATTGGCTGTGAAATGGCTTTCTGGGTGTTTGTGCTGGCTGGTCTAATTAGCCGCTATATGCTGCGCGCCCCTAAGCTAGGAGCGTTTCTGCTGTACTGCACCCCTGTCATCGATCTGGTGCTGCTTGCCGCTACAGTTATTCACCTTCGTGGCGGGGCAGAGGCGAGCTTCGTTCACGGGCTGGCTGCCATATATATCGGCTGTTCGATCGCATATGGGCATTCGATGATCCGTTGGGCAGATGTGCAGTTTGCCCATCGCTTTGCCGGAGGCCTTGCACCACAGAAGAAAGCGAAAACGGGTGAAGAGCATGCCCGCAATGAGCGGTTAGGCTGGCTTCGCCATCTCGCTGCTTGGGCTATTGGATGTGCAGTGTTGTATGGCATGATTATAATGGTTAACGAGCCGCCCCAGACAGTGGCTTTAAGGCAAGTCATGGAGTGGTGGACATGGGTGCTCGGCATTGATTTTGTGATCAGCTTCAGCTATACGATCTGGCCAAGAAAGGCTAAAGCAGCTAATGAGAAAGCCAGTTGACTAGCAAGTAGGTTAATGGTGTACAAAAAGAACGAAGCGAAGGCGCTTCTTCCCTTTGGAAGAGCAGCTATGCTTCGTTCTTTTTGCTATATGGTTATGCAGCACGACCTATCTCCTCAAACTAGATTGGGTATAATAGATAAGATCGATCTGCTCTGAGCGGATTGGGCACATAAAAGCCATAGTCGATTGTTAAAGTAAGGATCATTATGGATAGAAGAGGAACTCAAATAATGAATAAAACGTTATTGCTAGTTGAAGACGAAAGCTTGATTCGGGAAGTGATAGCCGATTATTTCAAGATGAGCGGCTGGCGCGTATTTGAGGCGGAAAATGGCAAGGAAGCGCTGCTTTGGCTGGGCACTGTGCAGCCCGATCTGATCATTCTCGACATTATGATGCCGCAATTGGATGGCTTCGAGGTATGCCGGCAGGTACGGAGCAGCTTGGCTATTCCGATTATTTTATTGACGGCTAAATCAAGCGATGAAGATAAAATTATGGGGTTTGAGCTAGGTGCCGACGATTATGTGACGAAGCCCTTCAGTCCTAAGGTGCTGCTGGCGCGAGCAGCCGCCTTAATGAAACGGGTGGAGGGCAGCGTCGTGCTGCAGCCGAATATATTGAAATTTGGCGATGCGATGCTTAATTTGACCGCTCACCGTTTGGATGTAAGCGGCGCCGAGGTGGTGCTCGCGCCTAAAGAATACGATTTGTTATTGTTTTTAATTAAAAATAAAGGGATTGTTTTGCGCAGAGACGTCATTTTGAACCAAATTTGGGGGATGGATTTTGAAGGGGATTCCCGTGTCGTTGATTCCCATATTAAGAAGCTCCGGAGCAAGCTCGGCTTTGAGGCCCGGCATATTCGCACCGTTATTGGTACGGGTTATAAATTTGAGGAGGAGCCATGAAGAAGCGGGGAGTTACTTTTAAGCTGTTCATTATGACCGTTGTCTTTTTTCTTTGTTTTTACGGCATGGTCATCCTCTGTCAGCTGCTGCTGTTTGATCAATTTTATGAAAATCAGAAAATAAGCGGCAATGAAAAGCAGCTGGCGAAATTTGCCCAAAACTATGCCCAGACCGGCTGGAGCTCCAGCAAAACGTCTAATGAAGCTGCCCGTTTTATGCTTCAAAATAAAATCCAGCTCGCCATTTTAACGCTGGACGGCAAAGTGAGAATGGATGATCCTTATCACATTACATTAAAAACGGATGATCAAAGCTTGTATGTTGTTCCCTTGTCCTTGTTCTTGAATAGCTACGAAACGGAATTCCGGGCAGCCGGCATTCAGTCGGGGAATGTTGTAACGGTGGAAGGGGAGATGGAGCCTGGGGCAGAATCGATGAATCAGGTGCTTTATCCGTTAAGCATTCACAAAACGGGCCGCCCAAGTGTAGGCTACACCTCCAATGTGACGATCGGAGGCGAGTATAAGAAGGTTTCCGGCATCGTCACCGAACTGATCCAACCCGTTTCGAGGACGTATACGACGCGGCAAGGCATTTTGCTGGATGCGATCAGCGAGTGGTTCCCACTCAGTCAGGAGCGGAAGGAAAAGCTCGAAAACATGGAGGTTGTAGAGGAAAAGTGGACGCAAACATGGTCAGGTGTTCGCAATTCGATCATGATTTATCCCGTTGAGCAGCAATCGGGGGAAGTGGATTTGCTGTTTTCCGTCACCTCTCTGCAGGAAATCGGCGAAACGAATGAAGCTTTGCGTTGGTTTTACGTCTATTTAGGTGTAGGTGGATTTATCCTCATCATCATTTTATCGTTCTTTTTTTCAAAAATGGTTACCCGTCCGCTCATTTCGATGAACAATGCAGCCAAAAGGATGGTGCAGCTCGATTTCAGCGTGCATGAGCCAATTCGGCAAAACGATGAGCTGGGAAGCTTATCAAGCAGCCTCCATACCCTTTCACGCAGCTTGGACACTGCACTAGGAGATCTGAAGAAGGCCAATCAGCAGCTTGTAAAAGATATTGCGGAAAAGCAAAGGATGGAACAGGCTCAGCAGGAATTTTTCGCAAATGCTTCTCATGAGCTGAAAACGCCGCTTAGTATTGTGAAAAGCTTCAGCGAAGGGCTGCAGGATGGCGTAGGAGCGGGAAAGCAGGATCACTATTTAAAGGTGATTGTAGAGGAAGCGCAGAACATGGAAATGCTTGTGGAGGACATGCTCAATTTGGCCACGCTGCAATCCGATACGTTCAAGCTGCGTAAAAGCACATTTATGCTTAGCGAGCTGCTTGAGGAAGTGACGGGAAACTATGTCCATATGCTGCAAGCTAAGCAGCTTGAGGCTACCGTCATGACGAGCAATGAGCTCCCGCTGCATGCCGACGCGAGGTGGATGAAGCATGTGCTATCAAATTTCATAGGCAATGCGATTCAGCACGCGCAGGAAAACAGCGCCATTACGATTCAGATTGAGGGCAGAGGGAGCAGGCTGATTTTCTCCATAGAAAATGTTGGCGATACGATTCCCGAGGAAAAGCTGGAGCAAATATGGCAGCGTTTTTACCGCGTCGAAAGCTCGCGCAATCGGCGAACAGGAGGCACGGGACTGGGACTCTCTATTGTGAAACGGATCTTGGAGCTCCATGAAAGTGAGTACCAGGTTGAAAATACCGAGAAGGGCGTGAAATTCACGGTCATTTTTAAAGGCTGATGCCCGCTTTGTAGTCACCCGGCAAGCTTGACTAGCTAAGCTAATAACCGCTAATATAGATAAATGAAGTCTTGTATTGAGGGGAATGACCCGCATGAAATATTCAAAAGCTACTAACTATGCTCTTCATACGATGCTGTTTCTTGTGGCGACCAGCCCGGATAAGCCAGTTGGGGTTCAGCAGTTGGCAGAGAGGCAGCAAGTATCGCCTACCTATTTGTCCAAAATATTGACCAAGCTCGTTAAAGCGGGCATGATTGAATCCGCTTCAGGCGCCAACGGAGGCTACAAGCTAAAGCGCAATTGGGAACAAATATCGTTTCTGGATATTATTCATGCCATCGAAGGCACGGCCTCCTTGTTTGATTGCTCGCTGAATCATAGTTCCACTTGTTTAATTCAACAAGTGATGGTGTCAGCTGAGGGGAAGATGGAGGAGCATCTAAGAAATCAAACGATATTTGAGCTTGCTCAAAAAATGCCGGAACATTAGCATAGACGGATGCCCATAGACTGGACGCTTGGAGTAGAAGCGTCCAGTCTATGGGTTTCTTTTTCATAACATTCGCTAGGAAAGGACGAGGGCTGATGAGAACGGATATGATGTGGATGGAGCTGGAGCTTGCCAAGCAAAGGTGGTTATTGCTTGCAACCGAGCGGGGGCTGTGCCGTGTAGTATTCCCACATGAGGAGCTGGAAGGCTGGCGCAATTGGATGAACAAAGCAGCGCCTGGCAAGGAGCCGCGGGAAGATGCAGAGGCGATTAGACGGACAGGCATTGTGGAATGGCTGGAGCGTTATTTTGCCGGGGAACGCAGCTCCTTTGCTGAAATACCGCTCGATTTAATCGGGACGGCCTTTCAACAGCAAGTATGGACCGCGCTTGGTCAGGTGCCTTATGGTGAGACTCGAACCTATGGCGATATTGCGGCTGCCATCGGACGGCCTACGGCAGTACGGGCTGTCGGTGCTGCGAATGGCGCCAACCCGATTCCGATTTTGCTGCCCTGCCACCGAATTGTTGGGGCGGACCGCAAGCTGACTGGCTTTCGCGGAGGTCTGGAGATGAAGCGCAAGCTGCTGGAGCTGGAGCGCATTGAAGGCATAGCAGACGGTGGGCATGCAAGATTTCAATTTTAGCGTGAAGCTTGGACACTCGTATTTCGTCCAAGCTTCACGCTTTTTTTGCTTAAGGTTTATTAGGTTATGCCGCTTTCAAAAGCTGTTACAAGCTTATTTCTCATGGTCCACCTGCGGGAATGCACGCAGCTTGTAAGTATCCACTAAATGATTAATTCTCTTAATAAGCTCTAAACGCACATGTTCAGGCTCCAGGCACTCGCATTTATCGCCAAAGCCAAGTAAATAACCGTATCCAAGGTCATTTTCATTGAATGGAAAGGAAACGACAAAATTATTTCCTCCATGAGGCTCGACGTTTTGCTCCCCGCAGTACTCCACCATAAAGTCGCGAAGCGACTCATCAATTAGAAGCTTAATGGTAATCGTATGTTTTTCAGCCATTTCGAATAGCTCTGGCCCAATTTCCCTAGGCACAAAGCTTTCATTAAGAGGTTTAAGAGCTGAAATGCGAGATAATTTAAATGTGCGAAAATCCTGTTTGGCCATACAATAGCCCTGTAAATACCAGTTTGAATTTTTCAGTACCAAACGGTAGGGCTCGATTTTTCTCAGCGTCCGCTTGCTGTTATGGTCAGAATATTTAAACGACAATAGCTTCTTCTCATGAATCGCATTTTTCATTTCCTCGAAATTCGGCTTTACGTTACGGTTGCCTAGCCAGGGCGTATGGTCAATAGAAATTTGACTTTCAAAATCCTTCATTTGCTCTTCGGAAACGAGCCCCTTTACTTTCGCAATCGTAGTTAAAATTTCTTCACTGGACATTGAAGCTTGAATGCTGTTAAGCCCAATTAATAAGGCCGTTATATCCGAAACGGTAAATAGCTTTTTTTCTATTTTGTAGGCTTCCATAATGCCAATACCGCCATGAACACCCGGATAAGAAATAATGGGAATGCCGGCTCTATTTATCGCTTCTATATCTCGGAAAATCGTGCGAGGAGTGACTTCAAACATTTTGGCAAGGGTAGAAGTACTGACCTTATTACGCTCAAGCAGCAGCATAACGATGGATAATAGTCGATCAATCTTCAAGGGATTCATCCTTATTTTTTATTTTTTTTTGCAAAAAAACTATGACATACTGTTGTCATAATTCTATATGATAACTTTAATTATGTCGATGGACATAAACGAACAAATCCAAATTTATAAGGGATATGGAGGTATTAAAAGATGAAATTAATGGTAACCGGAGCAACGGGTCAGCTTGGATCATTGATCGTCGAATCATTGCTGCAGCTAGTTCCTGCAAATAGCTTGGCTGTAATCGAGAGTGACGACCCGCCAAAGCTGCTTGGCCGCCGCATGATTCCGCTCCATGAAGTGATCCGCAAGCTGATTTCCTAGATAAAGATGCTGGTATTGGGGGAATTTCAGGCAGCTTCGAGGTGCTGATGACAGCCCGTATTTTCCAGGCGATCGGAACAGGACTTCTGCTCCCGCTTATGTTCAATACGGTGCTTATTATATTTCCGCCCCATAAGCGTGGCTTTGCCATGGGACTTGTGACACTCGTATTTACGGCTGCACCTGCTGTAGGTCCAACCGTCTCCGGATTGATGATTGCCCATTTAAGCTGGCACTGGATTTTCTGGCTATCCCTCGTTCTTATGCTAATTGCATCGCTTGTTGGGTTCATATATATGCAAAATGTATCTGCCATTACCAAACCGCGCATCTTTCACTCGTATTGTTCGTCATTCGGCAATTGATGATGAAGCAGCCATTAATGAATTTAAGAGCATTCAAGCACCCGATGTTTGTTGTTTTGGCCGTCTGTTCGACCAATTCGGCCCTCGATGGCACGTGATACCGGGCATCTTTTTAGCGGCGGTTACGATTTGGTTCTTCTCGGCTGTAACGGCTGTATCCACGATTGCGTTCATTGTCATGCTGCATATTTGTCTCATGATCGGTGTTTTATTAGTGTGGATGCCAGCCCAGACGAATGGGATGAATCAGCTACCTCGCCATATGCATCCGGATGGAACAGCGATTATGAATACGCTCATCCAGATTGCAGGCGCGATTGGCATGGCTGTAGCGGTTAGCGTCATGACATCCGGTGCCAATCACTATATGCAAAATGCAGCTGGGGAAAGCGGTTCGACATTTACACCAGCCGCGCTTACGGCAGGCATTCAGGATGCCTTTGTGTTTGTCCTATTCATTGCAGTCGCAGGGGCCATCGTTGGACTGTTTATTAAACGTGTAAAAGCTGCCTAGTTCATTCGAGATATAAATGATATAGAGACTTAATCAACGGATATCCAGCTTTAGAGAGCTATCCGTTGATTTTTTTCATGAACAGACGCCGCAGGCGGAAAACGGTTATTTGAGCTTTTTACAACCTGCTTGAGTCATTTAGGAGGTTAGCAGATGGAGCATTTTATACAGGTTAGTGGTGCGCGGGAAAATAATTTAAAAAACATTAGTATTCAAATTCCCCGTGATCAAATCGTCGTATTTACTGGAGTGAGCGGCTCTGGCAAATCCAGCTTGGCGTTTGATACCCTTTATGCGGAGGGCCAAAAACGTTATGTAGAGTCATTATCTGCGTATGCCCGGCATTTTTTGGGACAAGTCGGCAAGCCGGATGTTGACGCCATAGAAGGGCTTTCGCCAGCGATTGCCATTCAGCAAAAAACGACCTCCAACAACCCGCGTTCTACCGTCGGGACACTTACGGAAATTTATGATTATTTGCGTTTGCTGTGGGCCAGAGTCGGAACGCCGCATTGCCCCGTTTGCAACGATGAAATTAGCCGGCAATCTGTTGATGAAATCGTTGATCAAATTTATAGTTTGCCGCAAGGAACGAGGTTTGCAGTGCTTGCCCCTATCGTGCGAAAGCAAAAAGGCGAGCACCGTAAAATACTGGAGCACGCCAAGGCTAGCGGTTATGCGCGTGTCCGGGTGGACGGCTCCTTTTATCAGCTGGATGATGATATTCCATTTCATAAAAACGAGAAGCATACGGTGGAAATTGTCGTTGACCGGCTTACGGTGAAAGCAGATGATGCACAGCGGCTGACCGATTCCCTTGAAACCGCGTTTTCGCTAGCTGGGGATATCGTCCTTATTTATCAGTATGACAGCGGGGAAGAGACTTCCTTCTCACAAAGCTACAGCTGTCCACGCTGCGAGGTGTCATTAGCCGAGTTAACGCCACGCATGTTTTCATTCAATAACCAAGAAGGGGCATGCCGGACCTGCTCCGGGCTAGGCTTTCAAGTCAAAGCGGCCTCTTTTAAGGGAGCTGCTGGGATGCAGCAGGAGGCTGTGGATGAAACGCTTGCGCCGCCATGCCCAGATTGCCACGGAGACCGTCTTGCGCCCATGCTGCTTGCTGTCTCGGTTGGCGGTATGAACATCGCTGAATTTTGCAGGTTATCTGTTTCTGCTGCCCTTGATTTTATTGCGAATTTGAGGCTGCCTGGAACGAAGGCGGCGATTGCTGAATTGATCGTTGCGGAAATTGGTTCCCGGCTTCAGTTTATGAACAATGTAGGCTTGGAATATTTACAGCTTTCAAGGACATCTGGCACTCTTTCCGGGGGTGAGAGCCAGCGCATTAGATTAGCTTCGCAAATCGGTTCGGGCTTAACGGGCGTATTATATATTTTAGATGAGCCCTCCATTGGCCTTCATCAACGAGACAATGCGCGCCTGTTGTCGGCATTAGAGGACATGCGTGCAATGGGGAATACGCTCATTGTCGTTGAGCATGATGAAGAAACGATTAGACAAGCAGATTGGATTGTAGATATTGGGCCCGGCGCTGGAAAAAATGGCGGATATGTTGTTGCGCAAGGAAAGCTCGTCGACATTGCGAAGGAACCAAGCTCGATAACCGGACAATATTTATCTCGTAAAAAACAAATTGCCGTCCCGGAATACAGGCGTAAAGGCAATGGGAAATCTTTAACGATTATCGGTGCGGCAGAAAATAATTTGAAAGCTATTGATGTTTCCATACCACTAGGCACCTTTACATGTGTGACGGGCGTTTCGGGTTCAGGAAAATCAAGCCTAATCAATGAAATCGTCTATAAAAGGCTAGCTGCGGAGCTCAACCGCTCCCACACGAGTGCGGGAAATCATCAGCAAATGCAGGGAATCGATTTTTTAGATAAAATCATTAACATTGACCAAAGCCCGATAGGACGTACCCCACGTTCGAATCCGGCTACGTACACCGGACTTTTTGACCAAATTAGATCTCTTTACGCCCTGACAAATGAAGCGAAAGTTCGTGGCTACGGCCCGGGAAGATTTTCGTTCAATATATCGGGGGGCCGCTGTGAGGCATGTGCCGGCGACGGAATGATGAAGCTGGAGATGCATTTTCTTCCTAGCGTATTTGTAGCCTGTGATGTATGCAAAGGGAAGCGATACAATCGTGAAACGCTGGAGGTTCACTATAAAGGTAAAAGCATAGCGGAAGTGTTAGAAATGACAGCGGATGAAGCGGTCACTTTTTTCGGCAACGTTCCTAAAATTCGTAAAAAGATCGAAGCGCTTTACAAGGTAGGACTGGGGTATGTGCAGCTGGGACAATCCTCCACGACCTTGTCAGGAGGGGAAGCACAGCGAGTGAAGCTTGCAGCAGAGCTGCAGAAGCCGGCTACAGGCTCAACCCTATATGTTATGGATGAACCTACGACAGGGCTGCATGTGGCGGATGTGCATCAACTGGTTCATATAGTGCATGCACTCGTCGATGGCGGGAATACGGTAGTTGTTATTGAGCACAATTTGGATTTGATTAAAAACGCAGATTATATCATCGATTTAGGCCCCGAAGGTGGTACACATGGCGGCAGTATCGTTTGCACAGGTACCCCAGAGGAGGTGGCCGATTGCGAAGCGAGCTACACCGGCCAATATTTGCGAGCTGAGCTGAAAGGAAACGAATCCAATGAATATGATGGATCAACCGGTTACCCATATTAAATTTGGTATTGGGCGTGTAGTAGGCAAGGAAGACGGGAAAATAAACGTTTTATTTTCAAATGCAATTGGGGAAAAATCATTCCAATATCCGGAAGCTTTTGCTCAATTTCTGCAAATGAACAATTCTGATCTCCAAAACTTTATTATATCGGAATATCAATCGAAGCAAGAAAAGCTGCTCAGAGAAGAGGCGGATCAATTGGCTGCTGTACTAGCTGAGCGAAAAACGCCAGAAAAATCAACAAAGTCATCGAAGAAAAAGGCAGAATCCAAAAAGAAGCAATAAAATAGGGCAGGAGGGTTATTTTTGTACCAATACAAGGAGCAGTCTTATAATGAGGTTCGGTTTGATGGACGTGATTTGCGTTATGGCGAATTATTTCGCTGTACGTTTACTAAATGCACATTTACGAATACTTCCATGGAGGAAGTAGTTACGACTAACTGTCGTTTTGTCGAATGCAGCTTTCGCGGAACATCCTTAAACGGCTCCGTTCATACGGGGACAGCCTTCGAAAATTGTAATTTCAACGATGCAAACCTATTTGTTTCCATATTCAACGCTTGCAAAATGACAGGCTCCGACTTTTCGAGTGCCCAAATGGACGGAATTACGATTGCTCAAGGAGATTGGGCTTACACGAACTTAAGGCATGCCCGATTTTCAAAACAAGATTTAAGAGGCGTTCGTTTTTTGGAGGCTGACTTTACGGATGCTAATTTGGAGAAGGCGGATTTAAGAGATGCCGATCTGACCCGAGTTTCTTTAAGCAAAGCTAGACTTAAAGGAGCCGATTTAAGAGGGGCCAAGCTGGATGGGATTGATTTAAAGGGCCTTGATTTGAAGGGGGTACGTATGGATAGCGAACAGGCCGTTATTTTCTTGCGATCCTATGGAGCCATCATCAATTAATTTGAAGGAAATGGACGAGCTAGAGAAGGTGATCAACACTACTGACAACCTGTTGTCAGTAGTGTTTTTGTATAGTTAGCTTAATAAAAGGCCGAGGAGAGAGCAAATATGTTACGAAATGAAGCGTATGATGCGAAAGCCGTAATGAAGAAGTTAGAGCAATTGGCGCAAAGGGGACACACTCAGCAGCCGGCGCAGCTTGCAATGTCCATGGAGCAGGATAGTTTAGCCGCAGTAGCAAGCGATTCGCTAGAGCAGCGCCGCTATTGGATAGGCGTCGTCTCGGAAGCGCATGTGCGGATAGGTGTGGAGGAGGGGGTTGCACAGCTTTGCAACGGCAAGGAAGCTGCGCTGAAGCGGATGCGGGCGGGAGATTGGCTCATTTATTATTCGCCGCGTACGGAGATGAACGGAGGAGAATCGCTGCAGGCGTTTACCGCCATTGGGCAGATGATGGATGACCGGATTTATCCGCATCAAATGACGGAATCGTTTATTCCCTTTCGGCGGGCCGTTCGCTTTCTGCCTTGCCGGACCGTGAAAATCGCGGGTCTGTTGGACGACTTGACGTTTACGAGTGGCAAACGCAACTGGGGCTATTGCTTCCGCTTCGGACAAATTAAAATTAGCGAGGCGGATTTTTTGACAATTGCCATAAAAATGCTAGGGGAAAGTATAGAGGAAGAGCTACATGCTTTATAGGTGTATAGCGAATGTCATATAACGCCATGTTTAGACACTCTTCTACATCTAGCGACAATTTTTTACAAGGATATTATTGACAAATTTATAAGGTCTAAGTATAATTCGAAAGGTAATTATGAGACAAAAATTACAACTATTTGAAAATTAGGAGAGTGAATTGTTCCATGAAAAAAAGTACGGTATCCGTAGCTCTAGCTTTTACTATGCTGCTCTCGGCTCCAGCAGTGCTGCTGCAGCCAGTTGCAACCGTTATGGCGGCAGATGCGTCGGGTACGACAGCAAGCATCTCGAATGTGCTGAAGAACCAGCAAAGTGACGGAGGGTGGAGAAAAGATTACGGACAGAGCAGCGGCGAATGGGCTAAATCTACGATTGATAATAAGGCAACTTATTCGGAGATTCGCAGATTAGCTAGTGAGTATAAGAAAACGAAGGACAGCAAATATTCCGCAGCGGCGATCAAGGGCATTAATTTCCTGATCAATATGCAATATGCCAATGGCGGTTTCCCGCAAGTGTATCAAAGCTCCGGCTATCATAAACATATTACTTATAATGATAATGCGATGATTAATGTGCTGATTTTGCTGGATGAGGTTGCGAACAAGAAAGGCGATTTCTCCTTTATCGACAGCACTTTGGCTAGCAAAAGCAAGCAAGCGGTGGACAAAGGAGTAGACTGCATCCTGAAATCACAGGTTACTGTCAATGGCAAATTGACGGCATGGGGACAGCAGCATGATTCCAGCACGCTGAAGCCAGCCGGAGCTAGAATCTATGAAGTGCCGTCTCTCACCGCTCAGGAGAGTGTAAACATTGTAAAATTTCTAAAAACAAGAGCATCCGATGCTAAAATCGCTGCGGCCATCAAGGGCGCTGAAGACTGGTTCAAAGCGTCGCAGATTACGGGAATCCGGGTCGAGAAGAAGAGCGGCGATGTCGTTGTCATTAGCGATCCAAATGTGAAGACGCCGATCTGGGCACGCTTTTACGAAATAGGCAGCAACAAGCCGATTTTTGTAGGCCGGGACGGCATAGTGAAGTACAAGCTTAGCGACATCGAGAAAGAAAGAAGAACAGGCTATGCCTGGTATGGCAACTGGCCGGCTAAGTAATGGTGCAATTGCCTTTGTCATAGGAATAGGGATAGGGATAGGGATAGGAACCAGCCGCGAGATTGCGCAGCTGGTTCCTATTTTTACTGCAGCATCCTTTTGGTTTCGTTCCTGACATTCAGATCAAGTCAGGGAAGCTGTTTTATAAAAAGCTCGATTTGATTCATATATTCGCTGACGGTTATTTTTCTTGGCGCAAACAGACTAATAAAAGTTGCTTTAAGCTCCGAATCTGCCGTGCTCGTGCTCAGCATCGAATGCTCTGTATTCGGGAAGACCGCGACAGTGAGCAGCGAAGGGGCCACGCCCTCGCGGTACACCTGTTCAGTCTCTTTTACATCTATGTGAATATCGTCCTCTCCGAGCAGCAGAAGCACGGGTGAACGGAAATTAGCCAGATCGCCAGCGGCGTCAGATAAAAAGTTTTTGCTCACAAATGCCCATCTTTCCTGTGACATCATTTCGCCTTGATGAGCTGTTTTTACATATTTCTCGTACGGGGCTTTGTTTTTTAACAGCGCATTGACTTGTTGCTCATATGCTAGCCGGGCTGTAATATCGTCCTCTGAGTACCCTTCCTTTTTCATTTGTTCGCGCGTATTATATTGACCCTGAGACAGCCAATTGATGGCAGGGGATACCAAAATGCTGAAAGCAAGCTGTTCTTCCCCTGCAAGCTTTGGGATGACCCATCCGGCTTGGCTGGCACCCCATGCACCGATTCTTGTATGATCAATCATGGGCTGTGTTCTGGCCCACGCTAAAGCTTGCTGCGCCTCTTCTACCCGGTCATCGATGCTCTGATCGAGCCAGTTGCCGGCAGAGCCGTCAATTCCCCGCTTATTGAGGGACAAAGAAGCGTAGCCGTGGGCAGCAAGCCGCTCCCAAAGCGGCTTGTATCCGTCATTATGAGAGGCATTAATCGGGCCGTCACCATGCACGAACAATACAAGCCCAAGCTTTCCCGAAGCGTGTTTGGGCATGGCGAGTATGCCTGTTAATTGGCCTTCGGGGCTGGGAATCTGGATCGTTTGCTCTACTATGTCAAAGCTATTTTGCTGCAATACATAGAAAGTCGAACTGCCTATAATCAATAAAATAACGATAAGGACAATGCCCATTTTCTTTTTCATAGCGGCTCCTCAATAGGTATTCATTTTATTTCAACTTAATTTTCATATATTCCCATTCCAATTCATGGAACAACATATACTTTAGCAGGCTGCGTTCTTTACGATGCATGTGATAGGAAAGCTGTTCATATAACCGTTTGGCGCCCAGATTATGGCTCGAAACGTGCAGACTCAGGACATTAAAAGAAGGATGGGCACGGGCATAAAGCTCCGCCCACCCCAGCATCAGCTTGCCGATGCCTTCGCCTCGATAATTAGGATGGACGGTTACGTCTGCGATATAACATTCGCCTGGTTGCGGCTTGTACGATAGAAAATACAAACCAAGCAGCAGTTTGAGTAAAGCTCCCTTACCAAATATACGGAATTCCCGCCATAAAGGGAGCATAGGCTGTGGTGTGCTTCCTTCCAGTTCGGACTCAGGCCACCACTTGATGGACAATGTCCCTACGATATTACCAGCTTGCAGCGCTACTACTCGATGTGTTGCGGGCTCATTGGGAAAGTGCTCCAGAAGCTTCTCAAAAAAGAGCGCAAGAATAGAGTCATTCAGCTTAGAAAGCTTAAAAAATTTCTCTTTAAAGCCGTGTACAAGCAATTGGCCGACTTGCCGATTATATTTGGCCTGCATCGGCTCAATTGTAATAGAAGAAACCTTCATATTTTCGCCTCCTGTTCGGCACGTAAGGCTGTTTCAACTTGGATGAGCAGCTCATAATGGAGTTTGTCGTGGCTAAACAAAGATAAATAAGATTTTTCAATGACAATTAACGGTCCCTCCGTAACATAAGCTTGTGCTGCTGCATGACCGTATAGCTGTTCGATTCGTTGTTCAAGCTCTTCCTCGTCGTTAACCTGGAAATGGGCGGAAAGATAGTCTCCTGAAGGCAGGACAAGGTCGCTGGGTTCGGGTGTTTCGGTGCATAGCTTAAGGGTAGATGATTGTTCATACACATAATAAATATCCGACTCGAACAAGTCCGGAACAGGGTCCGACTGTTCAGACAGCAGCCTCGCATGAAGTTTAGTTTGTTCAGCCTTGGCGAACCAGCACTTCAAATGAACCGATTTTTGCCATTTGATTTGATAGGGCTTGTTCTGTGTGCTAAATGCTTGCTGTTCATGAAGCACTTTGCGAATTAAAAGTTGGAGCTCCTGGAGCCTGGCAATCTCCTGATCGGTTTCGAGCAAAGACGTATGCAGCAATTGCTCATATTGCTCGGAAGAATAGGTAGAGAAGCAGTCCTTAATAGACGAGACAGGTATACCGAGCCTGCGCAGCAGTAATATATGGGACAACCGATAAATCTGATCTATTCCGTACATTCTATACTGGTTGTTATCAATATACGCAGGTTGAAGAATTCCTTTTTCTTCAAAATAACGAATTTGATGAACAGATACATGCATGAGTTTTGCGAGACTGCTAATTGTAATATCATTTTTCATTATGTCGCTCCTACTATTTTATGGGGGGAACATTGTCATTAGCTTCACTATATACCTTAGGTCAGCCCTAAGGTCAAGCCTGTGCTCCATTTATTTTCATTTGGCTTATGGATGGTTAGAAAATCGCCAACGACAGACAGCTTTCTACACAAAAATACAATTTTTTACAAGGATATTATTGACAATTGAGTCGAGACTCAGTAAACTAAAAAAGTAATTAAATATCATTAATTACAACTATTAGGAAAAAAGAAAGGGGATTTTGTTCAATGAAAAGAAGTACAGTAACCGCAGCTTTAGCTCTTAGCATGCTTCTCTCTGTTCCAGCCGTAATCATGCAACCGCTTACGACAGTGATGGCGGCAGATGCTTCGGGCACGACAGCAAGCCTTTCCGATGTTTTGAAAAACCAGCAAGCGGATGGAGGCTGGAGAAAGGATTACTCAGAAACTAGTGGCGAGTGGTCCAAGTCAACAATCGACAATAAGGCAACTTACTCGGAAATTCGCAGATTGGCGACCGAATATCAGAAAACGAAGGACAGCAAATATTCCACAGCGGCAATCAAGGGCATTAATTTTCTAATCAATATGCAATATGCGAATGGAGGATTCCCACAAGTTTATCAAAGCTCTGGCTATCATAAACATATTACCTATAATGATAATGCAATGGTTAATGTCCTGATTTTATTGGATGAAATTGCGAATAAAAAAGGGGATTTCTCCTTTATCGACAGCACGCTCGCTGCCAAAAGCAAGCAGGCGGTAGATAAAGGGGTAGACTGCATTTTGAACACGCAAGTTACAGTTAGCGGCAAATTGACAGCATGGGGCCAGCAGCATGACTCCAGCACATTGAAGCCGGCGGGGGCAAGAATTTATGAAGTGCCTTCACTCACCGCTCAGGAGAGCGTAAACATTGTGAAGTTTTTGAAAACGAGAACGTCCACTACGAAAATCGCCGCTGCGATTAAAGGGGCTGAAGATTGGTTCAAAGCGGTACAAATTAAGGGAATCCGGGTCGAGAAAACGAGCAATGATGTTGTTGTAATCAGCGATCCGAGCGTTACTACCCCAATCTGGGCGCGGTTCTATGAGATTGGTACCAACAAGCCAATCTTTGTGGGCCGTGACGGTGTAGTGAAGTACAAGCTCAGCGATATCGACCAGGAAAGAAGAACAGGCTACGCCTGGTATGGCAACTGGCCATCCAAGTAAGTAGAGGGATGCTCTTTCGAAATAGAAGGTGCGGAGAGCTGAATTGAAAGCGATTTCCTGATTGTGCCATAAGCCCGGAGGACCTTTATTATAAAAGGTTTTTCCGGGCTTATTCGATTTTTCTCCTTACAAGCCGTGCCGAATTATGATATGGTCGTTGAAGGCGCGCCATTAGAGCTGACGCTTGAGATATAAAGGATGAGGAGAAGGTTGGCTGTGAAGGAACAGAAGGAACAAAAGAATCAACAGAAACAACGCAATGGAATGCAACAAAGTAATCGGAGCAGGTTTAGCGATCCGAAATTTGTAGCGTTAATTGCTACTTTGTGCTGCTTATTATGGGGGAGTGCCTATCCGACTATTAAGCTGGGCTATCTCGCCTTTGATATTATGCCAGAGGACATCGCTTCAAAATATGTTTTTGCCGGCTATCGCTTTGTGCTGGCAGGGCTGTTGCTGCTGGTGTTATTCCGGGCCACGGGCAAGAAGGTGCTTTCCTTATCCAAAAGCCAGCTAACAAGCTTGCTCGTTCTGGGCCTGCTGCAGACAGGTCTCCAATATATATTTTTTTATGTGGGAGTAGGCAATACAACAGGCGTCAAAGGCTCGATTATGAATGCAACGACGACCTTTTTCAGCGTCATTTTGGCCCATTACCTTTATAAAAATGACAAGCTGGGCAAAAATAAAATTTTCGGCTGCCTGCTCGGGTTTATCGGCGTTATTGTTGTGAATTTCCATACGGATTTGCTGGAGTTTTCCTTTTCCTTTAAAGGGGAGGGGTTCGTCATTGTGGCAGCCCTCATCTTCTCCATCACGGCCATTTATGCCAAAAAGCTGACAGCTACCATTGATGTTTTGCTAGTGACAGGCTACAGCTTGCTCATTGGCGGCTTGGCTCTAACCTTGCTGGGCCTTGGACTTGGGGGCCGTGTGACGCATTTTACACCGGAGTCGACAGGCAACCTTATTTATTTGGCGCTGCTGTCCTCGGCCGCGTTCTGTCTGTGGAATTTGCTGCTTAAATATAACAAAGTCGGGCAGGTGTCCGTTTATAACTTCCTGATTCCTGTGTTCGGGACCTTGCTATCCGCATTGTTTCTCGGTGAACAGATTATGGAGTTTAAAAATCTCGTGGCCCTGCTGTTCGTTTCTCTTGGCATTTATATGGTCAATCGGACAAGAAAAGAGGTCATAGTCTCTCAAAGTTCCGAAGCCTTGCGAAGCAGTCGTTGATAGTAGTCGTTAATAGACGATGCTTCAGCGTAAAATACGTCAAAGCGTCAGAAGTTAAAACCCGTCAAGAGCCTTGTGAGATCAAGGCTCTTGACGGGTTTTTTTGATTGTTCCATTTTGGAGCTGCTAGTCCGAGCACAATCTGTCTATTTTCATCATTGACAGTGCTCCAAATTATGGTTATGATGTACTCGAATGTTAATAGTAATTATTACTATTAAGCAACAATAAAGCAAGAGGAGCGCTGGATCAAAAAAATTGAATTAGAGGGTAGTTATGATGAAACGAGAAATCGATTTTGTAAAGTTCAACCCCACGCAAAATATGACCATTCTTGTGAAAACCAATCATGCCGCTTCCGAGTACAAGCAAATTGCTTCAAAAATGATGTCTTATGACCATGTTTATGCTGAACAAGTAGGCTTTATCGAACAGCCCAAGCACGGTGCTGCTGCCTATTTGCAAATGGCGGGAGGTGAGTTTTGCGGAAATGCGTGTATGGCGCTGGCTGCATTTATTGCTTCTGAACAAGGAATCAATCAAAGCGATTTAATGGAAATCGTATTAGAAGCGTCGGGAACCGATCAATTAGTGACATGCCAAGTGAAAAAAATGCAAGAGGAGTTTTTTTGCCAAGTGGCGATGCCTATGCCTCGAAAAATCGAGCAGAAGACCGTTGTGTATGAAGGCGATGATTTGAATATTGTCATTGTGCGCTATGATGATTTTTTTCATATTGTCATTGAAGTAGAGCAGTTCGACAGGGCCGAGAAGGACAGAGCACAATCACTAGCCAAGCTGCTTGGCATAACGTTAGGAGCCAACTTGATCGGCATATTATTGTTTAAATCTGACTCTAATGAAATGGCTCCGCTCATTTACGTTCCTTCTTTAGACAGCATGATATGGGAGCGAGGGTGCGGATCAGGTACGGCTTCACTTGGCGCATATCTGTCTTGGAAAAACAAAGGAGCTATTGCTGCACCAGTTAAGCAGCCCGGCGGCACGATTCATGTAATGGCTGATTGCTATAAAGATGAAGTAACAAGCTTGAAAATTGAAGGATCTGTTGGAATCGTAGCACAAGGCAAAGCATTTATTTCTGTATAACGATTAATGGGTATGGGGGAGAAGGGAATGAATCAGTTAACGACATTTGAACAAAGCTTGACCTTGTTTCGAGAACGGTTTACGGATTTAGTAAAGCGATATGACGGCACGTCTCATAAAAGCTCGGAGCTAGAGCGGGTCATAGATGACTATTCAGCTTTCATCCTAGACGAGGGGAACAAAGCATCATGGGAAGCCTTGGAGCAGCAAGTCGGTAATGAGCTTCCTCTGCTTCTCGCTGACCTAAGGAAGATGTCTTCGTTATGCGTCGCTATTATGGAAAAATATCGCGCCTTGAAGCTGCTGGATGGAGAAGTGGACAATACCGATTATTTTAAAAATATCGAGTCCTGCATTGAACAAGAATTTGGCAGCTTTCAGGTCACGGAGGGATCCATCGTATTGTTGATTGGCTCAGGCTCGTTCCCCATGACGCCATTATTTATCGCAAAGCGGACGGGCGCACAAGTAGTCGGCATTGATATCGATGAGGAAGCTATCGAGCTAGGACGAAAAGTGATACATAAATTAGGAAGCGAATTAAACATTCGGTTAGAAAAATCGTTCATAGAGCAGCTTGATATCATCAAGGATGTGACCCATATTATTTTCAGCTCAACCGTTTCCAATAAATACGAGCTGCTGGAGCAATTATATGACTTAACGAATGAGCAAGTGGTCGTGGCGATGAGATACGGCGATCAACTGAAGTCCTTATTCAATTACCCTATGCAAGCGGTGGATGAAGGAAGGTGGAGGCTGGTTGACACCATATTGCGTCATGACCATGTGTTTGATATAGCTTTGTACAAGCGTAATTCTTAGATTTAAAAAAAGCACAGGCTTAATCATGATCCAATAGGAGGTTTATATGAGTGAATTCCAACGCGTGTTAATCGTAGGCACGGGGCCCGCTTCTATTCAGCTTGCCGTCACGCTAAAAAAGGATTTGAACAGCTGTATTGGCATTGTTGGCAGAAAGTCGGCTCGTTCGGAACGTTTTTTTACGGCACTTAAGCACAGCCAAAATCAAGTGAGGGTAGACGTTCAAAATAAAAAGCATCAGCAGATGGAAGGCAGCTGTATCATCGATCATGTTTATGATGGATATGGCAGCATGACGGGAGAATGGGATACGCTGATCTTTGCTGTCACAACCGATGCGTATATGGAGGTTTTGAAGCAGCTTAATGATCAACTGCTCCAACAAGTAAGGTGCATCGTATTAATTTCGCCCACCTTCGGCTCCAACAGCTTAGTACGCCATTATATGAATACGATTTTGCCAAATGTAAATGTGGACATCATCAGCTTTTCTACCTACCTTGGCGATACACGCTGGAAGAGCGGCGAGCCAACCAATCATGTGTTGACGACAGGGGTTAAGAAAAAGGTTTTCATTGGCTCCTCGAACAATGCTTCACCCCATGTAGAAAGGCTCTGTGCATTATTTGAACGATTGGGCATTAGGCTGGAAGTCATGAGCAGTCCCATAGAGGCGGAGACGAGAAACATCTCTCTCTATGTCCATCCGCCATTGTTTATGAACCCTTTCTCACTAAACGTTATCTTCGGCCATTCAGCTGTAAGGAAATATGTATATAAAATGTTTCCCGAAGGACCTATTACGCAATATTTAATTCGCGATATGCTGGCCGGGTGGAAAGAGATGACGAATGTGATCGAAAAGCTGAATTTGAATGGTGTAAATCTGCTGAAGTTCATGATCGATGATAATTATCCAGTTAGATTAGAGAGCTTATCGCGTCATGATATCGATAATTTTATTCAGTTGGAGACGATTCATCAAGAGTATTTATTGTACATACGCTATACGTCGCTGTTAATCGACCCATTCTCGGAGCCGGATCAGGACGGGAAATATTTCGATTTTTCCGCCGTTCCCATTCGTCAAATCTTCGTCAACCAAGAGCAATATTGGGATATTCCACGAATGCCCAAAGAGGATTATTATCGGATAAAAATCATTCAGGGCATTGCAAGATTCGCAGGCTCAAGCTGCCCAACCCTTGATCAATTCATTGCAGCCTATGAGCATAAAATCGAGGAAGCTGCCCAAGCGCTTAAAGGCGAAAAAATATCGGATGCATTCGTTGTCCAGAGCTTTGAAGAAGATTTGAAGATGATCTGCAGTGAAATCGGCAGCAGCATAGAACACAGGTGATGGAGTGCGCACTTATACAGGAGGATATGACATGACAAGAAAAATCGTTGTTTTATTATCGGCATTAATCGTTTCAATTGTATTATTGGCAGGCTGCAGTGGCGGTAATGATCGTAATGCTGGAAATGCTGAAAATGCTGCAAAAACAGAAGCAGCGGATCAAGGCAAGGAACTGGTGTACGCCACAGCAAAAGATATTAATGATATGAACCCCCATCTGTATCCCGGCTCATTGCCAGCGCAAGGGATGGTGTACGAATCATTAGTTGAAAACACGGAGGATGGTATCAAGCCATTGCTTGCCGAGTCCTGGACAGTGTCTAACGATGGCAAAGTATACACCTTTCATTTAAGAAAAGATGTGAAATTCCACGATGGCGAGCCATTTAACGCCGATGCGGTAAAGAAGAATATAGAAGCGGTGCAAAGCAATGCAAGCAAGCATGCCTGGATCAAGCTTTCGACGAAAATTGTGAGCGTAAGCGTACTCGATGAGTATACGTTTGAAATGGTGCTGTCCGAGCCGTATTACCCGGCATTGCTTGAATTATCGATGACTAGACCCTATGTATTCATCTCGCCCAAAGATTTTGTTAATGGGGAAACGAAAGATGGCGTAAGCGGCCATAACGGCACGGGGCCCTATAAGCTGACCGAACATAAAACCGATCAATATGCGGTATTCGAAGCGAATGATAGCTATTGGGGCGGTGCGCCAAAGGTGAAGAACATTACAGCGAAGGTGCTTCCGGCAGGGGAGACAACCTTTTTGGCGCTGCAAAAGGGAGAGGTCAACTTTATATTTACAGATGATCGGGGCTCAGACAGCATTGATGTGGAGGCGATGAATCAGTTAATGGATTCGGGCGACTTCCAGCTTGTCAGAAGCAAAGCGATGAATACGAAAATGATCGTTGCCAACAGCAGCAAAGCGGATAATCCCGCCCATGAAACGGCTGTTCGTGAAGCCATTTGGTATTCGATTGACAGAGAAACGATCAGCAAGCAAATTTTTAGCGGTACGGAAACAGCAGCCCATACGCTATTTTCCGCTAACGTCCATTATGCCAATGTCGAGCTAAAGCAACGCGGCTTTAATTTGGATACAGCGAAGCAGCTACTGGAGAAAGCAGGCTGGATGCAGAAGAATGGCAGCGAGATTAGAATGAAGGACGGCAAGCCATTAGCGATGAAGCTTTATTATGACGTCAGCTCCTCCTCGCAAAAAACAGAGGCCGAGTTCATTCAAAACACAGTAAAAAAGATCGGGGTCCAGTTGGAGCTTATCGGCGAAGAATCTTCCTCCATTGCAAGCAGAAGAGCTACGGGAGACTATGATTTGCTGTTCAATCAAACATGGGGACTCGCCTACGACCCGCAGAGCACCATTTCCGCTTTTACTTCCGAGTCGGCTTATTACCACACGACAAGCGGCATCAACCAAGCGGATGAGCTGTACAAGAAAATTGATGAAGTAATGGTCACGCTGGATGAGGAAAAACGGAAATCGTTGTATGCGGATATTTTAGCGATCGTTCATGATGAAGCCGTCTTTATTCCCATTACCAATGGCAGCGTTACGATTGTAGCTCCCAAAGACTTGCAGGGTATTTCATTTAAGCAAACCCAATTTGAACTGCCCTTTGAGCAAATGCATTTTGAATAGATGATAACCAAAACAAGGAGCTTGCTATGGTCAGCTATATTATCAAACGGTCACTCCTTTCGATTCCGTTGCTTGTAATCATATCTTTTTTAACGTTTGGCTTGAACAATTTGTCCCCGTTAGATCCGGCTGAAGTCATATTGCACGCGCAAGGCGTGCCGGCCATTACGGATGAATTAATAGCGGAAACGAAAGCAGCGCTTGGGATGGATCGGCCATTTCTAATCCGCTATTTGAACTGGTTCGTGTCATGCCTGCAGCTTGATTTCGGGAACTCGTATGTTACCGGCAAAACCGTGTGGTCCTTGCTGGCTCCCGCTTTTCTAAATACGTTAAAGCTGACGTTGGTGTCGGCGGCTGCCATTATTGCGCTGTCCATTGGATTAGGTGTAATTAGTGCCCTTAGAGAAGGGAAAATGACCGATAAATCGATTAGAGGCGTTTCCTTTTTTCTAACCTCCATGCCGCCTTATTGGCTTGCGGCGCTTATGGTTTGGTATTTTTCCGTGCAATTGGATTTGCTGCCGACAAGCGGGATGGATTCGTACGCAAGTTATATTTTACCGGTTCTTGTAATCACGATCAGTTATACAGGCATTTATTTTCGAATCGTTCGAAGCTCGATGTTAAGTAATATGAATGAAGACTACGTGCTGTATGGCAGGGCAAGCGGTTTGCCAGAGATGAAAATAACGATGCATATATTGAGAAATTCATTGCAGGTTGCTGTATCAGTGTTTTGTATGGCGATCCCGATTATTTTAGGCAGCACGGTCGTTGTGGAAAATATTTTTGCATGGCCGGGGTTAGGAACGCTGAGTGTTAAAGCCATTCTTAGCAGGGATTTCCCGATCATTCAGGCGTATGTCCTTGTACTCGCCATGGCTTTTGTGCTGTTCAACACCGTTTCTGACATTATGAATGCGGCGATGAACCCTAAATTAAGGAAGGGACACTAAATGAAACGATTGCGATTTCTGTTGAAAGATAAGCTGGCCGCAGCTTCTTTATCGATTCTTGTTTTGACCCTGGCTGCCGGCATATTCGCTCCTTTATTTGCTCCGCATGATCCTGAAGAAGTGCATATGGAGCTTCGATATGCTGCGTCATCGTGGGAGTATTTGTTAGGCAACGATCACCTTGGGCGCTGCATTTTATCGAGATTAATTTTTGGAATCCGTCCTAGTGTTCTTTGGGTGCTTGCTGCATTGGCCGTATCGGTCGGAATTGGAGCGGTTTTAGGCTTAATAGCAGGTTACTTTAGAGGGATCATAGATGCCATTGTGATGAGAATTTGTGATGTGATGCTTTCTTTCCCTGGCTATGTCATGACCTTGGCCGTGATCGGTATTTTGGGGGTAGGCCTTGAAAATATTTTGCTCGCTTTCGTCTTGATGAAATGGGCATGGTTTGCGCGAATCATTAGAACTTCTGTGATGCAATATGCTGAATCCGACTATGTGAAATTTTCCAAAGTGCTTGGTGTCAGCAACCTCAAAATAATAGCCAAGCATATTGTTCCAGTAGCGCTTCCGGAAATTGCGGTCATTGCAAGCAGCTCCTTCGGTTCCATGATATTGCAATTATCAGGCTTTTCGTTTCTTGGCTTAGGCATTCAGGCTCCGAATGCGGAGTGGGGCATGATGTTAAATGAGGCGAGGGAAGTAATGTTCTCAAAGCCAGCGTTTATGCTCGCGCCCGGTTTAACGATTATTATAGTCGTATCGGCGATCAACTTTTTATCGGATGCGCTTCAGGTTGCTTTAGATCCTAAGTTATTGGCCTCCAAATATAAGCAGCAAGCACGGGGACTTGCTGCCATTGCTAGACTACAAGGCAAGGAGGTGGCTTGATTTTATGGCTATTTTGGAAGTGGCGAATTTGAAAATTTGGGACAGCCAGACGGGTCAGGTCATTGTTCCGGGCAGCTCCTTTCATGTCAAGCAAGGCCGCTGCCTAGCCATTGTCGGCGAAAGCGGAAGCGGGAAATCCCTCACATGCAGAGCCATCATGAGATTAAACAAGCCTGGCATCCGCCAAGCTGGGGACATTTTGTTTAACGGGGTCAATCTCAGCGAGCTTTCAGAAAAGGAAATGAGGAAAAAACGAGGCAAGCAGCTGTGTATGATTTTGCAAAATGGAATGCGTGCCTTTGATCCTTCTTGCGTGGTCGGCGTTCATTTGCGGGAAACGCTGGCCTGCCATTTCGGTTGGGGCCGAGAAGAAATAACGGCTAAAATGAAACGTGCTATGGAAAGCGTGATGCTGAAAGATCCGATCGCGGTGATGAATATGTATCCGCATCAGTTGTCCGGCGGCATGCTGCAGCGGATTATGATTGCGCTCACTCTGGTGCTAGAGCCTGCTATCGTTATCGCGGATGAGCCGACGACGGCTCTTGATACGATCTCGCAGTTCGAGGTCGTTGAACAATTTATTCAATTGCGGGAGAAAATGGGCTGCTCGATGATTTTTATTTCACATGATTTAGGCATCGTCCGAAAAATAGCGGATGACGTTCTGGTTATGAAAGAAGGGGAAATTGTGGATCGCGGGACGAGCCCGTTTATTTTCTCGGAGTCTGCGCATGCCTATACCCGATATTTAGTATCCTCGAAGCAAGCGCTGAATGATCATTTCAAGCGATTAATGGGAGGAGTTAGCCTTGCTCAGCGTTGACCATGTTCATAAAACCTATTTAAAAGGCGGATTTTTCTCAAAAGAAATACAGCAGGTGCTGACAGACATTAGCTTCGAATGCGGGCAGGGTGAATGCTTGGGCATTATCGGGGAAAGCGGAAGCGGCAAATCGACATTGGGACGATTATTATTGGGGCTTGAAAAGCCTGATAGCGGAACGATTTTATTTGAGGGGAACAACGTAGAGGATCGACGAGCGAGACGGGGACAGATTAGCGCCGTATTTCAGGACTATTCCTCCTCGATTAACCCCTTTTATACAGTAGAACAGGCACTGATGGAGCCTTTGAAGCAGCAAAGCAGAGGTCGCCTTGAAGCTCAGGACAAAATGGATTTGCTCCTGCAGCAGGTGGGCTTAAACACGTCCTATCGAAAAAAATATCCGCATGAGCTATCGGGTGGGGAAGCTCAACGCGTATGCATTGCAAGAGCCGTTGCAACAGAACCAAAATGTATCGTATTTGATGAAGCGATTAGCTCTTTGGACGGCTCCGTGCAAATGCAGGTGCTGGAATTGCTAAAAAGCTTGAGGAAAATTTACAACATGGCTTATATTTTCATCACCCATGATATTCAGGCTGCCGCTTATATTTGCGATAAAGTTTTGATGATTAGAAATGGTCAAATCGAAGAAATGGTCCATATGGAACAATTAAAAGACGTCCAGTCAGCGTATGCAAGGAGATTGCTGCAGATGATCATTACCTGACGCTAGCAGCAAAGAGAGTTCCAGAGCCAGTCACAAGGAGAATAGAGGAAGGAGCAGAAGTGGTGAGAGGAGCTCTATCATGGCCTTTTGTTCGATTATATATTTTGACCCTGTTGTATTTTAGTGCAAACTCCATACTTAATGTCATTATCCCCTTGAAGGGTGAATCGCTTGGCGCTACCAATACAACGATCGGTATCATTATGGGGGCGTATTTATTTACAACGATGTTTTTTCGGCCATGGGCGGGCAAAATGATTCAAAGGTACGGGCCCATCCGCGTGCTGCGCACCATTCTTATTATGAATGGCTTTGCTTTAATCCTATATACGTTTACAGGATTAGAGGGCTATTTCGTCGCTCGCATGCTGCAAGGCGTATGTACGGCTTTTTTCTCCATGGCTTTGCAACTGGGCATTATCGATGCGCTGCCAGAAAAGGATCGTTCACAGGGGATTTCCATGTATTCCCTATGCGCTTCGATGCCGGGTATTATTGGCCCATTACTGGCTTTAGGCATTTGGCAAACAGGGCAGATGAATGATTTTACAGTGGCCATGATTGCCATTGCTGTCCTTACAGGCGTAGTAGGGTATAGCGCCAAAATGGACAATCAAGAGGCCAAGCCTTTTCCCGACAAGTCAGAGCAGGGGGCAAAAATGTCCGCTTCCTTTGGCCAGTTATTCAAAAACCCGCATTTGTTCAAATGCAGTGTGCTGATGCTGATCGCTTCCCTTGTATTTGGAGCGGTGACCACCTTCATACCGCTTTACGCTGCACAAGTCGAAGGTGGCAATGCCGCTATTTATCTCATGCTGCAGGCAGGAGCGGTAGTCGTGGCCCGATTTGTATTACGAAAGAAAATTCCATCAGACGGAAAATGGCATTCAGCTTTTATCATGGTTATTATGCTGATGCTAGCTGCAGCGGCGTTATGTGTGGGCTTTTCTGCAAGGGGTGGAGCCGGGTTTTTCTATGTCGGTGCAGGTTTGATGGGGATCGCTCAGGCGCTGCTTTATCCTACATTAACAACTTATTTAACGTTTGTATTGCCGCAATTGAATCGTAATGTATTAATTGGTTTATTTATTGCGATGGCGGATTTGGGCGTTTCGCTTGGAGGAGTTATTATGGGGCCGATAGCGGATATTTTTTCTTATTCCTTTATGTATATGATATGCGCGATATTGGGCGTGTCGATGATTGTTTTTTCTTATGAGCGACGTAAAATTTTTGTTGAATATAAGAAATGATAAGTACGATCCTTATAATGGGCTTCTATTTCAACGCGAAACGGTAGCTTTGCAGCCGTTTATGCATGGGATCAAAATAGAGCTGCTGCGTGAAAGCAAGGCTTGAGCTCGTATCACGCACTCCAAGCCGCAGAAATAGGGGAGGCCATAGCCTTCCATGTCAAACATACAAGCCGCATTCTCTTTCTGCGAATACAATAACGTGTATTCCAAAACCGAAAGGGGATAATTATTTTGAACAGAAATAATTACTATAATATGGGTGTTATAGGCAATATGGGTAATGTAGGCGGTATGAATGACATGAACTTTTGTCCCGATTGTCCAACGCAGACGATCTATGATCCTCCGATTGTACAATACGAGAACTACTATCACCCACAGCTTGTGAATGTCGTTCAAAACATTGAAACCGTGAAGCAGCATCATTGTTGTCCTGTCTACAAGCAGCATTTCACGCATACGGAGAAAAATGTTATGGTTTCGAGTGCGAGACGCGCAAAGCGGGCTAAAGCATCTGCTAATAAACGTTCAAAAAAATAGGCTGAATAGTAAACTAAGACCCGTAAGAACAGCTGCTTGGTGAGCCAAGCGACCGTCTTGCGGGTCTTTATTTAAGCAGAATTAGGCTTGCTTGCCTATGCTAACCCTGTAGACACAGTTTCGGCCTCCCACCAAAATATGCTCCACCCGTTCGATAAGCGCCTGCTCTCCGAGAACAGCTCGGAATAAATGCAGCTCATTTTTACATAACCCGGTACAGACTACGGCAGCCTCGCAAATCGGACAATGCTTCTCAATAAATAGATAGCTCCCATCGTCTTGCTCTTGAATTTCGGCCATATAACCTTCATTTGTTCGAATCTCGGCCAGCTTCTCAAGCTTGTCCCTAATGTCCGATGCGTCACCTATGTGCTGAAGATATTGCGCTTGCATATTTTTATCCCGGACAGCGAGCAGCTTGTCTAACCCCTCGTTACCGAAAGCCTCTCTCATCGAATGGATCAAACTGACGGACAACTCCGAATAACCGCTTGGAAAAAAACGATTAGCTTCGGGAGTTAATCTCCATAGCTTTGCCGGCCGGCCCATGGGGCGGGCTTCTTCTTCATGTGTAACTAATCCTTCTTCTTTCAGGGCATTTAAATGCTGGCGAATCGCCATTCCAGATAGCATAAATTCGGAGGCTAGTGCCATCACATCCATCCCGCCCTGCTGCTTTAGCAGATCAATGATCGCTCTTCGGGTTCTGGTCGAGGAATCTTTATTTGTTTGATTTCGGCTCATGGTGCCCTCCTTATTAAGCAACTGAATCTACTACATCGCTCCTTACATTTTAAATAAAAATGTTGACAAAGTCAAAGGTGAACGGTACCGTATACTTTGTAAAGAAAAATGTTTACTAAGTATCCGGATACGGTGTATACATAACAATCTTGTTTGGAGGTCAATTTTAATGTCTAATCATCAAAGCATTTTCAGCCCGCGTTACTTTGCATTGTCTATAGGAATTATCCTGTCCGTGATGGCGGTTGGATTCGAAGGCCTTTCGGTAACGACGATTGCTCCTTCCATCGCTGGCGACTTGAACGGCATTGACCTATTTGGCTGGATATTCAGCACGTATCTGCTTGCGCAGATTATTGGCACCTTGGTCGTTGGTCGTATCATTGATCGAAAAGGGCCAGCAGCACCGTTCACTTACGCCCTGTTATTATTCATCGTTGGACTGATCGCTGCGGCGACAGCAAGTGATATGTATATGATGATTTTGGCCCGAGCCATGCAGGGCCTAGGTGCCGGTGCCATGATGACTTGTGTTTACACGGCAATATCTTTAAGCTACCCCGATGAATTACGTGCGAAAATACTCGGAGCATTCGGTACTGCCTATGTGCTTCCATCTATGCTCGGCCCATACGTTGCAGGCCTTATCGCCGATCAATGGTCCTGGCGCTTCGTTTTCTGGGGAATATTACCGATCCTGATCGTTTCAGCGCTGCTTAGCCTGCCTGCTTTTAGGAAGCTGAAAACGCAGGGGACACAAGGGGAAAATGGAGCTGCCGCTACATGGATGGCGTTGCTATTGACGGTCGGTACGGGGATTTTATTAGTTGGTCTCAGCAAGCTGCCGACCATTACAGGGTTTGTTTTAGGCATTATCGGCTTAGTGCTAATGGTATATCCGCTGCGCAAACTGCTCCCCAAGGGAACGCTTGCTATGAGAAGAGGCATGCCGGCTATTCTCGCAACACGTGGGCTATTCTTCGCCGCTTATACGAGCACACAAAATTTTCTGGTATTGGCTTTAATAGATGTGAAAGGAATTACGCCTTCTCAGGCCGGATTAATTGTAGCTAGCGCCGCACTGAGTTGGTGCGTCATTGCTTATCTGCAAGGACGTTGGGATTCGGCAGACCAGGGACGTGGACGTCATACAAGAATTATTCTGGGTGTGCTGCTGCTTGCAATTGGGATTGCCTTCGTATTTTGGGTACCCGTTGTAACCGTTGCTGTCGCGGTTATTGGCCAAATTATAGCGGGGATTGGAATCGGATTGGCGCATCCGATTAGCGGCGTTGTGGCCTTTTCCCAAACAGGAGAAGAAGGGGTTGGCAAAACCTCGGCAAATCTGCAATTTGCAGATTCTTTTACACCGGGCGTCGTTATCGGGATAGGCGGTTCTATCCTAGTTGTTTGCCAAGCTGCCGGGATGTCGATGCAAGCTGCATTAACGGTAACGATGGGCTTTCATCTCTTGTTAATCGTTATGAGTTTATTGGCTAGCACGCGGATTACACCAGCAACTGAAGCAAATAGAGCAAGTCTTCAAACTTCAGGCTTGAAAAACAAATAAACGAAAGGAGAGATGTACAATGTTTAACACCTTAAAAGCTAATATTGATGGAAATCTCATTTTACCAGGAGAGCAAGGGTACGACGAAAGAAGAAAGGTGTGGAATTTGGCCATTGATAAATATCCGGCAGCCATCTTAGTTTGCAAGACTGCAACCGATGTTGTCGCTGCCGTTCAATTTGCCAAAGAGAAAGACATCCCCGTTTCCATTCGGGGTGGTGGTCATCATGTTGCTGGAACAGCCGTTTGCGATAAAGGTATCATGATTGATTTATCTGATATGCGTAAGGTTACCGTAGACACTGTAAGGCGTATAGCTGTTGTAGAACCAGGCGCAACTTTAGGGGATGTCGATGCACAGACGCAGAAATACGGTCTAGCTACTCCGACAGGAACGGTTTCAGAAACGGGCATTGCGGGACTCGCTTTATGCGGTGGTCTCGGTTATCTAAAAGGGATGTACGGCATAACAAGCGACAATTTGATTAGGGCGCGTATCGTTACTGCTAACGGGGAAGAGATTCAAGTAAGCGAACAGGAAAATCCCGATTTGTATTGGGCCATTCGTGGTGGCGGGGGAAACTTCGGAGTCGTCACTTCCTTCGAATTTCAGCTTTACCCTATAGGTCCTGAAGTTTTGGCTGTCGATGTCATGTATGACTATAAAGATGCGAAGCAGATTTTGCAAAAAGCGCAGGCTTACCTGCAGCAGGCACCGGATGAAGTGTCCTTTAATATGATGACCTTCCAGCTGCCTTCGTTGCCTAGTGTGCCTGAAGCAATGCATAACAAACGCGTTATAGTGATTGCCGGGTTATATGCAGGTGATAAGGCAGATGGGGAAAAGGCCATTCAACCACTGCGTGAATTGGCTATCCCGATTGCCGATCAAACGGGTATCGTCCTATATACTGAATTACAGAGTAGGTTTGACCTAGCAGCTCCGAAAAATGTTCCCGTTTATGGAACATCACTTTTTGTTAAAGAATTGAACGATGAAATCATTGATAAGCTGCTCAGCAAACTAGAGAATCCTCCAAGACCGTCTTTACTGGTACAATTCTGGAGCTGTCACGGCCGGATGAATCGCATACCTTCCGATGCTACCGCATTTGCTGTTCGTGATGCATCGTTTCTTCTCAGTTTGGATGTCGACTTTCCCATGGAGGAAGCGGAGAAGTGTGCCGATTGGATAGAATCCGTTTACGAGGCGTTATTGCCCTATTCGCTTCGCAAGTCATCTTATCTGAATACCGTTCGAGCCGATGAGCAAATAACGAAAGATGCCTATGCAGCTAATTACGAGAGGCTGCTCGCCATCAAGAAGCAATACGATCCGACAAACTTTTTCCGCAAAAATCATAATATTGACCCGCAAATTTAGTTTTCTTTTTGCAGGATTAAAACTGCTGAGCAATGGGGGTAGACCTTTTGAGGAGTGTTCGCCTTGCTTTCGAAAAATCGGCAAGAGGAAAATCGCAAAATATATTTTCGACCCGAATTTACTTTTTGCCCGCATTGTGAGAAGAAATTACAGCGTGCCCACACAGGATGGCACAAAAAAATTACGACGTTAAACGGTATTATTGAAGCATGGAGTATAGCCTACACATGCAAAAATATGATTTGCTCGCACAAAGGCATCTTCTACAAATCAGCGGAAGCCGAAATGCTCGGTATGAAACAGTCATCCTATGGTGGGGATGTGCTAAGCCTTGCAGGAGCGTTGTGCTTTACGCCACATATGACGGTGAGCGAACTCACTGCTGCACTTCATGTGACGACTGAGCTCAATGGCGGCATTGTTTTGTCGATGCACGGTGTGCAGCAAAAAAAGGGGAACGAAACGCTCTACATCTTATATGAAGTATTTAGCGGCACGGTAATTGCTGCAAAAAATATGGAAAGTGGAACGGTTGCGGAACTTCAAGCTCTCATTTTGCCAGTCATTAAACTAGGATTTCCTATTGTAGGTATCGTGTTTGATGGCCAGTATAGTTTGAGATTGGCCTTTGAAGGCTTGCTTCCCGGTTTACCTTACCAATACTGCCAATACCGCTATATCTCTAAACCAATTTTAGGGGAAGATCGCAAACTAAAAAAGCGACTGAAAAAGAATATGCGAGCTATAAGAGATTTTGAAAGAAAAATCGGGCAAATGGAAAAAAACATCAGTAAGCAATCAGATGAAGCCGACACTTCAATTAATGGAATGGCTGAAATTCATATGGCCAAGAAATATATCGCAGCTGCTCGGGCTTTATTGTTGGAAGGTGGGGATCCCCCCTTTAACCTCCCAGGTATGCTGATCTATGAACGAGCGCAAGCCATTCAAGCTTCTTTGTCTCGATACTTAGTGAGGAGTGAATGAGATGATAGAAATCAGTGAAAAAGCCAAATCGACTATTCATCAAATGATCTTGGATAAAAATATTGCTGATCTGTTTCTTCGAGTAGGTATTGAAGACGGCGGATGCAGCGGATTATCTTACAATATTAAACTAGACGACCTGTTGACGGAAGAAGATGAGGTATTGCCGACTGAAACCTTCAATATCGTATGGGATAAACGGAGCATCGAATTTTTAGAAGGGATCAAAATTGACTACCAAAATCAAGGCATGACTGGCGGATTTACGATCGACAACCCTAATGCGAAAGCCTCCTGCGGCTGCGGCGCGAGCTTCAGAACAGCAACCTACAAAGGAAGCCGTAAAAAGTGTGACTGAACTGACAATTAAAATTTAGGAATAGAGGGGTGTGAAACAAGGTCGAGGCATAGGCGATAGTGAAATCTGAGGGAAATGAATAAAAGAATTGAAATTCATCATAATACTCAAGTACACTTACCTATGGATTGGGGGATAAAACATGCTCGATAGCCTCGAGAGTAATTATGATTGTGCAAATGCGGGAGATGATCTGCATCAACTCAAGCAGGAGCTCGAATCGCTTCGTGAACAGCAAGCGGAGGACAAAGAAGCACAAGAAGCGATCAATCGACTTGAAAATCAAATTTCGTTCATATTGAACAAATGTGATATCAACCATTAGCCTGAATTTGTAAAAAAATGAACGCTAGCCCGATTTAGATCGTCAACTTCGATCTAAATCGGGCTTTTTGATTTTCTGAAAAATGGTGCATGAAAAGAAAATAAAGGGACAAGTTAAAATTGAGCTTTATTAAGAAAGGATGGAATAGCGTGTGGTCTGTTATAATATCGCACCTCCCTGATTGGAAAGTTTGTACGCAGGCTATTTTAAGCCTGATCATTGCCATTGCTCTTTATTATCTAAATAAATATTTGCGGTCATTAGTTACAAAAAAGAATGCTCCTATCCAAAAAGAACGGAAGAGTAAGCACCATGCCGCTCCTTCGAATTTGTCCGAAGATTATGATGAAAATTTGAATGCAATTAAACAAGCTATTGGCAGTAACAGTGATGTCCATTTTCGTGAATTTCAAATAACAGAATTTCATGCTCGGGCTACGCTCGTTTTTGTAGATGGGATGCAAAATGAAGAGCTGGTCAGTAAGCAGGTCATGAATATTTTAATGAAAGATGTTAAGCATGATATGACTGACGGGAGCCATTTCGTTAATCCATTGGAGTTCTCCTCGTATCTTAAAGATAAAGTACTACCTGTTTGCGAAGCCTATGAAGTTGCAGAACTTCATGATTTAAAACAATCCATTTTGATGGGTTTTACAGCCTTGTTCATTGAAGGCATGCCTCACGCTCTGCTTATCAGCTCGTCAGGAATGAAGACCAGGGCAATCAATGAACCAAGCTCTGAGGCTTTGCTTCGAGGTCCTCGTATCGGATTTACCGAGGTAATAAGTGAGAACACATCGATGCTGCGCAGACAAGGCTACAGTGAAGATCTGGAAATAAATATGTACGAGGTAGGAACTCGAATTAAAAAGAAGCTGGTTATTGCTTACATGAAGGAAATTGTTAATCCAGACCTGCTTCAGGAGGTAAAAGATCGAGTTGGAAAAATCAATATGGATTTCATTGCTGAATCGGGTTATGTGGAACAGCTCATTGAAGATGATTACCTAAGCCCATTTCAGCAAACTCAAAATACAGAACGCCCGGATCGGGTCATTAGCGGATTGTTAGAAGGAAGGATTGCCATTCTATTGGACGGCACTCCTTTTGCTCTAATTGTTCCAGTGACGTTTAGCATGCTGCTGCAATCGCCTGAGGATTATTATGATCGTTGGCTGCCGGGGACTCTTTTGCGCATGCTGCGATTTTTCGCAGCGTTCTTGGCCCTTATGGCACCAGCTTTGTATATTTCGTTTATTTCCTTTCATCCGGGCTTAATCCCGACAGAGCTTGCCGTTACGATCATTGAAACAAGGCAGGGTGTCCCTTTTCCTTCATTGATAGAAGTGATGATTTTGGAAATATCGATTGAAATATTGCGTGAGGCAGGCATTCGCTTGCCTAAGCCTATTGGACCGGCAATGGGCATTGTTGGCGGTTTGATCATTGGTGAAGCAGCGGTCCAGGCAGGAATTGTCAGTCCTTTTTTGGTGATCGTAGTCGCTGTGACGGCTATATCGTCTTTCTCGATACCCGTATATAGCGCAGGGATTACACTGCGTATATTACGTTTCGCTGGCATGTTATGTGCGGCAGTGCTAGGGATGTTTGGAACCATTTTGTTTATATTGTTAATTTGCGGTCATTTAAGCAAGCTGAAAAGCTTTGGAGTTCCTTATGTGACTCCGATCTCACCGTTTCGCTTTAACGACTGGAAGGATTTATTTCTGCGTTCCCCGCTGCCTTTTATGAATAAACGACCGGACATGATGAAGACGCAAGATAAGAAGCGAAGATAGTAACGGCTTAGAGAGGGGGCGCAAACGTGTTTATTCGCAACGATGATAAAATCACCACAACACAAACATCGATCTTTATTACGGATTCAGTGCTGGGGGCTGGTATTTTGACCTTGCCCCGAGGTGTGATCGAAGCTGCACAAACACCGGATGTCTGGCTTTCTGTGCTATTAGGCGGCATTATCGTCATTTTGGTAACGATGGTCATGGTGAAATTAAGTCAGCAATTTCCTAATAACACGGTATATCAATACTCTAAAAGAATTGTAGGCACTATACCTGGCGGAATCTTAGGTGTTTGCTTGATTTGCTATTACATTATTATTGCGGGTTTTGAGGTAAGGATATTTGCAGAGATAACCATGTATTACTTGCTGGAAGGAACTCCGATCTGGGCTATTGTCATTCCCTTTATTTGGGTGGGCACCTATATTTGCTTTGGAGGGATTAATTCCATTGCACGAGTTTTTCAAATTATTTTCCCAATCAGCATTCTAATACTGGTGCTTTCGTATTTCCTCAGTATTCGATTATTTGATATTGATAATTTACGTCCTGTTTTGAGCGAAGGCGTCCTCCCCGTATTCAAAGGGTTGAAATCAACTGTACTTATATTTACAGGATGCGAAGTAATCATGACTCTCGTCGCACATATGCAGCATCCCGAGCGGGCAGTCAGAGCGACTGTTGCAGGAATAGGCGTTCCTTTTGTGCTATATCTTATGACTGTAGTCGTCGTCATAGGGGGAATGTCAATTGATTCGGTGCTGAATAGCACCTGGCCTACAATCGATCTTCTTCGCAGCTTTGAAATTACAGGATTAATTTTTGAACGTTTTGAGTTTCCGTTTCTAGTCATTTGGATGATGCAGTTATTTTGCAATTTCACCAGTTTTTACTTTAATGCTTCGTTAGGAATTTCACAGGTTTTTCATCTTAAAATTCACCCGGTGATATTTGGATTAATCCCCGTTATATTTATCACTACGATGCTACCTGTGCGAATAAATGAAGTTTTTAAGCTAGGTGATACGATAGGCAAGATGGGGATCTTTTTGTTTTTTCTCGTGCCTGTCTTACTTACTGTCATATTGCTCTTTAGAAAGAAGGTTTTGAATCATCATGTATAGATTTAAAAACTTGTTTGCTTTACTTCTTTTATCGTCACTTGTTTTCACTCAAGGCTGCTGGAGCAGTAAAGAAATTGAGGATTTAAGTGTTTATGCAGGTCTGGCTCTAGATGTAGGTGAACGGCCTGAAGTTGAACGCAATCTGGAAAGAGAAGGCGCAAAGTACGATAAAAAAAATCTGGTTTCAGCTACCATACAAATTGTTCCGATAAAATCGTTCGAAAGGCAAGAGAAGTCAAATGAGAAGCAGCTGTTGAAGTATTCCAATTTGCGCCTAACGGGGGATTCTGTATTTGAAATTATGCGCCAATACTCAACAAGAAGGGAGCGTCCAGTCATTGGGCATCATCTTAAAGTCATAGTAGTAGCTACAAAATTGGCACAACAGCATCAGATGGACCAATTAATGGACTTTGTGCTGCGTGATAATGATATACGTCCAAGCTGCCGGGTATTTTTTAGCAATGGGAAGGCTTATGATACCTTTATTAGTAATCAGCCGGAAGAGGTACCTGCTTTTCGGATAAACTCAATGACACAAAATAGTTTCAGAACCAATAAGGTAATGAAAGAGGTTAATCTAACGCAGTTGGATGGATTGCTGCATTCCAAACAAAGCTTCTTATTGCAAAATATCGTCTCTTCAAAGGGGGAAATAGAATTTTCAGGGGCCGGCATCATTAAGGGGAGTACAAGCAAGTGGATAGGCGATTTGAATCAGGAAAATGTGGAAAGCCTATCCTGGATTCAAGGAACAGGTAAAGGAGGGGTTATCAAAAGTTATGATTGGAGAAATGATAACATTACCTATGAGATCAAATCCATGAAAAGTAAAATGACTCCCAAATTACAGGGCGATGCAATTTCCTTTCACATTGCGATTGAATCAACCGGGAGATTAATTGAAAATTGGGATACGAAAGAAAACCCATCCGAGCTAGCTTATTTAGAGGGAGCAGAGAGGGTTTTTGAAGAAAGATTAACAACCATGATTGATCATCTGATGCGGAAAATGCAGTCGAAATACAAAGTAGACGTAGCTGGATTCGGGAAATCTCTCGCTATTAAATATCCGCATAAATGGAAAAAGGTTAAGGACGACTGGGACGAAGTGTTCAGCCGGGTTCCCGTAACCTTTGAAATTAAATTGAAGATTACTGATTTTGGTTCTTCGACAAAATAAACTTATGCTCAGTTAGGGGGTGCATACAAACGATAAAAAGCGGTTCATTCATGGTGAATGAATGTCATGAAAAGGCCTCCCTCTAATGAAGAGGGAGGTAAGGATCGTCAGTAGAGGTGCAAAACTTGGATTCGTATATACGTTGGGTTTTGATTAATTATGGATAAGGTTGTTATATTTTTTTGATGAGTATTTGTAATTCTTGTTTAATATTCTGTTCAGAAGCAGCAGAGAGATAAATTTGATGAAAGGTATCGATACATTTCCTTACTTCTTCTTCACCTCTTGCAGATAGACGTGTATAAACACCGCGGCGATCGCCCTCGCAAACATCTCGTTCAAGGCCCTTACAATTTTTTGCTTCTAGCCTGGTTACAAGCCTGGATACAGCACTTTGACTTAGCCCAACCAAGTCAGGCAGGTCTTGTAGTCTCAATTTTTTATCATCTGCTAGTAATAAATGATAAAGCACATAAAATTCTTTCAATGTTATATTATGTTTATCTTGAAATGCAATTTCGAGTTTATTATTTATTTTCATTTGAATATGCGAAAGGGATAACCAATTATCTAAAAGTTCGTTATTCATAATAAGATTCTCCTATTCTATAAAATGAAGACCTATGATTATCGTATGGCACGGGGTTATACATAAATCCATTTAATCTATGATAACGTTTGTTTTGTTTCAAGTCCATTTTGTTTTACTTTGAAAAGGCAATAATAAGGAATAAGGGCTCAAGGAAACCTTGAAACCTGTAATAGGTAGTCTTTTAAAAGAGTTACATGATATTGACATGTCATATTTTGCGTGCAATAATGTATGCGTGCGAATGCATTTATTTTTTTGTCGTAGTGTCGAATCGTCAAGTGGATAGTAATGGAAATATAAATATACCCGTTTCTGTCTTGGATCTTGCCCGTAAGCCCACAGGGAAAAGGAGGAATGATTAATATGATTAAATTAGGTGTGCTTGACCAAGTACTTGTCCCTGAAGGCCAAACAGCCACAGAAGGACTGCAGCAATCGACTCGTCTCATACAAGCGGTGGAGGAACTAGGCTACTCCCGTTTTTGGGTGTCCGAGCATCATTCCATGCGTGCGCTTGCTTTCTCAAGTCCGGAGGTGCTAATCGCCCATTTGGCAGCTGCAACCTCCCGTATTCGTGTCGGTTCTGGCGGTATCATGCTTCCACATTACAGTGCCTACAAAGTTGCAGAGAATTTTCGGCTGCTGGAGGCGCTTCATCCAAACCGTATCGACTTAGGTTTGGGTCGGGCACCGGGCGGTATGCCGCTTGCGACCAGAGCGCTGCAGCAGGATAAATACGTTGATGTGAATAAATACCCTCAGCAGGTGCAGGATATTATCGGCTATTTGCATGGTTCAATGCCTGCTGGGCATCCGTTTGAGAAGCTGCTCGCTGCACCTGCTATTTCGACGGCACCTGAAATATGGCTGCTTGGTTCCAGTGGTGAGAGTGCAAGAATAGCGGCAAGGCTGGGCACTTCTTATGCGTTCGCGGAGTTTTTCGGCACGCCTGGCGGAGAAGAGGCGATGCAGCATTATAACGAGCATTTTAAATCTAACAACGTATTACAAAATCATCCACGTTCTATAATTGCAACTATTGTGATTTGCGCTGAAACGGAAGAAGAAGCGAATCGATTGGCGATGAGCAGCGATTTGTTATTCCTCGGTATTCAAACAGGTCTGGAGGTGCCATTTCTGCCCTCTGTGCAGACTGCAGCCGATTATCCGTATACGGAGCAGGATCGGCATCATATTCTGCAAACTCGCCAGCGGCGGGTTATCGGTACGCCAGAACAGGTAAAGAAACAACTGCTTCTGATGAGCAAGGAATACAATGTTGGGGAGATTCTCATCAATAGCCCGATTTATGATGAGAAAGCGCGAATCCATTCCTACAGGCTGATTGCAGATGCATTTGGGATGAGCGTGTAGCAGCTTGAATTTCAAAAGCATATAAAAAACAGGTTCGTGAATCGCTCTAAGAGCCATTTCACGAACCTGTTAGTTGAAGATTTAATGCGGTCGAGAGGACTCGAACCTCCACGGCTGTTACACCACTAGAACCTGAATCTAGCGCGTCTGCCAATTCCGCCACGACCGCACATGCAAAATTTACTTTTTTAATTTAGCATGTTGTCATGGGGGAAGTCAAGTTGGCTTTAAGAAGTTGAAATTTTCAGTCTAATCGGTTGCGTCATCATAATAGTAATCGTCAATGTCATTGGCCACGATCTTGAACCAAATGCCAGAGCTTCGGTCACTTTCGATGGAGTAGGTTATTCCAGCTGTCTCAACACTACTTTCCATGTTATACAAATCAACATCAGAATCATCCCATAACAGAGAGATTACAATGTCTTCCACATTCGTATCGATTTCGGATACTGGATTAGCGGCAGCGATTGTAGTATGAATAGTATTCAGAAGATTATTTAGCGTATCTTGCGTTTCATCATTTTGGATGAAAATCGTCACCCCGGGGATGCTCCCGTCATATGGGCTAATAATGCCTGCCAATTTATGAGTTTCAGAGAAGTCATATTGAAAGGAAATTACGCCATCCCCAATATCGGTTAAGGTCATTTCTCCTAATTTTGGCGTTACGTCTAACAGCCGGGCTGCCTCATTAAATTTGGATTGCAACTCCTCCAAGTTCTCCCATATTTTAATAGGAGCGCTTTCCAATGGTGACTCCGTTATCGGCTCCTCATCCAATACATACTCATCATCCAGTTCCTCTTCCATTGTAAAAGCAGGCTCTTCCTCCGCAATCGTAGGAATTGCTTCCGTATTAGAGGTTAGCCCAACCGAAAAAGCCCGGCTTGGGTTGAGCGTCTTATTAATGAAATAGCCTAGCGTAATGGAGCCGATTAATAAAAGCAATACCGTCCAAATAATATAAAATGATTTATGCAAAAGATCACGCTGCCTTTATGTAGAATGAGGTGGAAACATGAAATAGAAAAAGCTTTATTTTTAGTTATAGAGGGCAAGCAGCTGTTTCCAAATATGAAATTTCTCGCCGCAGGCAGGGCAATTCGTGTGTCCAGCCAAATAGGGCAGCTGCACCTTAAGCTGCTCATCACCCAATCGCTCAGCTCGGCTGTGTACATAACGAAGGCTGGATTCCTCCGAGCTTGCAGGATCAGCAGGGGTAATATTCACAGGCGTATCCTTGTCGTTAAAAACGGGATCTGCCTTGTACGCGACAAGCATCTCCCCGCTTTCATCCGGCCAAATGTACGTTTCATGCTCACAAGCAGGGCATGCAGCGACATATTCATCTCCCTCGCTGTGGGTTTGCAGCATATTGGCAACGGCTTGCTCCCCTTGAAAAGCAGCATCTGCGATTGCGATATAACGCTTCTCTGAGTCATCTTTATTAGGCCGCGCATAGTCGGCAATCTGCTCGGACATTTCACTAAACTTTTTAATGGCATCATAATAAGAAAGATAAATATCAGTCCGTACCTTTGCAGTAATATCAGGTACTAATTCCTCAAATTCAGCCGGCATTTCCGATGTTAAATGACAAGAATTGTTTGCTTCGAATAAGCCGCACGTGATGTAAATATCCAGCTTCACTTCCGGATCGTTCGAGAGCCGGGCGATTTCCGCCAAATAAGGGACCGCGGCGTAGGTGCACGGATAAATCGTATTTTGATGATAAAGATGTTCCCAGTAAAGCTCGTCTTTGACCTCTGAGTCATAGTTTTGCGCTAGCTGCTGCAGCATTTCCGGTACAGAATCGGCGAAGCCGTAAGGACCTTCCAGTTCCGACCAAATCGAGCTATTTAAAGCGAGCATAACGAATCGCCTCCTCATAAATAAATATCCAGCATCCTTCCTAGCTATTTTACTATGGAATTGGTGATTTTGGCGATATGTGACAAAGGAAGCAGAATAACGGCGAATTAATTTCCAGCATTCAGCATATTTTGGCGCAAGTTCACAAACAATGAAAGGGAATGAGTGATGACGCGTAGATAGCGAATGAGGAGTGTGGAAGTGTGAACGTGAAGAGAAGCTATTTATGGAAAAAGAAGGCGGTTAGGCTGCTTGGATTAACGATGCTGGTTTTGTCTATGAGCAATGGGACAGGAACCGCTTCCGTTTTTGCTGCCGAGCAGCATTCGCATGCATTCCAGCAACAACAGCAGATACAGCAGCAGCTAGTCTCGGAGACGCTGTCCGTTTCGCAAATACCATCGAATGAAGCGCAATCCCCTGCACAGGAGCGGCGCCACCTTGCCATCGTCATTGACGATTTCGGCAATGATATGGAGGGGACGGAGGAAATGCTGAAGCTGCCGATCAAGTTTACAGCGGCGGTGATGCCGTTTATGCCCTCTACGCAAAAAGATGCAGAGGAGGCGCATCGGCTGGGGCATGATGTCATCGTGCATATGCCAATGGAGCCAAATAAGGGCTTGAAAAAATGGCTCGGTCCCGGAGCCATTACGGCAGATCTAAGCGATGACGAAGTCCGCAAGCGGATCAATGCGGCCATTGACAATGTGCCGCATGCGATTGGCATGAATAATCATATGGGATCCAAGGTGACTGCGGATGAGCGGATTATGCGTATCGTGCTTGACGTTTGCAAGCAGCGCGGGTTGTTTTTCCTCGATAGCCGGACGACCTATAAGACCGTTGTACCGAAGGTATCCAAGGAGGTTGGCGTACCGCTGCTGTCCAACGATGTTTTTCTCGATGATGTGTATACGGTGCAGCATATTAGCAAGCAAATGAATGAAGTGCAAAAGCATCTCGCTACGCATGTTACCTGCGTCGTAATCGGTCATGTGGGGCCTCCAGGCAAAAAAACAGCGGCTGTTCTAAGACAGTCGATACCTGCCATGAACACCGCTGTTTCCATCGTCAAGCTATCGGATATGGTGCTGCAATCATTTGGTGATCAGCTTGTATTGCCGAATTCCGGAAGCGATCGCTGATGCGATGTGCAGCTGCTCACGGGGGTCGGTGAGCATCGTTCGATCATCGCTATTGCTGACGAAGCCCATTTCTACAATAACGGCTGGCTGGTATACGCGTCTAAGTAAATAAAACGGCTTGCCTTCCCTTGGGAGAAAGCGTGTACGCTGCTGGCGATTAAGCGTGTCCTGAATACAGAAAGCAAGCAGGGCGCTTTCTCCGCTGCTCTGATGCAGCACCAGCGGCCCGCGTTCCGAGCGGTCGGGTGTCGAATTGACATGCAGGCTGACGAGCAGCTGCGTAGGAATTTCCTCAGTAAGCTGCCGCCGTTGCGACAAATCGCGCCGATGACGGGAGCCGCTAATATGCCAGCGATTATCGTCGCTAAGCGCATAATCGTCCGTGCGATTCAGCACGGCGGTAATGCCTTGGCTGTTTAGAAGCAAATAAAGCTTTTTGGCTACAGCAAGGTTAATGTCTTTTTCCACTACGCCTCCAGCTGTTGCACCGCCATCTATGCCGCCATGTCCTGCATCAATGAGTACGACGGAAGAAGGCATAGTCCAATGCCCAGCATGTGGGGCGGATTGTTGGGAGGGTGGAGCCGCATCGTCTTTTGAAGCGTTATGTTCTTCTGCTGCCATTGATGCGGAATGGGCAGGAAGGCAGAAGAGCAGTGTAATGATCAAACATCTAAAGCAAGCAAGCACATGCCATCCTCCTTTTGAAAGGCTTTTTTCTTAGCTATATCGTGGCTCAATGGAGGAAATCTCATGCATGTTTATGTTTGGAGATGACAGGGCAAACTGATATCATCAATGGGTGTGAGAAACAACTGTCCTAAGAAGCGACTGTCTTGATACTTAAGCAAAAAAGGAGAGCGACAGAAATGGCCAGCGGGGATGATTTAATTAAATATGTGACCGTTCAGGTTGTGGAATATATGGAAAAGCCAAAAGGGGAACGCAAGCAAATGAAAGCGTCAGCGAAGGCGATAAGGGAGCCATGGCTGACGCGCTGGTTCGGCTGGGGTCCTGTCAGTCTAATGATGTGGTGGCGGGGAAAAAGCGAGCGTCAGCGGTAAAAGTCGCCTAGCTCAAGAAGCAGCGAAAGCGGCACATAACGCTGGCTTTCGCCTAGCTCGTCTGTTTCAAGGGCAACGTAGACAGCGCCGTTATTCCAGCTGTGATAGCCCGTTGCCGACCACACATACAGCATGTCGCCATTAAACCTTGCCGCTGTATAGGTAAGGTGTTTCTTTTTGTCCAAAATGTGCAGCAGCTTTATTGAGCCTTTGGATTCAGCCTTGTCTACAGGAGCATCTGTCAGCCATTGCAGCTTCTCGTAAGGGCTGAATGAGGAATTGGATACCGCTTTGGCAATGCCCGCAGTGGCGGTCATAGGCGTTTGTACTTGAATAAGCTTGAGCTCCTGACTTGCCTCGGCGCTCCAGAGAGAATCATTCAGCGGCAGCGCTTCACCGCTCATGGCATCGGTAAATGCAGTGGACTTGCCGGAAATTTTCCACACGGACAGCAGGGGATGGACATATAGCGGCGTACTCGTAATGGCAGATGGAATGAGTTCAAGCCGCTGAAGCGATTGCTGCAGCGTCGTTAAATTATACAGATAGTCGCCAAGCCCATATTCACCTAAAACAAACCCGCCGCTCTCCGTTGCATGGACAACGAGGTAGCCGACGGTTTTTTTGTGCTGAATAACGCTGGCCATCCAGCTGTGTGTGCCAGGGCCAAGTGCGGATATGCTGAGCGTTGCGCCTTGCCAGCTTTTAAAAGCAGGCTGAGCTGCGAGCTGTTCGGTCCATGCCTTTGCATGGGCGAGGAGGGACGATTGGCCTGCTTGTTCCTGCTCCGGCATGGCGGCAGCTTGCAGGAGTTGGAGGCTGCTTGTCCATAATAAAGCGCTTAATAATAATGCGCCGATCATTAGCTTCCGAATTTGGCTCAGCAATAAATTCACCCTTTTCTTCATGAGGCAGATCGCTAAAGTGGCGAATGCTGCCTATTATTAACTCGCAGCTTCATTATAAAAGGCAGAGCGGGAGAAGGCTGTTGGAATGTGTCAGGCATGCAGCAGCCTGTCCCGTTCTTTTTTTGCCGCAATGGTGCGGATCGGGTCTGATCTTTGTCTATTCGATACCTTCCAGATGGAAAATACCGCAGTTAATGGCGGAAGCCGTCACGCGGGGCTCATATTGCCAGCGAATTTCCGATTGGCGCTGTTCGTACTGCTCGCGTACGCTTTGCTTCAGCTCATCGTCAGCCGCATGCTCAATTAACGGCTCATAATACAGCCGGATGCGTTCCAGCTCCTCTTCCAGCCGCTCGGTTGCGGCGCCTGCCCATTCATAATCGTAGCTTTTCAGCTTGCGTTCGAGCGCCTGCTCCATAATAGACAGCGCCTTGTTAAAGGAAAGGCCATTTTTCGCCAAATGAATGTTCGCGGGCAGGCGCGGCGTGAGCCTGAGGCGCTGAAGCCGATCATGGAACTGCTCGGTGCAATGCCCCGTTGCCAGCGAAATGCCGTAGCTGTGTATTTCCTCGCGCTTGCGGTCGCAGGCGAACTCTACGCGCATATTGATGCCGAGCCAGGCGGTGTAAGGGGTAGAGCTGTAGGGAGAGGCGGCACCGCGTTCCGGTTCTTGAAAAAGAAAGACGTAGCTGCCCTTCGATTTTGCCGCACCAAACAGCTGATCCAGCTTGCGCGAGCCGAAATACATTTCCTCGCGCGGAATGCGCAGCCCCGTCTGATTGATATTGCCGTGCACGAAGCCGAGCGAGCGGCCAAGCGCTGCATCAGCTGCTGCCGCTTGGCCCGTGTCGGCTGCCGCTGTGCTGGCACTGCTATCGGCACTTTCGGCAGGGCCGGCTGCAGGACCAGAACTCGCTGGCGCCGTCGAGGTTGATGCTAAACCTGCCGTATCACCGTGGACGGTTGGACTTGCAATTGTATTTGCGGGGCCTATGCCCGCATCAGGCCTCACGCTGCTTGCTGCACCGGGAAACGCTGCTGCACCTACGTTTCCTGCAGCGCCAGCTACTATGTCCGCCGTCCCAACGGCACCGCCCGGCAAGCGCTGCTGCGCGGGCAGTGTCCCGGCTTGAGCGGCGTCATATTTTTCGCGGTCGGTTACGAGCAGGTAGGTCATCGTCTCGGGAGCGGCATTCGTACGGTCAACGAAGCTCCAGTAGTACGGGCGGTTCGTCAGCTCCCGATCCGCATCAGGAGACAGTTTTACGGTGAAATGGCAGGGCGATTTCTCCAAAACCTGGCACTGCGTCGCCTCCAAATATCGCTGTACAAACTTGTGTACCTGCTTCTCATTCATGTCTAATCTCCACCGTCTGCCCGAGGGCTGTCATTTGTGACACTATTTGCGCGCTTGCCTGCAGCTCAGGGCCTTGCTGCACTTCATCGCGAATTTGCGTAATCGAGGAGGCGAGATCGCTAATTTTCTCGCGCAGCTCCGTTTCGCTGCCGCCTGATTCGAGCAGCATGCGGGCAAGCTGCTGCTCCAGCGAGCCATCCTTTTTCTCAAAACGCTCCAAAATATGATCCAGCTCGCCAATCACAAGCTCAAACATATTAATTTTTTCATGCAGCAAATGCACAATATGCTCCTCTATCGTACCGAGGGTGCATAGGTTGTAAATTTTCACATCCTCGGTTTGTCCAAGCCGGTGGACGCGGCCAATCCGCTGCTCTACGCGCATCGGGTTCCACGGCAGATCGAAGTTGATCATATGGTGGCAAAACTGCAAATTGATGCCTTCGCCGCCCGCCTCTGTTGCAATCAATACTTGGGCCCGGCCGCGGAACAGGTCCATCATCCAATCCTTTTTGCCGCGGTTCATCCCGCCCCTGTAAGGGACGGCAATCATGTCGTGAGAACGGAAATATTGCAGCAAATACTCCTGCGTAGCCCGATACTCGGTGAAAATAATAACTTTATCGTTCATTTCCTTAACGAGCTCAAGCGCCTTCTCCGCCTTCGTATTGGCTTCAATTTTTTTAATAAACTCGACGAGCTCCCATATTTTTGCGCGGACGGGTGAATCCTCAGCCGTCTTTTTGAACATATTGACGAGAGTCAGGAAGACAGCATCGCGGCTGCTGCAAACTTCGCGCTGGAGCGTGACCAAGGACAGCATGCTGCTCAGGTCGGGGCCGCTCTCATCGTAGCGTTCATGCACGAAGGCGGTCACTGCGTCGTAAAGCGCCTGCTCGTCAGCTGACAGCTGCAGCGGAATATTTTTCACAAAACGCTTCGTAAAAGAAATGCCGCCGTCGCCGCGGCGATTGCGGATCATAATGCTGGACAGCGCCGTTTGCAGCTGCTCCTCGTTTTTCGGAAGACGCTTGTCAACGACAAAGTTGGCGGCGAACTCGCTTTGGCGGCCGAGCTGGCCAGGCTTGAGCAGAGTGATCAAATTGTACAGCTCATCCAAATTGTTTTGCACCGGCGTTGCGGTGAGCAGCAGACAATATTTTTTGCGCAGCTCGGTGACGAACTGGTAGTTGGTCGTTTTTTTGTTTTTGAGCTTATGCGCCTCGTCGATGATGACCATATCGTAGTCGGTACCGAGAATGACGTCGCGATGCGGATCGCGTTTAGCCGTATCCATCGAAGCGACGACGACGTCATAATGCCATGTGTGGGCTTTTTTCTGAGCGACGGCGGAAATGCCGAATTTCTGATTCAGCTCGCGCACCCATTGCAGCACAAGCGAGGCTGGCACAAGAATGAGCGTACGGCGTACGAGTCCGCGAACGATGTATTCCTTCAGCACAAGCCCCGCTTCAATCGTTTTGCCAAGGCCAACCTCATCAGCGAGAATGGCGCGTCCGCCCATTTCATGCAGCACCTTGCGCGCGGTCGAGATTTGATGAGGCATCGGTTCAAGCATTGGCAGACTGCGCAAGCATTGCAGCTGCTCGAAGCTTTCAATCCGTTTCGCCTGCTCCGCTTCCATCGATAGCTGATATAACGTCCAGTCATCCCATGGACCGTTTTTGGCAATACGGCTTTGCAACTCGTCGAAAGTGGAACGGTCATATTGCAAATCTACGAGCGGATGAAGCTTGCGGGTGACTAGTGCACTTTCTGGAGCGGCGGAAGATCCGTGTAGCGGTTGTTTAATATCTGAAGACAAGGGAGCAGCTCCTTTCATCGTTAAAGCCAATCATTCATCGTCCAATCGAACAAAATGAGTAGGTTGCAATCTTTGTTTCTAGTATGGCCCTTTCATCGCCTATTCATAAGAAAGGGCCAAAAAAAGCGTGAGGACAAGCAAAGGAAAGCGCAGGCTTTGGCCAACGAGAAAATTGGGCGTTTTTGGCTGGAAATGAAGGAGAAACACAATATGTAGTATGTTATAATGATATTTAGACACAATATATCGGATTTGTGGGACACCGTGTTAGCGGGCAAATAGGTGGGTTTTTGCAAATGTGAGGAGAGGCGGCGTTACTTATGGAGAAGAAACAAACCTTAAATGAAAATAGAAGAGGCAGCGGCAGGCTGGAGGGGCTCAGCGAGAAAATTTTTCTCGATCGTTATGCCTGGAAAAATGCTGATTCCAACAGCGCAAAGCCCGGAGACATCGTGCTGGTGCTGACAAAAGATGATCCGAAGTTTCCGACGAAGGAAGTCGGAGAGATCGTTGCCCGTGAGGGGGACCAGGTGGAGGTGCAGCTCCGAAACGGTGAGCGTATAACGGCTGCAGTTGAGAAGCTGACGCTGACCATTGAGCAGGCGCCGGAGGAAATGTGGGATCGTCTGGCGAAGGCGGTGGCCGGAGTCGAGGGCAGCGAGGAGAAGCGGGCGGAATGGACGGAACGTTTTCGCTATATTTTGGACGACTGGAAGCTCGTGCCGGGTGGCAGAATTGCAGCGGGGGCAGGTGCCAGCGAGGAATTAACGCTGTTTAACTGTTATGTGCTGCCTTCTCCGGCAGACAGCCGTGGCGGCATTATGAAGACGTTGACGGAAATGACGGAAATTATGGCGCGCGGGGGCGGCGTTGGCATTAATCTATCGTCGCTTCGCCCGCGCCGCGCCATTGTCGCAGGGGTAAATGGCGCATCAAGCGGGGCGGTATCATGGGGAGGGCTGTTCAGCTATACGACGGGGTTGATTGAGCAGGGCGGCAGCCGCCGCGGCGCCTTAATGCTGATGATCAACGACTGGCATCCCGATGTGCTGGATTTTATTACAGTCAAGCAGACGATGGGCCAGGTGACGAACGCGAATTTATCAGTATGCGTCAGCAACGCTTTTATGAAAGCCGTAAAGGAAGATTTAGAGTGGGAGCTTGTATTCCCCGATACGAAGGATGCACAGTACAACGAGCTTTGGACAGGGGATTTGGATGCTTGGCGGGCACTTGGCAAAAAGGTGATTTTGTACAAAACGGTCCGCGCCCGTGATATCTGGCACATGATAATTGAATCAGCGTGGAAGTCGGCAGAGCCCGGCGTGGTTTTTATGGAGTATTATAATCAGATGTCGAATAGCTGGTATTTCAATCGGATTACTAGTACTAATCCGTGTGGTGAACAGGGCCTGCCGGGCTGGGGTGTCTGCAATCTTTCAGCGGTCAATCTGTCGCGTTTCTATAATGAGCAGCAGCATGATGTCGACTGGGAGGAGCTGGCGAAGGTGACGCGTTGGTCGGTGCGTTTTCTCGATAACGTCATTGACACCACACCGTATCATTTTCCTGAAAATGAAGCGAACCAGAAGCGCGAGCGCCGCGTCGGGCTCGGCACGATGGGGCTTGCGGAGCTACTGATTAAGCTGCAAATCCGTTATGGCAGCGCAGAGTCTCTCGATTTTCTCGATAAGCTATATGGGTTTATGGCCCGCGAGGCGTATCTCGCTTCGACGGAAATTGCGGCGGAGAAAGGCGCTTTTGCTGCCTTTGAGGCAGATAAATTTTTGCAAAGCGGCTTTATGCGAAGCTTGACGTCGCACTATCCTGAGGTTGGAGCTGCTGTAGAGCAGCATGGCATTCGGAATGTAACGGTGCTGACGCAGGCGCCAACGGGCAGCACGGGAACGATGGTCGGCACCTCGACGGGCATTGAGCCGTATTTTGCCTTTGAATATTTTCGCCAAAGCAGGCTTGGCTATGACAAGCAGCTCGTTCCGATTGCCCAGCAGTGGAAGGATTCGCATCCTGGCGAGGAGCTGCCGGATTATTTTGTAGCGGCGATGGACTTGTCTGCGAAGGATCATATTCGGGTACAGGCGGCAATCCAGCGCTGGGTGGACAGCTCGATTTCGAAGACGGCGAACTGCCCGAATGACTTTACAGTGGAAGAGACGAAGGAGCTTTATGAGTTGGCGTTCGATCTTGGCTGCAAGGGCGTGACCATTTATCGCGACGGCAGCAGGGATGTGCAGGTGCTGTCGACTACGGATGAGAAGGAGAAAAAACAAGAGAAGGAAGTGGAGCTACAGCCGTCACCAGGAGAGGGTAGCGAGGATAAAGCTGCTCGATTGGATGATCATGGTGCCAATGCTATTATTGAGGAAATGGCTTCTCAAGATGCTCCAAGTGCTGAGAGTGTACAGGACGCAGCAGGCCCAATAACAACTACAGCTACAACCGCTGTTAGTCCGAAAACGCTGGACAAAGCATACAAAAATCGCCCGCAGGTACTGCGCGGTGCCACCTACAAAGTAAATACGCCGTTCGGCATGGCGTACATTACGATCAATGATCTCTCCGGCTTGCCGGGCGAAATTTTTCTGAATGTCGGCAAAGCTGGCTCCGACGTGTTCGCCATGGCGGAAGCGCTGGGCCGCGTCTGCTCGCTTTTCCTTCGTTATGGCGATCATGGTCATAAGGTGGAGCTGTTAATCAAGCACTTGAAGGGGATCGGCGGCACAGGTGCGATTGGGTTTGGCGCAAACCGCGTGGAATCGATTGCTGATGCTGTGGCGAAGGCGTTGGAGCAGCATATAGCGGCTGCTGACCTGCAGCAGTTGGATGTGGAACGGTCAGAGGAAAGCCGTGAAGCAGCTCAAGGAACTGAAGCCAGTAAGGGCTTAAAAGTAGTTTCATCCGCAACAGCTGCATCAATAGCGGCTGCTAACGTCATTCCAGACTCAGCAAAAAGACGCAGCAGCGCAAGCTCGCTCGATCTTTGCCCTTCTTGTGGGTCAGCGTCGTTGATTAATATAGAAGGCTGCAAGCAGTGCAGCAATTGCGGGTACAGCCGATGTAATTAAAGATTTCTTATAGGGAAAGTCTTGTTTTATACTGACTGTGAACATCCATATTTAATGGATTTGTTCCAAGTTTGTTAAAGACAATGTACAATTTATTGGTCAGAGATTAACGAGTAATATCTACAGTTGCGTTTCAACAAATTATATTAAATCGTTTTGACTCGTTAAACGGGCTCACGTTGCTGGTTATGCTTCTCTCCAACCAAATCGTTTCTGAGGTTGTGATATGAAAGAAAGGGTCCGCATCCTGCGGGCCCTTTCTTTATGGGCAAAAACACGAAAAAGCATCCAAAGACAGCGACCTCAACTAATGACAATGCCCGGTATTTACAGCAGAAATGGTATATGACTAGCCAATTAGGTCAAGTAGGGACTATCGACGGCAATTACGGTTGCCCCGTATGATGAGGCTGCAGATTCAATTACCTATGCAAAGAAAGGAAGGCAGCAGCATGTTAAAAAGAAATACAGAGTCAGTAAGAGTCCCCGCGCCGCGGACATCCATGTCATCTACATTGGTCGGCAGACTTATGCGGAACCGGTGGCTCTATATGATGGTTTTCCCCGGATTATTGTACTTTCTTATATTTAAGTACTGGCCGATGTACGGAATCTTCATCGCCTTTCAAGATTTTCAGCCTTTTCTCGGTTTTTGGAACAGTCCATTCGTAGGGTTGAAGCATTTCGAGCGTTTGTTCAGCGATTCCAGCTTTATGATTCTGTTTCGGAATACGCTCATTCTTGCGACTTACAACATTGTTTTTTTCTTTCCGCTGCCGATTGTTATTGCGCTTATGCTCAACGAGCTGAGATTGGAATTTACAAAGCGTATCGTGCAGACGCTCATTTACATTCCGCATTTTATGTCTTGGGTTGTTGTCGTAGGTATCTCCTACATGTTCCTGACGACGGAAGGTGGCATTATGAACGAGCTGCTAGTCCGCTTTGGAGGCGAAAAGATTAATTTTCTCGTTAGCAATGAATGGTTCCGGACGATTATTACGGCTGAGGTCATGTGGAAGGAAACAGGCTGGGGCACGATCATTTTCCTTGCGGCATTGTCCGGCGTGGATCCTCAGCTCTACGAAGCGGCCCGTATGGATGGAGCGAACAGGCTTCGCCAGCTTTGGCATATTACGCTGCCAGCCATTCGCAGCACCATCATTATTTTGCTCATCTTGCGTCTCGGCCACTTTCTCGACACGGGCTTTGAGCAGATTTTCCTTATGCTTAACGCCATGAACCGTGAGGTTGGAGAGGTGTTCGATACGTACGTATACTCCGTCGGAATCAGCCAAGGACAATACAGCTTCAGCACGGCGGTAGGCGTATTTAAGTCGATTGTTGGTCTGATCCTTGTCGTTGTGGCCAACCGACTAGCCAAAAAATTCGGAGAAGAAGGCATCTATTAGAGAGAGGAGCGTGAAACCACCATGCGAATTAAACAAAGCTGGGGGAGCCGGATTTTCGATAGCGTGAACGTTGTACTACTGCTTGTGTTCGCTTTAATGACTGTCATTCCGTTCATTTATGTCATTGCAGGCTCATTTGCTACCCAGAAGGAATTGTTAATGCGAGGCTTTATTTTATTTCCGACTGAATTTTCTTTGGATGCATACAAGTACATTTTTTCTACTCAAACACTTGTCAGAAGCCTGCTGGTAACGGTTTATATTACGGTTGTAGGCACGCTGATTAACCTTTTTTTCACATGCTTGATGGCTTATCCTTTAGCGCGCAAGGATATGGATTTTCAAAAGCCGATCTTGATGTTGGTTGTGTTCACCATGCTGTTCAGCGGCGGCATGATTCCGACGTTCCTCGTGGTGAAGGAGCTCGGCATGATCGATTCCTATTGGGCCTTGCTTATTCCCGGAGCGATCAGCGCCTTTAACTTGATTATTATCCGCAATTTTTTTCAACAGCTGCCGGATGGGCTGGAGGAATCGGCTAAAATAGACGGCTGCAACGATCTTGGCATTTTTCTTAAAATCGTGCTGCCGCTATCCATGCCCGCTATCGCGACCTTTTCGTTATTTTATGCGGTTGGCCATTGGAATACGTTCTTTAACGCGGTTCTCTACATTAATGACCATACCAAGTGGCCGATCCAGGTGCTCTTGCGGCAAATCGTCATCCTGGCCTCGGGCGGTATTGGGGACTCCAGTACAATGGAAACGGACTATGTCGCTCCACCGGATCAAGCTGTGAAGATGGCGGTAATCGTGGTCTCAACTCTTCCGATTCTGCTTGTATACCCGTTCTTGCAAAAGCATTTTGCAAAAGGGGTATTGCTAGGCTCGGTTAAGGGATGAAGATATAATAGGATTTAGATAAAGGGAGGATGCAAGTATGAACAGAAAATATCAAAAAAGAAGATTAGCGAAAGCAGGGGCATTGCTGGTCGCAATCGCGCTGACCGTTACAGCCTGCGGAGGAAACAATGATGGAAATCCGCAAAGCGGCGGCAATTCAGGAGATGCACAAGGACCGCTTCAGCTGACAATGATGCTCCCAACCTACAGTGCGGAGCAAATGCCGGCCAATAGTTCTGTTCTGAAAATGCTGGAGGAGCAAACAGGCGCGAAGCTAAGCGTCTCCTGGGTTCCATCCGCCTCTTATACGGATAAGCTCAGCGCTACTATCGCATCCGGCGAATTGCCAAAAACGTTCGTGGCATTGGAGCCGAAAGCCTCCTACATCGTTAACGCCGCCCGTTCTGGCATGTTCTGGGAAGTCGGTCCGTACCTGAAGAATTATACAAACCTCAGCAAAATGTCGGAGCTCGTCTTAAGCAACGTTTCGATTGACGGGAAAGTGTACGGCTTGTATCGCGAGCGTGATCTCGCTCGCTTCGGGCTGATGATCCGCCAAGATTGGCTTAGCAATCTGGGGATTGAAGCGCCTACAAACGTCGATGAGCTTTACAATGTTCTGAAAGCCTTTACAACCGGAGATCCAGACAAAAATGCCAAGCAGGATACGATTGGACTCGCTGTTGGCATGCAAGGAAACAACATCGCAGGGTTCAAAGACATTCTCGTTTATATGGGCGGACCTAACGAGTGGGAGCTTCAGGATGGCAAGCTCGTTCCAGCTCATATGACGCAAGCCTATTTGGATACAATGAAGTTTTACAAAAAGCTGTACGACGAAAAAATCATTAATCAGGACTTCGCAACCGTTCAGGACGGCCGTTCGGTCATGTATAAAGGCCATGCAGGGCTATGGATCGATAATATGCTAGACGGTAAAAACATTGAGGACAACATCAAGAAGGTCGTTCCCAATGCCAAAATCAACTTGCTTAACCGTATCGAAGGATCGTTGGGTGATCGTACGCGCGCTGGTTCTGGTTATCTCGGCATGTATATGATTCCGAAAACAAGCGTCAAAACGGAAGCAGAACTAGAGCAAATATTGGCATACTTTGATAAAGTGTCTGAGAAGGAAAATCAGAACCTGATGAAATACGGTATTGATGGCCAGCAATATACGCTAGAGAATGGCGTGTATACTCCGAGTTCAGATGCGAAGCTCAGAGCAGATATTACCGACGGCGGTCAATTTATGATTCTACAGGATGAGGTTGTCAATTACGGGACAGAGCTGGAACTGCTTAGTTCGAAATTGTTTCAGGACAATGCGACGTTCGCCGTGCCAAACCCTGCTGCGCCGTTTATTTCAAACACGGATATTGAGAAAGGCAAGGAGTTGTCCAAAATCATTGCTGATGCAACCGTGAAATTCATTATGGGCGCGATCAACGAGGACGATTGGAACGGTGCGGTCAAGCAATGGCTTCAAAGCGGCGGCAGCAAAGTGATTGAAGAAATGAATGCCGAATACGCCAAGCAGGCTGGGAAATGACATAAGAGCAAAGCTCAGAGCCGAATGCAATGAAGCATTAATTAGATCAAGAACATTCAAAACGGAGACTGACTTGCTAGTCGTTTTACATGAATAATGGATGCGGAAGGTTACAGGAACGTATGGGAAGTCAGGAGCTGCATGATGGCTAAATATGGAGTTTTCTTGTACACTTTAAGGAATATCAGGAAACGACCAATTGGAGGCATTATGAGATTCCGGTCCCCGTCTTATTTATTGAAGCTGATGCTGTTGTCTATATTAATCGGTACGCTTCCGGTCATTACGCTAGGCACGTTCGCTTATTTTAACGCCTCCGGAACGGTGCAGGAAAAAGTGGACGAGAGCAACAAGCTGCTGTTAAAACAAATGCAGGTGCGTACAGAGCAAACACTCAGGACGATCGATAATTCTGCAACACAGCTGCTCCAGTCGCAAAATGTTACAAGCGCTTTCAATCGAAGTTTATCCAATCATGATTTCCAATTGGTGCAAGAGCTATATAAAGGCATTTCGCAGATTCAAACGTATGAGCTCGGCATCAAGGAAGTGTTTCTATTTAGCCTGAACAACGATTGGATCGTTTCGAGCAGCGGCGTAAACGAGTACAGCTTTCCTGAGTTTAGGCCAGTACTAGAATCGTTTTCACGGAACGCGAAGGGCTCGTTCTGGAGCAGCGGATCAGTAGAATTCCCTGATTCGTTCCAGTCCGTTTATTTTGTGAAAAAGTATCCGTTCAACTCTCCCAACCCAACAGGTATTATATGTGTGGTATTGTCCTCTGATGTGATGAAAAATATGGACGAGTTTTTGAACAGTAAGTTCGGCAGCGCATTTATCGTGGATCAGAATGCCACGATTATTGTTCACCGTGACCACGACAAACTGGGAAGCCGAATCGTGGATGAACCCTATCTGAAATCATTTATCGATACGAATGAAACTATCGGTCAATACGCGACTAATCGGTACGGAGAGGCAGTTACGGTCACTTTTCGTAAATCCCCCTATAACGGATGGAGCTATGTATCCGTCATTTCCAATGAGCAGGTAAACGAGCAAAATAAAATAATCGGCTGGATTACCATGCTCGTATGCTTGATTATTCTGCTCGTAACGCTCATCGTTGCTTGGTTTGGCTCCAAAAAAATGTACAGTCCGATTCAATCCCTATATTCTTCTTTAACAGTTGTTCCTGCAATGAATGAAAAGGTGAAGTCGAGCGGTGAGCTTCAGGTAATCGGCGAACGCGTTGACTATTTGATTCGTAATCAGTCTCTTATTATGAATGAGTTGAAGGGGCAGCAAACGCAGCTTAAAGAATTTTTTATGCAAAAGTTATTTGGCGGCACGATTCAGCCTAATGATTTTTTAGAGAAGCTGAGCTTGTATGGTTTGGAGCAGCCGTGGCCATCTATGTGCGTCGTTGCGATTCAAATCGATACGCTTAAGGATACGAGATACGCGGAAGGAAATCGGGACTTGCTGATGTTTGCTATTAACAACATCGTTGGCGAATTGATTCTTTCCGAGCAAAGGCTGGAGCCGATTGTCAAATCGGACTACCAAGTGACGCTGATCGGTTCCTTGCAGACGGGAGAGCGCTTTAAAGAGCAGATTTTCAACTTGTCAGACGAAATTCAGAAGGCCATATACCAGTACTTGGAGATTAAAATAAGTATCGGTATTAGCCGTCCGTTCGTGTCGTTTGCAGAGACGCAGCAAGCCCTTCACGAGGCAACGACCGCCCTTAAGGCCAGGGTAGGATTAGGGCAGGAATCGATCCTGTTTATTGAAGATGTGCAGCCGCAGAAGAGTCATTTGAACAGATATCCGATTGTGGGTGAGCAAGCCTTGTTAGATGCAATCCGGGTTGGAAATGAGGAGCAGGCAGAAGCCGCTTTGAAGCAATTAATTGGCGAGTTGTTTTGGCCTCAAGAGCAGCATCGTGATTATCAATTGTCATTGCTGCGGCTTCTGATTGCCCTTCTCAAGTTTGGACAGGAGTTATCTATTCCAATGGAGCGGATTCCGGAGGATGAAGCGGCGTTAATTCAGTCGCTGTTCAAGCTTCGAAACGTACAGGAGATGGAGCACTGGTTCTGGTCCATATTCGTGCTGCCATATATCCAGGAGTTAGGCACTCGCCGGGACTCTCAATTCAAGCATATTTCCGATGCAATAATTGATATTATAGTAAGAGAATTTGATTCGGCGCTTACGCTAGAGGAATGCGCTTCGCGCATCAACTATCACCCGCATTATGTGAGCCGTGTGTTCCGTCAGGAGACGGGCATTAATTTCGGGGAATATCTATCACAGCATCGGATTGCTATAGCGAAGAAATGGCTGAAGGAGTCCGACCTGAAGATTGTAGAAATCGCCGAACGGCTGCAGTATAATAATTCTGCCAATTTTATACGTTCCTTTCGCAAGCTTGTGGGCAAGACACCGGGGCAGTACAGAGAGGAAGGATAAAATCGGTTATCAAATGAAGTAATGACTTCGTTTTTTCGCGTAAAGGTGAGGACTGTAATTAAACCAGTCCTCACCTTTTTTGTATCAGAAAGCATCCCCTTTAGCATCCAAAATAAAAAGAACGCTTGTTAACACATCAACAGTTGATGTGTAAACGGTTGATGTATAAACAATATAAAGATTAACGCTTTTAAGTTTTTCAGGCAAATAAAAAAAGCATGTATGGAGGATGGTTCTGTATGAATACCGAAGAAAAAAAACAAGAAATTTTAAAGGCTTATGAATTTAGATTTGCATGTAAAAACTTTGATACAGCCAAACAGATTCCCGATAATGATTTTAAATTCATTTTGGAAACGGGCAGATTATCACCAAGTTCATTTGGTCTTGAACCATGGAAGTTTGTCGTAGTTCAAGATTCTACGCTTCGTGAAAAATTAAGACCGGTTTCTAGCGGCGCTCAGGGACAGCTTTCGACTGCTAGCCATTTACTGTTTGTTTTGGCTAGAAAACAAAGCGGGCTTAGATTCGATTCTCCTTACGTAAACAAAATGATGCAGGATATTCAACATATGCCGGAAGACATTGCCCGATTTGTTTCCAGCATTTATAAAACGTTTACTGAAACAGAACTTCAAGATGATGACCAGCTCATTTTTGAATGGGCATGTAAACAAAGTTATATTGCTATCGGTAATATGATGACAGCTGCGGCTCAAATCGGGATTGACTCATGCCCAATTGAAGGCATCGACCGAGAGAAGGTGGCTGCTATTTTTGAAGAAGAGGGAATTATTCATAATAACGAATTTGGGGTAGCTTGCCTAGTTGCTTTCGGATATCGGCTAGAGGAGCCTAAACGTCCAAAAACAAGGCAAATCCTGAGTGACATCGTTGAGTGGAGATAAACCGACAAAGTATAATTTAATTAGACGAAGTAAAAGAAGCTGCTATTAGAGCGGCTTTTTTTTATGGAACAGGCATAAGCTATACATGTTTTTGTGGAGCATAGGCGAGCTGCCTAGCTGCTTGTAAAAAAAGAAATTAAGCGGTATAGTGTCTAATACATTGTCAAAAAAATTTGCCAAATATCTATTTAATGAAAGATGGGATGTTTCTTGAAAACAGATTGGGCTCAGGAAGCCGCAATTTTATTCCAAATGTATGGTGTAAACAAAACGATTAATACCTCATTTGATGCCTGCATTAGTATCAGTCAATCTCGTTTTGAAATACTCTCATTAATTTACCAAGAGTTCGAAATCAGTCAAGGTGATTTGCAAAGAAAAGTGACCATTGATAAGTCAGCCGTTACTAGACATATTAAACAGCTTGAAGAAAACGAGATTATATTAAGAAGAAGAAAAGAGGATGATAACCGTATAATTCTAGTCCGACTAACAGAACAGGGGCGACACTTAATTGAAAATGCACAAAGAGAGAAAGAGAGTTTTGCAAGGGCATTGCTCGCTGATATTGGTGAAGAAGAACTTGTTGCTTTTAGGGCAGTATTATCAAAATTAAATAAGAATGTCAAAGAGATTAAGGCGAGCGAATGCCGTCAATAGGTAAATCCAGCCGTTGTGCAGCTTATTTTTCCTATTTCAAGAAACCTGTATACTGTTCAGGCTTGCAAGATCTATATTCGAAGGGGTGCACCCAAATTGCGGTTCTACGCACTTTATTGAATTAGGTCTTTTTTTGCTGCAAATTTCATCAATGCAATTTCTGAACGATTTATTAAAGGCAGAACATGATGGAGGGCACATGAAAAATACGAAAGAGCCAATTTACGGCTATTTATTTGCACACTTTATCGGTGAACAGGAGGACGGGGAGCAGATCTATTTCGCATTGAGTCAAGATGGGCTCCATTGGCAGGATCTACATCTAAATCAACCCGTCTTGCGCTCAACAATCGGCGAAAAGGGAGTTCGAGATCCGTATTTGCTTCGTAGCATCGACGGCAACAAATTCTATTTAATGGCTACTGATCTTAGTATCTATCATCGCGGCGGTTGGCAAGGGTCTCAAGCAACGGTCACCGGAAGCCACTCGCTCATGATTTGGGAGTCGTCCGATCTGGTGAATTGGTCTGAGCCTCGAATGGTTAAGGTCGCTCCAAAGGAAGCGGGCTGTGCCTGGGCGCCGGAAGCGATCTATGATGAAGAGGAAGATGATTACATGGTTTTCTGGGCTTCCAGCATGGTGTCCAGTAACGGCAAGGAAAAGGGATTGCACATCTACGCCAGCAAAACACGGGATTTTCGAACCTTTACACCTTCTGAACTGTACATCACTCGAGGTGAAGATCGTACGATTATCGACACCACTATTATTAAAGCAGGCGGTATGTATTATCGAGCTTCGGGCGATGGACAAATCACGATCGAATCCAGCGAGCGACTTATGGGGGAATGGAAAGTTATTTCTACACTTGAGTCATTAGGTCTGGGACTAACTGGAAAGGATGTAGAGGGTCCAGAGTTTTTCAAGTTTAACGGCGAAGAGAAGTGGGGGCTTCTTGTTGATCAGTATGGAACGAATCGTGGCTACTTGCCACTCGTTACAACGAATATCGGCGATACAACCGGGAAGTGCTGGCGGAAGCCGGCGGCAGAAGAATATGCTTTTGGTCGTTTAAAGAAACGCCATGGAACGGTGATGCCGGTCACTCAGAGTGAGTACGATGCTATCCTGGCTAAGTGGGGATGACTAAGCATAAATTTCTTTCTTTTTTTATGGTAGAATCTGCTGTTTAAATAATCTTATTAGAATCCAGCTCGCATATGAGCTGGATTCTATATTTAATGGGGGTATTTTTTAAGTTGTATGTGCTCACATTGATTTACGATACTCGTTTGGAGACATGCCGGAGGCGTTGCGGAACAGCTTAATAAAGTAACTGGTATGCTCGTAGCCTAGCTGCTCCGCAATTTCTACCACGGTCATGTCGGACTGATTCAATAGCTCTTTCGCTTTCTCCATCTTCGTCCGCGTGACGAATTCGACGAAGGTTTCCCCGGTTTCCTGCTTGAAAATACGACTGAAGTGCGACGGATTCAGATTCAACCGATGGGCCATCTCATCCATTGCGATTTTCTCTCCAATATGGGTTTGAATGTAGCGCTGGGCTTCCGCGATCTCCCTCCGTACCGTATGGTCGCGCAGCATCTGAATATCGGTAGCTTTCTCTTCGAGAAAGTTCTGAAGCCATTCCAAAAGATGATTCAGCGTTTCGATAGAAGCGATTTGCTGCTGCTGCAGCTCACTGTTGAAGTTGATCACGAAGTTTTGCATCACCGTATATTTGAGCTCTAGCTCCAATGCCATTTTTAGTACCCAGCTTTTCACAGATTCGACTGGATAAACACGATCTTGAATGAATGCTCCCCATCGCTTCACCGTAGATTGGATGAGCGCCCTTTCTCCCCCAAGCATGCTGTCCTTCAGCTCCTGAAAGGCCTTGGCATAATGCAGGAACAAATCTTCTTTCGTCGTTTGGAGCGGCCGCAGCTCCGCAAAGACGAGCTCTCCTGCATAGAAACGGAACATCTTCACATTCATCAAATCTTGTAATTGCTTCTTCAATTGCAGGAAATCCCGAGCCACATCACCACGATAGAATGATATCCCAATACTGAGATGTCGGTACACTAATTGTTGAACACGCTTCAGCTCGGAGCGGATGTCCTCATGAAGATTACGTTTCAATGTGGCCGGGAAAGGAAACAGAAGGAAGTATTGGCGTTCGTTCGGTACAAGCAAGATAACACCTTCGTATTGAACCAATTCCTGCAAGGCGTTGTCGATGACGAATTGCATATTCATGGCTCCGCCAAACCGGCTTGCGAGCTCGAAGGAGCGCTCCGGCAGCACCGCAACAGGCAGGTATGGCATGCCATCACGGAGGTGGATGCCCATCCTCTCTGCTTCGTCGTTCCACTCCGCTTCGTTCCATATCGGCTGCTCCAGCAGCTTGCGAATAAATCGGGTATGAATGGCGGACAGATTTTGCTGCACGACGTTCTGCAGCTGGAGACGGTTGTTCTCGGCTTGTTTCTCTTCGGCTAACGTGCAAGCAAGCTGCTGCAGAACCGTAACGACATGCTCCATGCGAAGGCTTTCCTTCAGGATATAATCGTTGACGTTAAGCTTAACGGCTCTTTGGGCATATTGAAAATCCTCGTGACAGGATAAAATAATGGTCTTCAAACGAGGATTTGCCTCGCGAGCCTTCTCGATGAGATCAAGACCATCCATCACGGGCATACCGATATCCGTAATAAGAATGTCCGGCTGTTGGTTCTGGCAGGCTTCCCATGCTTCACCTCCATTGGAGCAGAGCGCGGAAAGCTCAAATCCAAGCTTGGACCAAGGAATGATATTGCTTAAATAATCAAGCACGGGGTAATGGTCGTCTGCAATAACAACTTTAAACATGGTGTTCACCTACCTCTACAGATTCGGCTGGCTCAGCAGCAGGGAATATTAATACGACTGTCGTCTGTTCGCCGTACACGCTATGAATGTTCATCTCAAAACGGTCACTATAAATCAACTTCAACCTGCTGTACACATTAAATAATCCAATTCCTGAGGCGGCTGTACGCTCCTCCGCCATCATCCTCTCAATTACGTCCCGCTTCTGAACATTGAATCGATCTTTCAAAGTCTGAAGCGTCTCTGGTGTCATGCCCAGACCATTATCTGCGATTGTGATACGCAGCATATGAGCATCCGTGGCTACCTTAATCGTGATGATACCGCCGCTCTGCGTAAATCCATGCTTATAAGCATTTTCGATGATTGGCTGCAAAATAAATCTAGGCACCGTTATGGTTAACGGGTCTGGCTGAATGTCTAGGTGGCACTCGGTCGGGAATCTCATTGTAAATTTCATTAAATCAATATACTGCATCGTCGTTTCAATCTCGGCATACAGCGTTACGAATTCATTTTGCCTCATCAAGCTTGCCCGCAGCAGCGAGGCTAAGGAGCCGACCGCATGAGCGGTGTCTTCATCATGCTTTAACAATAATTTCAAGCGTATGGAGCTTAGGACATTGAACAAAAAGTGCGGATGTACTTGCGCCTGGAGCATCGCCATTTCCGCTTGCCTCTTCAATTGTTGTTCGATCTCAACTTGCTGGAGCATTTGCTGAATCCGATCCAGCATCATGTCGAATGAGCGTCCGAGCCGCCCAATCTCGTCACGGCCGCGAATATTGGAGCGGTATTGCAAATCCCCGGATTCCACCTTCTTGGCCGCCTCGCCCAGCAATCGAACCGGTTTCGTGAATCTACCCAATAGATAGGTCAAAGCAAATAAGAAAAAGATGGCAAACAGCGATTGAAGCAATAAGGCGGACTGATAGAAGGTATTTAATTTACCGGTAAGCTGCTCGTAAGGAGCCAGACTTACCAGTCTCCAGTCCGCATAACGGAGTGGAAGCGAGAGATGAATTTGATTCTCTCCTCGCAGGTGAATAAAGCTTGGTGAAGAGCTTGTCTCCTCGTTCATGATCGTGTGGAATGGCTGACCAATTACGTCGGCGTTTCGATTGGATAGAATGATATTTTCGTCACTCAGCAGGTAAACATCTTCTTCCAAGCCAGCGAACAGATCTCGAATGGAGTCTTCCGTTCGACTGACAATCAAATAAGCGAAGGGGGCTTGATCAACAGCCTCCGTCAATGCCCGAGCCGTCAAATAAACATATCCTTGATCTTGATCCAGCGGCGGCAAGTAGTTCCGCAATCCACCCAAAAACAACGTCTCGTATGCCGTCAGTCGGGATGCCTTGGCGAACCAGTCCTGCTGAGTAAATTGCTGTGGCTCGAAATCGTAAAAGGAATAATCGGAATAAGCGCGGCCATCCCTTGTCAGCAGCGTAAGCCGTAAATCAGGCTTCTCTCCCGCAATCTGCTCTAGCCGGGTCGTTAGTTGTCTAGCAGCAATCGGATGATCCTGGGCTTCCTCCAGCAAGGTTTTAATCTCGGGATCGAATTGGACGAAATTTGAGATAGACACAAGCTCCTCCATAATTGCATTGGCTTGAGATTGTACAATGGCAAGGGATTGCGTTGCTTTCTCAAGGGTGTGCTCTCGAATAATTAACTTGGAGTAGTAGCTGCTAATATACAGCATAGCTACCGTAGGCAATACCAGACAGGCAATAGATGTCAGAATCAGCTTTTGCCGCAAGGATAAATGTTTTAGCTTTAATATAACACGCATGATGTTGTGCACCCCTCGTTGCCATTCTTCTTTATAAAGCCATACTACAGCATGCTGATGAACGATTCATTCAACATTTTTTGCAATGAGGGAAAAAATATCGCAAAACTTTTTTGCTATAGAAAAAATCGTTGCATGTTTGCATGGAACGCGGCACCTATAATGAGGAAGACATAGAGGACAGTGAGGTGGCAAATTTGGAGCAGACAACGAGAAATGGTTTGGATCAGGGGGCGAAAACAGGCAAGGCTCTCCGAATCCGCAAGCAAGGGTTTTACGACATGATTAATGGTTATCTATTTATTTTGCCAATGCTGTTGTTGACTATGACGCTGGTCGTTATCCCGATCATTTTGTCAGGGTTGATAAGTTTTACCGAGTGGAACTTCATTGCAGGGCTCGATGGGCTAAATTTTATCGGATTTGAGAATTATAATAATTTGCTGCATGATGAAGGGTTCCATCGAGCGCTTCGGAACAATGTCATCATGATCGCGGTTGTTCCCGTATCGATGCTTTTCGCGCTGGTGCTCGCGGCTTTGATTAACCAAGCAACCTACTTTAAAGATTTCTTCAAAGTCATCTACTTTATGCCTTTCATTTCAAGTTTCGTGGCAATCGCTTTATTATGGCGAGTCTTGTTCCATCCCAACAGCGGACCAATTAACGGATTTTTGCGGGGGATAGGCATTGAGAATCCGCCGCTTTGGCTGGCGGACCCGCAATTCGCACTGATTGCAGTCATGATTATTATGGTTTGGACTTCGCTTGGTTTTAATATGGTCATTTATTTGGCAGGCTTGCAGGGAATTCCAAAGGATATTTATGAGGCGGCCGATGTAGATGGAGCTTCTCCTCTGAGGCAGTTTTTCACTATTACCTTGCCCATGCTTTCTCCGACAACCTTCTTTTTGCTTATTACAGGTGTGGTTGGCTCGTTTAAGGTTTTCGATCTCATTATGGTGTTGACCAGCGGCGGCCCTGCCGGCTCTACATCGGTCATCGTTTATTACCTTTACGAAGCGGCGTTTGTTAACCTGCAATCCGGCTATGCGTCTGCGATGGGGATCGTGCTGCTGCTGCTGATCTTATTCGTGACACTTATCCAATGGGTGGGTCAGAAGAAATGGGTAAATTACTAGGGGGAATACACATATGCAATCCGTCAGCGCGAGCCGTCTGATCGTCACGGCTCTAATGGGAATCGTCGGGATATTTTTTATCCTGCCATTCATTTGGATGTTATCGGCCTCGTTCAAGCCTGAATTGGAGGTTATGACATACCCCATACAATGGATTCCGAAAACATGGTACATGATAGAAAACTACACACAAGTCTGGTCTGGTGCTGTTCCATTCACTCTTTATTACTTGAATAGCATTAAAGTGACACTGATGGCTACCGCATTGTCGTTAATCATTTCGGCTATGGCTGCTTATGGATTTTCCAAGGTGATCTTCAAAGGCCGGGAAGCTATGTTTATCTTAGTGCTGGCTACTTACATGATTCCTTCTCAGGCCATCCTTGTTCCGCAATTTATGATGTTTCGCTGGCTTGGTCTATTCGATAGCCATTTCGGTCTTGTATTGCTTGCAGCATCGGGAGTATTAGGCACGTTCTTGCTGCGCCAGTTCTTCATGAGCGTCCATAATGAGATTATCGAATCTGCGCGAATCGACGGCGCGAATCATTGGATTATTTTCTTCCGGATCGGGCTGCCGTTAGTCAAGCCGGCGCTTGCGACTTATATGATTCTGCGTTTCATTTGGACATGGAACGATTATCAGAATCCACTTATTTTCCTGCGCTCTGAAGCCTTGTTCACGCTTCAGCTGGGGATTCGGAAGTTTGCCGATTTTAATGGAGAGTTTTATTCGCTTATGATGGCGGGAGCCGTTTCTGCGATCTTGCCACTGTTGATCATCTTCATTGTAGGCCAGAAACAAGTGATTGAAGGCGTGGCCTCGGGAAGTGTCAAAGGATAGAAAACTATTATTCAAGGGGGAATTTCGATGTTAAAGAAAAAATGGATTCAGGCGACTGTCGTTTCGGTTTTGGTTGCGCTTGCAACATCAGCATGCTCGGGGGCAGGCGGCAATAGTACGGCGGAGGAGACGGGAAGCAAGGGCTCTTCAGACGGGGCAGTCACCATTAAATTGCATACTTGGTATCCGAAGAAAGCTGATAATTGGGATATCGTAATCGAGGAGTTCGAGAAGAAACATCCTGGGATCAAGGTGGAGTTCAACTCCGCAGAAGACAACAACTCGAATGAATATTATAAAAAGCTGGATTTAGCCGCGGCTTCTGGCGACGATCTGGATGTTATTATGTTTAGTAACATGGCATTTCTCAGCCAGCGCGCCGAGCTCGGCTTGTTGGAGCCAGTTGATACGTATATAGAGAAGGAAGGTTTCTCTCTGGCGGACGAGTACTCCACGGACACACGAATCAAAGATGTAACCTATGGCTTGCCAGGCAAGCTTTCTACACCTATGGTTTTCATCAATGAGAGCCGTCTCCATCAAGCGGGACTGGAGCTTCCGAAGGAATGGACCTGGGACCAGTATATGGAGTATGCCAAGGCGATGACGACGACCGCAAACGGCAAAACGCAATACGGCACCTATTTCCACAGCTGGATTCAATTCGGTTATTTCATTCAGAATATGGGGCAATCGACTACCGGAGCTAATCTCACGACGGACGATGGCTTGAAAGCAAACATCGATACTCCTGCAATAAGGAAATCGTTGGAAGTTCGTCTGCAAGGGGAACGAGAAGGCTCGGCGACGCCTTACTCAGAAATTGTGAGCCAGAAGCTAAATTACCGTCCACAATACTTCAACCAGGATACGAGCATGATTACGATGGCATCATTCTTGGTGCCGGAAGCAGGGGGAACGGAGCAAGTACCTGCAACGTTCAAAACCGTGTTCGCACCACTTCCGACGATGAACGCAGGGGATCCGCTCACAGGCAACGTCAGCGGCGACGTATTTGGCGTATACAGCAAGTCCAAGCATAAAGAAGCTGCTTACACCTTTATCCGCTGGTTCACTACGGAAGGAATCGTCCTGCAGGGCAAGAACTTCCCAGCGTGGAAAAAAGCCGATCTGAACAAGGTTGTAGACAACATTATTGCGGGCACGAAAACGCCTGAAAAAATCGATAAGGAATCCTTGATGTACGTTCTCGAAAACACGAAGCAGGCCACCCCAGCTGTCGCTGTTCCTTACCATGCGGAGTTAGAAAAGGTGTTCCTGGAGGAATTCGACAAAATGATGTTATCCGGCGTCGACATTGATACGACGATTCGCAATACACAAGAAAAGGTTCAGAAAATTATTGATTCCAAGCAGTAAAAGGTTATGTGCAGCGCGGATGGGTATTCGCGCTGCACATCTATTATCCATTATGAGGAGTGATAAGGATGCTATACCCTATTAATACGTCTTCTCGCAGCGTTATCGATTTGTCCGGCATTTGGAATTTCAAAACAGATCCCGGAATCGGTTTACTGGAAGGATGGCAGATGCAGTCGCTAAGCGACACGATTGCGATGGCTGTTCCGTCTTCCTATAACGATATCGGCGTGAACGCCGAAATACGAAATCATGTAGGATGGGTTTGGTACGAAAGGGAAATTGTTATTCCAAAGACGCTGGCCTCGCAGCGAATCGTTCTTCGATTCAGCTCGGCCACCCATGAAGCGAAGGTGTATATCAATGGAACGCTGGCCGTAGAGCATACGGGCGGCTTTACACCGTTCGAAGTGGAACTGAACGGTCATCTGCTGCCGCATAAAAATAGGCTGACAGTTGCCGTCAATAATATTTTGGACGAATCGACGCTGCCCGTGGGACATTTCGTGGAGCGCGATATTGAAGGAGTGGGCAAAGTCGCTCGGAATAATCCCAATTTCGATTTCTTTAACTATGCGGGGCTGCATCGTCCTGTGAAAATTTACACGACACCTCAAAGCTATATACAAGATGTACAGATTATATCAAGCGTCAAGGATGACGGTTCCGCGGAAGTGAGCTGCAAGATTGACAGCACCGGAGAGTCCGACGTGCGTATCTATATCCTAGATGAAGCGGGAAGCATCGTTGCCCAAGGAGAAGGGGAGCAAGGGAGCTTCTTGCTGGCGGATGCTAAGCTTTGGGAGCCTATGAATGCTTATTTGTACACGTTAAAGGTGGAGCTAGTTCAAGGAGGAGAAATCATCGATGAGTATGATCAACCCTTTGGCATCCGGACTGTGGAAGTGGCGGGCGGCAAATTCCTAATCAATGGCAAACCGTTCTACTTCAAGGGCTTCGGCAAACACGAGGATTCGCCGATTCATGGACGTGGCATTAACGAGGCGGCCAATGTCATGGATTTTCGATTGATGAAGTGGATGGGTGCCAATTCGTTCCGTACATCCCATTATCCATATTCGGAAGAAATCATGAGACTGGCTGACAGGGAAGGATTCGTCGTTATCGACGAGGTGGCTGCCGTCGGTCTGCATTTGAATTTCATTCCAACGCTGACGGGTGGGAAGCGACGGGACACGTGGAAAGAGCTGAGAACCTATGAAGCGCATCGGGAAGCCATTCGCGAGCTGATTGCGAGAGACAAGAACCATGCATGCGTTGTGTTGTGGTCCATCGCCAATGAGCCTGCGACTTCCGAGGAAGGGGCGCGTGAGTACTTCGAGCCGCTGCTCCGATATGCGAAGGAATGCGACCCGCAAGGACGCCCCGTCACAGTGGTGACGCTTCAGGAAGGGAGCCCGGAGCATTGCAAGGTATCGGATCTGGTAGACGTTCTCTGCTTGAATCGGTATTACGGCTGGTACGTTGAAGGCGGGGAATGGGAGATTGCTAAATCGAGACTCCGCCAGGAGCTCCAAGGCTGGAAGAAGCGCTGCCCAGAGAAGCCAATCATCATGACGGAATATGGCGCGGATACGATCGCAGGCTTCCATGATGTTGATCCCGTCATGTTTACCGAGGAATTTCAGACCGAATTTTTACGGGCAAATCATGAGATTTTCGACGAGTGCAGCAATTTTGTCGGCGAGCATGTATGGAACTTTGCCGATTTCAGCACCAGTCAGGGCATCTTCCGCGTTCAAGGGAACAAGAAAGGGGTTTTTACGCGTGACCGCAAGCCGAAATTAGCGGCGCACGAGCTGAAGAAACGGTGGGAAGCGATTCCAGACTATTATTATAAGAGCTAAATTGCTTATGTACGACGACGACGATGAGTAGTGTCATTAATGAACCCTACACCTGAAGCAATCAGGCCAGCCCGGTTTTGGCATCAGCAACCAAGACCGGGCTGGCCTGATTGCTTTTCTTGTTATGCATTTATGACAGGAAATTCCGTGTTCAAATTTGAGATTTTTGTGATAGACTTCACCTTAAAGTTGCTCCTCTCTCTGGGCGATGTTGTTTTAGCCAAACACCATTTCTCAAAGATAGGGGCGCTTTCTCTTTTTCACATAGCTGCTTGCATCATTCGTTTCATTCTATTCCGGTAGGAAGTCCGGTTCTAGTCCGATTTTCATAATGTTTAGGTCGTCATAACAAAAGCGTTATGAAGGATTTGGGGGTACAATTAGGATAGGCGACTGCTGCAGCTTTGAAAGAGACTGAATATTTCGCTACGAAAACTACGAGTTAATCAGCTTGAAGGGACAGATGCCTGATGCGTGCATATCTAAATTCGCTGCGGTTTAAAATGTTTGCCAGTATCCTCTTTATGATCGTTCCGCTTGTAATCGTCATTATTGTGAATAGCATTTATTCAGTGGGGGTTGTCCGTAATCAGGTCGCCCAATCGAACAAAAATCTGCTCAGTCTGTATATGAATGAAATCGACCGCAATTTGAATGAAGTGGATGAGTATTTGTTCGATTTTACGGAAAATGATACCGATCTGATCGGATTTCAATTGCCGAGACAAAATAACGAAACGACCTATATGATGAGCAAATTGCGACTGTTCAATACGATTATGACAGATATTAGCGTACATCGTTCAATCGATCTCTTTTTTGTTTATTCGATAACAAACGGTGAGCTTATTATGACCCAGCAGTTCGGCTCATCGTTTGAAGAACGGGACGCAACCAAACAGGAAATTATGCAGATGCTGCAGGGGGAGCCGGGGGCCTACAGCGGTCCTGACTGGCATGTGTGGGAAGGACGTAACCATAATTATGCGCTGCTGCGTCTTATACGCAGCGGGGGGGTGTATGTCGGGGCGTGGGTTAACAGCAATAAGCTGATGGTGCCTTTAAATCTGATCGATCTCGGCGAAGCGGGAGCCGCACTGCTGACGACGGGCGAACTCAAGCCAATGAGCCAAAGCGAGATGATCGAGAGGGAAGGCATTGAACTGGCAAGCTCCTCAGAAGCGTATACGATAACGGGCAAGGAGAGATCATTTTTAATGATGGATGAATCGTCGGACAAAGGCGATTTTAAACTTATGGCGCTTGTGCCGGATGATGTTATTCAGCAAAAGCTTCCTTTTCTACAGAGGGTATCCTCATTCATAACGGCGGGTGCTGTCGTTTTTTTTGTCGTATTTTTATTTTTTATACGCTATGTGTTTCTTAAGCCGATGAAGCAGTTGGTCGTGGCGATGAGGAAGACGAGAGACGGTCATTGGGGTACAAGACTACATCAGAGCAGTACGTCCACCGAATTTGAAATCGTTAATGAAACTTTCAATCGTATGATTGCGGAAATTCGCGAACTGAAGATCGATGTATATGAAGAAAAATTAAACCATCAGAAGTCGGAGCTTCAATTGCTTCAATTGCAAATTAATCCGCACTTTTTTTTGAACTCGTTAAACATTGTTTACAATTTGGCAACGGTCAAGGATTACAAGCTGATTCAGGAAATGTCGAAGTGTCTGGTCGTCTACTTCCGTTACATGTTTCGAACGAACCGATATGTCGTACCGTTAAAAGAAGAGCTGCTGCATACTGCCAATTATTTGCGTATCCAGCAGCTTCGGTTTCCTGACTCGCTGAGCAGCAGCATCGAAATGAAGGACGAAGTGAAGGAGGTTGAAATTCCGCCTCTTGTCATTCAGACAATCGTTGAAAATACCATTAAACATGCGGTTGATATCGATCAGCCAATTACAATTGAGGTTGTTGCAGCGCTGCTGGAGTCGGATAACGGGAACCGTATTGTAATCACGATAAAAGACAACGGCTCCGGTTTTCCCGAAGAAGTGCTGAGTAGTCTGCATGCCGATGAGGAAAAAATAAGCGAAGAGGGCGAGCATGTAGGGATTTGGAATATTAAGCGCAGGCTGAGGCTGCTCTATCAATCGGACGCAGCGATAACCTTCGAGAACAATCAGAGCGGCGGCGGGGCTATCGTAACGATGTCGCTGCCAATGCCCGCTGCTGGACATTCATGATCATACTACATCCAGAAGGTGGGGGCTTATATGTTTACCGTATTAATTGTAGATGATGAGGTTCATGCGATCCGAGGGCTGGAGGTAGGCGTCCGCTGGAAATCCTTGAAGGTTCAACATGTGCATACCGCGCTAAGCCTGAAGCAGGCTCAGCAAATTTATTTGAATGAGCCGATTCATTTAATGGTGTGCGATATCGAAATGCCTAAAGGGACAGGCATCGAATTGCTGGAATGGGTAAGGGAGCATGATCCAAAGGTAGAGACGATTTTTTTGACATCGCATTCCGATTTCTCTTATGCGCAGAAAGCGATCAAGCTGGGCAGCTTCGAGTATTTGCTTAAACCGGTTGATTATGAAGAACTGGAGCAAGTAATCCGTAAAGCGTTAGCTAAAATCGAAAAAACACAGGAGCTTCTAATGTATGAAAGCGATTACAAGCATTATGCTCAGCTTTGGGAATCACAAAAGCCGTTGATGAAAGAGCGTTTTTGGCAGGAGCTCATCAAGCAAAGCATAGGCTCTTCCCCGGAAAGAATCTCCGAATATGCTGCGAGCAGCAAGCTGCCTAATCTGGTGAGGTCTAAATATTTGCCGATCTTAATTCGCGTCCAAAAATGGTATAAACCGCTCAGTCAGCGGGATGAGCAGATTATGGAGTATGCGCTGCGAAATGCAGCGAATGAGCAAATTTTGAAAAATGAAGCCGGGTCCGCCGTCATATCCGTTCCTAATGGTGGGCTGCTTGTGCTGCTTGAAGCATCAACAGATAGGATGGATACAGCGATGCTGGACGATTGCATCAGCTATGTGCGCGGCTGCAGCCAATACTTTAGCTGTGATTTAAACTGTTACATCGGTCAGCCTGTGTATGCTACTGAAATGGTGACAAGCTATTACAATCTTATTCAAATGGACCGTGACAATGTGACGCATTTCAATCAAACCTTTTTGTTTCGCCATTACAAGAAGTCTAAAGTGGGAACCCTGCAGCCGCCTTCCATGAGTTCGTGGGAAGAGTGGATGAAAATGGGAGCCAGGGATAAGTTGACGGAGGCTGTCGCTTGTTATTTGGATGATTTGAGGGACAGGAAGTACGGCGTCGACGCTCAGGCCTTGCAGCTGTTTTATCAAAATTTTCTGCAGATGATGTTTTTTGTGCTGCAAGTGAAGGGATTACAGGCCAATGATGTGTTCGCGAAAAGTCTGCTTACAGACAAGCCGCAAGAGGTGCTCCGCTCCGTGTCGTCACTCAAGGAATGGATCCTTTATCTCATTGACGTGTCGATGAGCCAAATTCACGCCACTCAAAAAAGCCTTTCAGTGGTCGACCGCGTGAAGGCCTATATTCAAGAGCATATAGGCGAGCAAAATCTGACCCGGGAAGAGGTAGCGGGCTGCGTATATTTGAACCCTGATTATTTGAATCGGGTATTCAAGAAGGAAACGGGCATGTCCATTTCGGATTATGTACAATTACAACGCATTGCATATGCAAAAGTACTGTTAGCATTGCCAGATTACACCGTTAGTGATATTGCCCTGCAGTCAGGCTATTCCAATCTATCTTATTTTTCCACTCTGTTTAAAAAAATGACAGGTATGAATCCAGGCGATTACCGCAAGCAAGCCCAGTCGAAAGAGGTCGAGATTTCGAAACTGTAAAGTCCGGATAGTGGTTATTGCCTATGTTCCGTACACCCTACAATAGAGCTACAAGATAGAATACAACAACGAAATGAGGGAAGGCGATGGAAACACCGCAAATCGCACAGGCTGTTCGTGCAGGAGAGCGGAAAGAAAGCGGGCGGCTGAATTTTATTTTGAGAAAATTAAAGCGTTACCGCGCACTGTTCCTGATGATCATTCCGGGCATGATTTATTTGATTATCAATAACTATCTGCCCATGTTTGGAGTTGTCATAGCGTTTAAGGACATTAATTATGCCAAAGGAATTCTTGGGAGCGATTGGATCGGGTTTAAGAACTTTGAATATTTGTTTGAAACGAAGGACGCCTGGATTATTACGCGCAACACGATTTTGTACAATGGCGCATTTATCGTCATTAATACGGTGTTGGCTATCGCGGTAGCGATTTTATTAAATGAAGTAAAGAAGAAGCTTGCGTCGCGCTTCTATCAAAGTGCCATTTTGCTGCCGTATTTAATCTCAATGGTCGTTGTCGGCTATCTCGGATTGTCGCTGCTCAATGTAGAGAGCGGTTTCATCAATAAACAACTGCTGCCGCTGCTCGGTATGGATCCGATAGCTTGGTATACAGAGGCTAAATATTGGCCGTATATTCTCGCAATTGTTAATATTTGGAAAAATGTAGGGTATTTATGCATCATTTATTTAGCTTCTATTATTGGCATTGATCACGAATATTATGAAGCAGCGACGATTGACGGCGCAAACAAATGGCATCAAATCCGCAGCATTACCGTTCCGCTCATCATGCCTACCATTACCATTATGACACTGCTTGCGATCGGACGTATTTTTTACTCTGACTTCGGGCTGTTCTATCAGGTTCCGCTTAATTCAGGTCCTCTTCAGCCAACGACAGATGTTATAGACACATACGTATACCGAGGACTCATGACTTTGGGAGATATCGGAATGTCGTCGGCTGCGGGCTTGTACCAATCGCTTGTCGGTTTTGTGCTCGTATTGGCCGCTAATTACGCTGTGAGCCGCAAGAACAGAGATCAGGCGCTGTTTTAGAATAAGAAAAAGGTTCTTGTTAGGAGAGGTAACTTCATGAAGACGAACCATATGAATCAATATGCTGTACATGCCATCCTTATTTTGCTGACAGCTGCTTGCGTATTTCCGTTTCTGCTGTTAATCACATCATCACTGACACAGGAGCAGGCGATTGTGAGGGATGGATACAGCCTGCTGCCTAAGGCATGGAGCATCGAGGCTTACGAGTATTTGTGGAATAAATCCACGTCGCTGGTTAAGGCTTACGGCATAACGGTAACGATTACAATTATCGGGACAACCGTGGGGCTGCTCATTTCAGCGCTGCTGGCGTATCCGCTGTCGCGGGGAGATATGCCGCTGAGGGGGACGCTGTCCTTTATCGTATTTTTCACGCTGCTGTTCAACGGGGGGCTGGTGCCGACATATCTCGTGTTTACCGAGGTATTCGACATGAAAAATACACTGCTTGCGCTGATCATACCTGGCCTGCTTACAAACGGCTTCTTCATTCTGCTGATCCGCTCGTTTTTCAGCACCTCAATCCCGGTTCCCATTATCGAATCGGCCTATATTGACGGGGCAACGGAGTTTAAAATTTTTTACCAGATCGTGATACCGCTTTCTTTACCGATTTTGGCCACTATCGGTCTCATGCTGACGATTGGCTATTGGAACGACTGGTTCAACGGCTTGATCTATGTGACGGAGCCTGAATTATACAGTATCCAAAATTTATTGAACCGGATGCTGAGTAATATCCAATTTCTACAGCAAACCAACATTGGGGGCAACAACAGCACGGCTGCGGCGGGACTTCCTATGAATTCCGTGCGGATGGCGATGGCAGTTGCAGGAATATTGCCCATTTTGTGTGTGTATCCTTTTTTCCAAAAGTATTTCGTTAAAGGCCTTACCATTGGAGCTGTTAAAGGTTAGTTAGAGGCAGCCAAGCTCGGATCTCGCAGGTCCGATTGGTATAGATTTATGATCATCAGCACACAGGGGGAAATCGAAGATGAAGAAGAAAACAACGACACTGCTTTTATCGATTATGCTTGTACTAAGCCTGCTTCTTGCAGCCTGCGGCAGTTCGGAAAATGGAGGCAACGCTTCGCCTGGCGGATCTGGAAGTGAAGCTGGAGCCGGCGATAGCGAAGCCGTGGAACTGACGATGGCCTTTATTAATCTCGGCACGATGTCGGATGTTGCGGCGGTGCAGGAGGAGATAAACAAAATTACCAAGTCCAAAATTAATGCGACTGTGAAGCTGATGCCTATTGATATTGCAGCATGGAACCAGCAGGTCAATCTTCTTCTGGCAGGCAACGAGCCTCTGGACCTGCTTGTTACTTCCTCTTTTTTTAATTACAGCTCTCAGGTTGCCAAAGGACAGCTGCTGCCGCTTGAAGAGCTTCTTGAGAAGTATGCGCCGGAAATTAAAAATACGATGCCTTCGGAAATTTACAATGGTACGAAAATCGGCGGAAGTATTTATGGCGTGTCGAGCATACGCGACGTGGGCGCAGATTATGGCATGGTAATGCGTAAGGATTTGATTGACAAGCACGGCATTGATCTTTCGGGAGTCAAGACTTTTGAGGATCTTGGTACAGTATTCCAGACGATTAAGGATAAGGAACCGGGCATTGTGCCTCTCGTTCAAAGCACGCAAACAGGCACGGTTGCTTATCAAATGTATACACCGCAGATCGATCCGCTTGGAGACAGCCTTGGCGTGATTTTGCTGGACAGTAATGATCTGAAAGTCGTAAATCTGCTGGAAACAGACATTTTCAAAAATAAGGTCACTCTTGCACGCAAGTGGTATGAAGCCGGCTATATTATGCAGGACGTAGCAACGACGCAGGAGCAGGGCTCAAGTCTCGTAAAAGCAGGCAAAGCGCTTGGTTATTTTAATAATATGAAGCCAGGCTTTGAGGCACAGGAATCCAAGACTACCGGTTATGAAATGACCAGTGTCCATCTGTCTGAGCCTGTGATCCAATCGAATGGAGCAAGCGGCTTTATGATGTCGGTTCCCCGCAACAGCGAAAACCCGGAACGCGCTATGCAGCTTCTTAACCTGCTTTATTCGGATGCCGAAGTGATGAACTTGCTGGCGAACGGCATTGAAGGCAAGCACTATGTGAAGAATGAGGACGGAACGATCAAGCTTCCAGAAGGCGTGAAGGAAACGACATATCAGTTCAACCAATGGGAAGTGGGCAACAATTTTTTAACATATGTGTGGGAAGGTACGGATAAGGATATTTGGGAGCAGACGAAAAAATTCAACGAATCCGCGAAGGTATCTCCGGCACTCGGTTTCTCCTTCGATGCGACGCCGGTAAAAACGGAGGTGGCCGCGGCGACTAACGTGGTCAATCAATACAAGGTCGGGCTGGAATCCGGCTCGCTGGATCCTGCACTCATTGAGGAGTATAACGAGAAGCTGAAGGCGGCTGGGCTGGATAAGATTATTGCTGAGAAACAAAAGCAGCTTGATGAATGGGCGGCTGCTAACGGCAAATAAAAAGTTGAAAAACGGAGGTGGCGGAGTATGAAATTGCCGTTTGATGTACCGGAGTCCAAGAAAATCAGGCTAATCATTAATACCGACGCGAAAAATGAAGCTGATGATCAATTTGCCATTGTCCATGCCTTGCTGACTCCTCGTTTCAGGATAAAAGGTATTATAGCTGCCCAATTTGAAAAAACGGCTTCGATGATGAACCGGAAGGACACGATGCAGCAAAGCTATGACGAGATCGAGAAGGTGCTCTCGATTATGGGATTGCAAGAGGAGGTCCCTTACTATAAGGGGGCGGTCAGCGCATTGGAGAACGAAGAAACGCCCGTCCCTTCCGAGGGGGCTGCTGCGATTGTGCATGAAGCCATGAAGGAGGATTCCTCTCCGCTGTATGTCGTATTCCTTGGACCGCTTACAGATATGGCGTCAGCATTGCTTATGGAACCGCGGATCTCGGATAGGCTGACAGTTGTCTGGATTGGCGGCGGGCACTGGCCGCTCGGTGGCTGGGAGTATAACTTGTTTAACGATATTGCTGCCGCTAATGTGGTGTTCCAATCATCAGTGGAGCTGTGGCAGGTGCCGCACACCGTTTATACGACGATGAGGGTAAGTATTGCGGAGCTGATGTACAAGGTTAAGCCGTACGGTGAAATCGGGCAATATTTGTTCCAGCAGCTGATCGACTTCAACAATTGGGCAGCAGAAGCGTTCAAGGACTCCCCGTGGCCCAAAGGTGAAATGTGGTCGCTCGGCGACTCACCTGCCATAAGCCTGCTTCTGGATGAGCACGAATACGGGTATGAAATGAAGCCTGCTCCGAGAATAACCGAGGATATGTACTATGTGCATGATCAGAAGGAAAGAATGATCCGTGTCTATCATTTTGTGGATGTCCGCTTTACTCTGGAAGATATGTTCGCTAAGCTCGCATTGACGTATGGCAGCTAGAAGCTAGATTAAGGGTCCGTAGCTTGTTTGTTTTTGAGCCCCCGCGCACCGATTGGATCGCTGCGCGGGGGTTCTTTGTCATGAAGCTGCGAGGGAAGCGGCTTTTCCGCGTTTTAATCTATCACAGAATCTGGTAAATTTATGGTATATTAGCTATGAACCTGCAAAAAAGCTGTTTTTGACCATAGAGAGAATCATAGTGGAGATCGAAGCTTTTATACCGGAAATCCAAGAGGATGGTGTGTATTGGTGGAAAAGAGTACGAGGGATCAGCAGCGATTGAACACGGTCATAACATTTGCAGACAATGTGCTTAAGGAGGGAAGGGGCCGCAGCGGATGGGAGGCTAGCCCGTTGTTCGCTGACGGAATCGATGTTAGGACAAAGGAGCCCGTCACATGGCGATTTCCCGGAGGGCGCGAGGTGGTCATGTCCAATTTGGCGAGCCAGCAAAACCTGTTTCGTACCTTTGTGGGGCTTTCGAGGCTTACAGGCGATGAGCAGTATGAAAATGCCGCGAAAGCTGCGATCAAATTTCACTTTGACCATCTTCAAAGCCAGTGCGGCCTGCTGCAATGGGGCGGGCATCGGCTGATTGATCTGAAAACGCTGCAGGTTGCCGGGGCAGAGGAAAAAAACGGCATGGTGCATGAGCTGAAAAACCATTTTCCGTATTATGAACTTATGTACGAGGTTGACCCTGCAGCTACCGTCAAATACATTAGAGCGTTATGGAATGCACATGTTTTCAACTGGAGCACCCTTGAGATTAGCAGACACGGCAGCTTCGGCTTGAAAAGCAGCAGGCTGTGGGCACACGAATTCCGGGATGCGGAGCCGTTCTCAGAGGTTAGCGGGCTGTCCTTTCTGAACGCGGGAAATGATCTGATATATGCGGCAGGAATGCTGTACAAGCTGGCGGGCGAGAAAGGCGCTCTGTTATGGCTGAAAAGGCTTGCCCGCCAGTATAACAAGGCTAGAAATGCGGATACAGGCTTAGGTGCGTATCAGTTCAACCAAGCGAGAAAAGTGTATCATACGAATGACGACAGCAATACACATTCCCGTTTCGGGGACAGGGCTGGGCGGCAATTCGGTCCCGAGTTTGGAGACGCAGCGCTGGAAGGCAAAATGCTTTTGGAAGCGCAAGCCTCTACCGTCTATTATGAAAATACAATGATGCAGCTTCAGCTTGCAAGTGGGCTGGGGGAAGTAGTGAAGGAGCTGGCACAATGGTCAAGGCAAGGGCTCGGCGCTTTTTTGAAATACGGCTACGTTCCTGAAAAGAATGCGTTTAAGCCGATGCTCACCGACGGTACGGATTTATCGGGATATGCCCTTAAACGGGACGGCTATTATGGAGATAAAGGCGCCATCATCGGCCAGTTTCCCGCTACTAGCAAATTTTTGCTTTCCTGCGTGAGGACATTTATCCAAACGGGCGACGAAAGCCTATGGGAAGCGGCAAGAAGCATCGCCAAAGGGAATGGACTTGGAGATATGGGCAGTGAACCTGAAGTGGATGCCGCTCTGGATTTTTCGACAGAGTGCGACGATCCAAGAGCTCTTTATGCGATGCTTGATGTTTATTCAACATTCGGACATTCGCAATACTTGGAGATGGCTAGAAAAATAGGAGACAATATCATAGAGAAACAATTTCATTTCGGCTATTTTGTCCCTGCCAGACACAGCAAGTATGCGAATTTTGATACAGCCGAACCGCTCGCCCTTCTAGCGCTGCAGGCTGCAATTGAGGGAAAGCAGCACGGTGTCCCAGCATTCATAGACGGTAAAGGATTTTTTCATGCCAATATGGAAGCTGACGATGGCTCCGTAAAAACGTGGAAGTCCCCTCAGCTGTACAAGGAAACGATCTGAGCCTATTCCTCGACCAATTCTATAATGCCTATATTATTTTTGAACAGGAATACGACTCTCTTATTGCCGATAGCCGGAGCTGCCAAAGCCTCGGCTATGACGAGATAGCCCAGCTTCTTCAGTTGCTCGGTCTTCTCCAAGAGGTTCGCCGTTTCATAACAGAAATGGTAGGGTGTGCTGCCAACCTTTTTCAAAATATTTTTAACCGGAGAATTGTCATTCAGCGGACAGACCAGCTCTACCAAATAGCTGCCATTTTTAATAAATTGAATTAAAATATTCCGTTGATCGTCATGGCATTTTTCGCCGTCCACCTCGTACCCTAGCGCGATAAACTCCTGTAAAGCTTTATCTAAATCCTCTACGACATACCCTATATGATGTACTTTCATATAACTCAACTCCTATTAAAGTTTAGCTGCTCTATTCCACACATTTAATCACATACAACGGCTTTAAGGTCATCGCCCACTTCACAAATATAATATAATCCTCTGCTGTCAAATAAACAAGATAATTGACATCCTCGACAAAAAAAGGGAATTCGTTGACAATGATTCGACGATAGACTACGATAAAATTGACTTTGTTGTAAAAATTTATAAACTCCCAGATGTAGCGGCTTAAAGCTAGAGAAGGCTGTAAAAATGCTATCCTAAATCTAAGCAAGGGGAGAAGTTTCGTGAATATGATCAGTCGTGATTTAAATCTCGTATTTTCGGCAACGTTTACCGCAGAACCAGTCAGAAGGTCACTCGTTTTTTGGTTGGACAAGCTCGGAATAAACGCTGCAATTCAATATGAGAATCAGGTTTTCAAGCAACTGCTCGATCCTTATAGCGCTATGCGCCAAAACAACGGGATCAACGTCATTCTCATTCGTTTTGATGATTGGTTCAGGGTGGAGGACGGCTTGGAAACGGAGATCAGGAAGGATGCTTTAATACAATCCAAGCTTGACCGTAACATCGTTGATCTGTTGAATGCATTGAAAACATCAGTAGAGAGCACATCAGCCATTCATATTGTGTGTATTTGCCCTCCTTCGCCATTGATGGAATGGAGCTCCGAGACGGCTTGCGATTATAAGGAAATAGAGGACCGACTATATCAAGGGCTTCAAGGACTGAACGGCATTTTACCAGTGGCTTCTTCTGACATTTTGGATCTCTATCCCGTAGCGGATTATTATGATTTTCATTCGGATAAAATGGGACATATTCCATACAAACAAATTTTCTTTGATGCGTTAGGTACGGTCATTGCCAGAAAAATCTATTCGGCTGTGAGCCTGCCATATAAAGTGATCGTGCTGGATTGCGACCAGACGCTGTGGAAGGGCATTTGCGGTGAAGACGGCGTTGAAGGAATAGCGGTGGACCCGTATCGGAAGCAGCTGCAGGCATTTATGCTGGAGCAGCAGCGCTTAGGGATGCTTCTATGTCTTTGCAGCAAAAATAATGAAAGCGATGTCATAGAGGCGTTGAACCGGCCTGATATGCTGATCAAGCCCGAACACATCGCGGCTTCGAGAATCAACTGGGAGCGCAAATCGGATAATTTGGAAGCATTGGCTAAAGAGCTGAATTTGGGTCTCGACAGCTTCATCTTTATCGACGATAACCCTGTCGAATGTATGGAGGTTAAAGCACGTTGTCCCCAAGTTCTGACATTATGCTTGCCTGAAAAGGACGAGGACATTCCGCTTTACTTAAGCAACATTTGGGCATTTGACCGTATAAACACGACTGCGGCAGACCAAAGCCGTACGGAACAGGTTAAACAAAATACGGAGCGGAATAAGTTCCAGCAGGAAATGCTGTCCTACGAAGCTTTTATAAGCGGGTTGGAGCTGAACGTAAGTATTGCTCCTTTGGTTGATGAGGAGCTGGCAAGAGCCGCTCAATTGACTCAAAGGGTGAATCAATTTAATTTTACTACGGTCAGGCATTCGGAAGCCGAGCTCAGAAAACGATGCAGCGAAGACAATGTAAGCTGCTTCACGGTAACGGCAAGTGATAGATTTGGAGACTATGGAATGGTCGGCTTGGCCGTTTGCCGCGAGCAGGGTTCAAAGCTTAGGGTGGACAGCTTCCTTCTTAGCTGCAGAGCTCTAGGCAAAGGTATAGAATATACGATGCTTGCTAGACTTGGCGAATGGGCGGCGGACAATGGTCTGGGTGAAGTAGAGGTCGTTTTTGTTCCAACCTCCAAAAACCAGCCAGCTGGTCAGTTTTTAAGCTTAATCGGAGAACAGGACGTCACGGCTTCGACTGATCACAAAGTATATGCGTTCACGGCGGCCTTTGCCAGAACCATAAACTTTGCCTCCTACCTGGAAAAAGCCGACCACTACCGCGAGGAGGTACATGCAGCTGCGGAACAAACGGCGAGCGGGGCGGATACGGCTATTTTAGATGTGCTGGATGATATTGGGCGGCACTTGAATACTTCTAGAAGCATCCACGCCAAAGTAGAGGCGGCCTCGCAGGGCAAGACTGGCGAACGGGCAGAATACGTAGCTCCAAGAAATGAATTTGAGCAAAGAATATTAACCATTTGGGAAGATGTTTTAGTCATTGAGCAAATCGGAGTAATGGATAATTTGTTTGAGGTTGGCGGCGAATCGATCAAAGCGATTCAGATTTTGTCCCGAATTCGGGAGGAATTTGAAGTGGATTTGCCGATGACGGTGCTGTTCGAAGGTTCGCTTACGATTGCCGGACTTGCCGAGGCGGTGGAAACGAGCTTGCTCAGCAGCTTTGATGAGGACGCAATTGCTGAACAATTAGCGGCCTTGGAAAACCTGACGGAAGAAGAAATCGAGCTGCTGCTTCGGGAAGAGAGCGAGTGAGGCAAATATGAAGCTTTTACTAGCTCAAAATGCATCCTATTATCCTGCACTGGGTGGAGCCAATAAGTCCAACCGAACGCTTATGGAAGCGTTAAGCCGCTTAGGGCACGATTGCCGCGTCGTTTCTACAGCATTGGTCAATAGCGCCTCAGAACAAGACCAGCGGGGTGTTGGTGAGCTTGAGGTTATATCCTCAAGCCCCGAAGTTTCCGTTTTCAACCTTAAAGGTGTGGCTATTCATGCTGTGAAAGTACGAGCAGCGATGGACAGCGCAAGGTTGAAGAATTATTTGATCAGGCAAATGAATGAATTTGCGCCCGACAGAATTTTAATTTCGACGGAGGACGTCGGGCATTTACTGCTGGAGGCTGCCGTGAACCATGCGGCTTCCAGAGTCGTGTACCTTGCCAGGACAACCCTCTATTTGCCCTTTGGGCCGGATTGTTTTTTGGAGGCGCCTGATAAAACAGAGCTGCTGCGGAAAGCGGCTGCCATTGTTGTCGTTGGCGATTATTTGAAGGACTATATGTGGCAGTGGGCAAAGCTCAAAGCAGAGGTGCTGCCCATTTCTTTGTTTGGCGATGGTCCTTTTCCCGACTTTGGAAATTTCGATAAAGGCTATATTGCCATGGTTAATCCATGTGCCTACAAGGGGATTTCCATTTTTCTAGAGCTGGCGCGCGCGTTTCCTAACCACGCATTTGCAGCCATACCGACATGGGGTACAACCTCCGATGATATGAAAGCGCTAATGGAGCTCAAAAATGTTCGGATTTTTGATCCAGTAGACGATATGAATAAGCTTTTCTGCCAAACTCGCGTTATGCTCGTACCGTCGTTGTGGGCTGAGGCCAAATCAAGAACGATCGTAGAAGCTATGCTGCGAGGCATCCCGGTGTTGGCAAGTGACGTCGGAGGAAATCCAGAAGCCAAGCTGGGAGTGGAGTATGTGCTTCCGGTAAATCCGATTAAGGGCTACAAGCAAGCCGTTGATGAGCGCAGCCTGCCCGTATCGGACATTCCGAAGCAGCATATAAAGCCTTGGCAAGAGGCATTGGAGCGTTTATTGCGTGAGAGGGAGCACTATGAGGATATATCACGACGCTCCAGAGAGGCTGCGCTGGATTACATCGAAAATAGGGGAGGCAGCAGGCAGGTTGAAGCGTATTTGCTGAATTTGCAAGTCGGAGCGGAAAATACGCAGCAGCCAGAGCTTGTCCCTGCCTTTGAAGAGAATGCCGTTGCCAAAATGACCGACAAGCTTACTCCTGCGCAGAAGGCGCTGCTCGCCTTAAGGTTAAATAAAAAAAATCAAAGCCGGGGTAATGACCATGAGTAAAGGATTGGAGAACGAAGCGCTTGCCGATAAATGGAGCGGCCTTTCGGACAAACAGAAGGCATTGCTGGCTCTGAGGATGAAAAAACAAAGTATAGAGCAGCCGGCGCCAAGCTTGAAGATAACCCGGCTGGAGAGGAACGGCGAAGACCGTTTTATCGCCTCCTATGCGCAAAAGCGCTTCTGGTTTCTTGACCAGTGGCATACGAACAAGGCCGCCTATAATACCCATCTCGTTTCCAAGCTGATGGGCAGGGTGGACGTGAATGCGCTCCAGCAAACCTTCGATGCGATTATGAACAGGCATGAGATTTTGCAAATGGTTTACCAAAATCATGAGGATGAGGTTTATTGCTGCCGTCACCCGAAGCCGGTTATGACGATTGCTGAGAAATCCGTGAAGGCCTTCACCAGAACGAAGCTGGAGGGGGAAATCGAGGACTTTGTCCACGATGAGGTCCATAACCCTTTTGACTTGGCCAACGATTTGCCTATACGGGTGACTTTGCTGTCTGTCTCAAAAAAGGAGCATTACCTGATTATCGTCGTTCACCACATCGTGTCGGATATGTGGTCCCTCCGTGTCATGAACAAGGAAATTGAAGTGCTGTACAATGCCTATGCTGCTGGGCAGCAGCCGGAGCTTCCAGAGCTTCCCGTACAGTATATGGATTATGCCGTATGGCAAAGGAATCTATTAGAGGGAAAAGTAACAGAAAGACAGGTCCAATACTGGAAGGAGACACTCGCAGGAGCGCCTCCGTGTCTGCAATTGACGACGGATTTTCCCCGTCCAGATGTTCAAACCTATAATGGGAAAGTTCATAAATTTATTATTCCAGAGGGAATAGCGGACAAAATCCATACGCTTGCAAGTGCGGAAGCGATAACCCCCTTTGTTTTTTCATTAACGGCTTTTGCTATCCTGCTTAATCGCTATACGCAGGCTGATGATATCGTTATCGGCTCGCCGATTGCGGGGCGTACCCATAAAGAAGTGGAAGACCTAATGGGCTTGTTCATCAATACCCTTGCGATTAGAATTCAATTGTCTGGCAATCCCCGAATGAGGGAGCTGCTGCAGACCGTCAAAAAAACGGTTATGGGCGCAGTCGCAAACCAGGAGCTTCCGTTTGAAAAGCTGGTGGAGGAATTGCAGATTGAGCGTGATTTAAGCTATTCCCCGGTTTTTCAGGCGATGTTTAATTATCAAAGCATGGAGAAAACCGTTCTTCAGCTGAGTGAGCTGGAAGTCCGTCCTTTTTTGCGCAGCAACAATACGACCAAGTTTGATTTGAATCTTGCCGTCAAATACATTGAAGGCGAAATGACCTGCTTCTTGACCTACAACACCGATCTATTCCTTCCTGAAACGATACAGCGCATGGCCGGCCATTACATGGAGATCGTTTCCTCCATGGCTGACAGCTTAAGCTTGAAGGCTCATGAACTTGAGACGCTTACCCCACTAGAAAAACAAACGCTGCTCTCAGAATGGAGCTTTTCCGAATACAAAAATCATCCTGATGTTCCGTATGTTCACAAGCTCTTTGAGGAGCAGGTGCTGATAAGCCCAGATGCGATAGCGGTTGCTTGCCAGGGCAGATCCTACACCTACGAGGAGCTCAATCAAAGAGCCAACAAGCTTGCCCGCTATTTATCCGCGAAAGGAGTTGGCCCTGAAAAACGTGTAGCCTTGTTTGCGGAGCGTTCACTGGAAACCGTAGTAGGCATTCTGGGCATTTTGAAAGCAGGCGGAGCTTACGTTCCACTCGACCCGCTGTTTCCCGTTGACCGCATCAAGTACATACTGGACGATGCCTCAATTGATATTGTCGTTGCAGAGAAGCATTTAACAGTTTCTTTAGGCGATGCAGCAACTGCCGAATGGGTTTATCTGGATGCCGATTGGCCTGCAATCGCAGAGCAAAGCGGTGACAATATGGCAGTGCCGCTGCAGCCTGCCAATCTTATTTACATCATCTATACATCGGGCTCTACAGGCAAGCCAAAAGGGGTTGCGGTCGAGCATGGAAATTTTCTGAATTACTATTTTGGCGTGATGCAGCGGCTGGATGTCGAGCCGGGGCTTAAATACGCGATTGCTTCCACCTTTGCGGCTGACCTCGCCACCATTAACGTTTGGGCTGCTTTAAATACGGGCGGGCAGCTTCATATTTTGACCTATGACCAGTCCGTCGACTCGCAGCAATATGCCAAATATTTCAGGGAACACGGAATCGATGTCATCAAAATGGTGCCAAGCCATTTCAAGGCGCTGCGGGAACGGGCGAACCTCCACGATATCATTCCTAATAAACGGCTTATCCTTGCTGGCGAGCCCTCCTATTGGGACATGATTGATGACATCAAGGCAGCGAAGCCTGAGACGCAGATCCAGATCCATTACGGGCCGACTGAAACGACGGTGTCTATGCTGACCTATACCGTAACCGACAAAAGGCCTGTGCAGCATACATCGGTATTGCCGCTGGGCCGTCCGCTGCCGAATGTATCCATCTATGTGCTGGATGAACATTTGCAGCTCGCGCCTATAGGAGTTCCCGGGGAGTTATTCATTGGCGGACCTGGTGTTGCCAGAGCATATTTAGGCAGGCCAGAGTTAACCGCAGAAAAGTTTATTCCGAATCGATTTGACGCGCAGAAGGGCGGACGCCTTTACCGGACCGGAGATATTGTCCGTTATTTGGAAAACGGCCATATTGAGTTTTTGAGCAGGGCTGACGAGCAGGTGAAAATCAGGGGATTCCGAATTGAGCTGGGAGAAATTCAATCCTCGCTGCTCGAATACCCCGGCATCAAGGATGCTTTTGTGAACGTCCGTGAAGAGGCCAGCGGCGAAAAAAAGATCGTTGCCTATTATGTGCAGGACGGCTCACAGCCGGTTAACCTATCCGCACTGCGGAACGCTCTGAAGGAAAAGCTTCCAGGCTACATGATTCCTGCCGTATTTATGGAACTGGATAAAATGCCCTTGAACGCTAATGGCAAGGTGGAACGCAGCGCTCTGCCTGCTCCGAATGCCGTAGAAGCAGCTTCGGAAAGCGACTATGAAGCGCCGCGGGACGAATTGGAAGTGAGGATGGCTGCTGTATGGTCCGAGGTTTTGAACATCGAGAAAATAGGAATTAACGATGATTTCTTTAGTTTGGGAGGGGATTCCTTCAAGGCGGTCCAGGTCGTTCGGGGAATCGATCATGCGCTGAGCATTATCGACCTGTTCAAATATCCGACGATTGGGGAACTGTCTGCTATCGTTTCTCAAGGCAGTACGGACAGCGGGGATGTTCTCCACCGTCTTTCGAGAGAAAAGGACGCCTCCGAGGAGGTGGCCATCGTATGTGTTCCTTTTGCCGGGGGGAGCGCGATTTCCTATCAGCCGCTAGCGGATGCGCTGGCGGATCATTACGCCCTGTATGCGGTTCAAGTTCCTGGGCATGACTTCAGCAAAAAAGATGAAGCTCTTGAGCCCTTGGAAGAAGTTGCAAGGCGCTGTGTGCAGGAAATAAAGGACAAAGTATCCGCCCCATCCATCGTCGTCTACGGGCATTGTCTTGGAGGCGCTCTAGCAATTGAAATAGCTAGACTGCTGGAGCAAGAGAATATGAGCCTTGCTGGTGTCGTGATGGGAGGGAATTTTCCTGTATCGCAGCTGCCGGGCAAGCTGTTCAAGCTGTGGAACAAGCTATTGCCACGGGACCGCCGTATTTCAAACCGTGCCTATATGGATATGCTCCGTTCTTTGGGCGGCTTCAGCGAGACGCTCTCAGGGGAAGAGCGGGATTTTATTATCCGCAGCCTCAGGCATGACCGTCGTGAAAGCGAGCGGTATTACTCGGATCGGTACGCCGCTGCTGAGCCTGCGAAATTAAAGGCGCCACTGCTTTGCATTGTCGGCGAGCGGGACAGGACGACCGAGTTTTACGAGGAGCAGTATAAGGACTGGGAGTTTTTCAGCAGCCATGTGGATATCGACCTGATTCCGAATGCGGGACATTATTTCTTTAAGCACCAGTCCCATGCCGTAGCGGATAGCATTGGAGCCGGCCTGAAAGCGTGGCAGCAGCAGAAGGAGAAACAGGAGAACGAGGGGTACGAGGACAACCAGAACCCAAATACCCGGGAAACGGCATCATCGCCGGAAGTGCTGCCGAATTTGCGAACGCTTTTCATTTTTGTATTTGGTCAGTTTATTTCGATGATGGGCTCCAGCTTGACGGGATTTGCAATGGGCTTATGGGTTTACAGCCATTCAGGCGCGATTATGGATTTTGCCGCAACGCTGGTGTTCCATCGCCTGCCGGGTATATTAATGCTTCCTTTCGCCGGCACTTTAGCGGACAAGCAGGATCGCAGGCTGATTCTCATTTGGAGCAATGTTTGCTCCGCGCTGGTCACGATTATGATTGCCTTGTTCTTTTACAGCAACTCGCTGCAGACCTGGCATATTTATGTCGCGGTGGCGGCTATATCGATCGCCAATGCCTTTCAGCGTCCGGCCTACTTGGCGGCAGTTGCCCAAATTGCGCCAAAGCGCTATCTCGGCCAAGCCAATGGAATTGTGCAGCTGGCTACCTCTTCAAGTGAAGTGCTGGCGCCGCTGCTCGGGGGCGTTCTCGTATTGACGTTTGAGCTGCCGGGCATTCTTTTCATCGACTTCCTATCCTTTCTGTTTGCTATATCGACATTGCTCTTTATTCGATTTCCGAATTCCTTATTCCGCAAAATTGAAGAGCCCTTTTGGGCCCAAATGGCCGGAGGCTGGAATTTTATAAGGAAGCGCAAAAGCTTCGTGGCGTTGATTTTGTTTTTTATGGTTTCCAATTTGATGCTGGGCATGGCCAACGTCCTCATAACTCCGCTCGTTTTAACCTTTGGATCAACTGTTGTACTCGGAATGGTGACCTCGGCCATCGGCATAGGGGGACTGGCAGGCGGAATCGCAATGGGTTTATGGGGCGGTACCCGCAGAAGGGCGGAGGGCATGATTGGTTTTAGCTTGCTAATCGGCCTTTCCTATATCGTGATGGGGCTAACGCCGATCGTTGGGCTGGTTATGGCAGGCGTATTCGCTTACGGTGTTTCGCTGTCGATGACAAATGCCCACTGGCAGACGCTGATCCAATCCAAGGTGCGGGCCGAGCTGCTGGCGAGGGTTTTTTCGATCAATCAGCTATTCGCTTTGCCTACCATTCCGCTGGGCTACTATATTGGCGGCCTGCTGTCGGACAACATTTTCAAGCCGCTGTTTGTCGATCATCCGGAGCTTGTGAAAAGCCTGGGCTGGCTCGTAGGCACGGGACCGACACGGGGAATCGGCCTGCTGTTTATTTTAATCGGCTTGTTTATGGCGGCATGGAGCTTCCTCGGACTAAGGTATAATCCGCTCCGGTATATGGACGATATTTTACCCGATGCCATTCCGGGGCCGCTGTTTATAAGGGATAAGGATCGCATACAGCAGGAGGAAGATCGGGAACTGGAGCGGATAAATAAACAGCTGGCGAGTAAGAAAGTTTTTAGCAGGGGGAAGAGCTATGATATTTAATGTAATGACCGTATTGAACAGTGATTATTTTGACTTTGGAAAGCTGTTTGTTAATTCCTTTTATGACAATGTCGATTTAAGCCGGATTCATAAGCTGTACGTTTACGATACGGGACTATCCGAGGACGATAAAAAATATTTGTCTGTTTTTCCGCAGATGGAAATTGTATCAACCGAGCTGAACACGAAGCATGTGCTGCTTCACGATGAGGACTGGCGCAAAAATGTATACTCCAAAACCGCTTTTCTGCTGCAGGTCATTGAAAAGGATTCGCTGCCAACCGTCATGATCGATTCTGATTGCCTGTTCCTTGCCGATTTCACCTACTTAATACCGGAAGACGTTGATTTCGTCGCCTGCCGCCGCGAAGAGCAGGAAGCCTTTTGTGAATATATCGCCTCCTTCTTTGTGATCAATTCCATCGCCAAGGCTCCTGCGTTCATACGAGAATGGCGGGAGGAAATGTATTACGGGACGGAAAACCATAAGGAAAGCCCAGCATTGTCGCGCTTGATCAATAAGGGCGGCTATCAGGTCTATGCAATCAAGGAAGATTTGGTATCCTACACCGGTACTGAATTGACGGCGGATGTAACCATTGCCCATATGAAGTCGACAAGAGGGCTGCGGACGGTCGAGCAGAGAGTTAGCCAGCCCCATTTGAAAGCGTATAAGGAAAAGTATTTGACGAAAATTCCTATAGCTGCTGTTGGGGAAGCGTTCGAAGCGATGTTTCGGGAGACGGCTGCGGAGGCGGCGCCCGAGCAAGGTGCCGGGAAGGAGCGCGCCTCTGCTTTGGACAATATTTCGCCAGAGAAAAGAGCGCTGCTGCTAAAACGGTTGAAGAAGGGCTGATTGCCTATATTTACGATATACGTTGCCTTCACAAAAAGAGGGAGTGTAGGAAATGGACCATTTGGAACAACGGTTAAAGCTCAAATATCCTCATCTTAAAAATCAGGTAAAAACGATTAAATCGCCGCTTCGCTTTTGTCCCTTCGGGGCTCATGTCGATCATCAAGCCGGGCTGGTAGCCGGGATGACGCTGGATATTTCGGTGGATATGGTTTATGTTCAGAATGAAGAGGAATATATAAGAGTGCAAAGCTTGGATTTCCCCGACGAGGAATATTTTCATCTGGATCAGGTTCCGGCGATGGTGCCGGGATTTTGGGGCAATTATTTAAGGGGGGCCGTCCTGGCTTTAAGAAAGCAAAATATTTTAAAGTACGGCATTTGCGCATTAGTTAGAGGCAAGCATCCGATTGGCGGCTTGAGCTCTTCAGCAGCGGTAACTACCGCCTATTTGCTGGCCCTTTGCGACGTGAACGGGATCAAAATTCCTTCGCTTGAGCTCATTAACTACAGCCACTGGGTGGAGAATCATTTTATTGGGCTGAACAATGGCATACTGGACCAGTCGATCAATATTTTAAGCCGTGAAGGCTATTTGACCGTGATGGATACCAAAACCAAAAGCTATGAGTTAATCGAAAGGCCGCAAGCGATGCCGGAATTTGAAGTTGTTATTGTTTATTCCGGTGTGAGCAAGGCCTTAATCGGGACCGACTATAACAACCGTGTAGATGAATGCAAAGTGGCCGCATGGCTTCTGCACGAGATGGCCGGCTTGCCGATGAAAAACCTGAAAGGGACCCAGCTCCGAGATATTGAGCATGAGGTTTACCGGGAGCATAAGTCAGGCTTGCAAGGCAGATTTCAAAAGAGGGCAGAGCATTTTTTCACCGAGAATGAACGTGTGAGGCAAGGCGCCGAGGCGTGGAAACAGGGGGACCTGCAAAAATTCGGCAGCCTGATGCTTGAATCGGGAGAAAGCTCCATTCATAATTATGATTGCGGCTGTCCCGAGCTGATCAGCATTTTCCGTATCCTCAAGCATACAGAAGGCGTATATGGAGCCAGATTCAGCGGAGCGGGCTATAGAGGCTGCTGTATTGGGCTCGTAGATCCCGCTTATAAGGAGCAGATCAAAGCCGCCATTGATGCACAATATCCAAAGCAGCATCCAGCGTATAAGGATTTGTATCAGGTTAGCTTCAGCAAAACCGATGATGGCGCGCGAATTATATAACTGGGGTTAGAAGCGAGGGAAATACGAATGAAGGCCATTATTTTAGCAGCGGGTTACGCAACTCGCCTTTATCCTTTGACCAAGGACTTTCCAAAGCCTCTTCTGGAGGTTGGAGGGAAAGCAATCATGGATCATATTATGGAGAAGATTGAAAGGGTTAGCTTAATTGACGAGATTTTTATTGTGACTAACCATCGTTTTTATGGGCATTTTGTTAATTGGGCGAGCCAATCAGACTATTCTAAGCCGATTAAAGTCATCGACGATCTGACGACAAGCAATGAGGACCGCTTAGGGGCTATTGCCGACTTGCAGTTTGTTCTGGAACAGGAAAAGCTGGACGATGATGTTCTAGTCATGGCCGGCGACAATTTGTTCGACTTTGAACTAACGGAAATGGTTCATTTCTATCAAATGGCAGGTACAGATACGATTGCAGCGCATGAGATAGATGACATCGATTTTCTGAGGCGCACAGGTGTCATACAAATCGATGGCAATGGAACAGTCATTGCTTTTGAGGAAAAGCCTGAACAGCCCAAATCCAATTTGGCATGTCCGCCGTTTTATATTTACGGGCAGTCAACACTGCCTTTAATCAAGCAGTATTTGGTAGAGGGCAACAACGCTGATGCACCGGGCAATTTTGTGCCTTGGCTGATTCGGCATAAAGAGGTTCATGCCTACAAGTTTGAAGGGCAGCGCTTTGATATCGGGACATTGGAGAGCTATCAAGAGGCTAGAGCGTTATTCGCGAGGCAGAATTAGTAGATAAAATAGCTAGGGTGTGTATGCAAGCCTAAGTCGCCCTGCTACTCCTTATTTGGAGGACTGAGGTTCCGCTATTCTGGCTGTTGAGCCGATTCCAGGCTATGAGCGGACAGGAAATCCGTTATAACCCTCATTATCCCGTCAAAACAGCTATTGGTGGCACATTAGCGGCTCCTGAGTCCGCGTCCTGCGCCTTAACCCGTGATTCCGTTGGAATAGCGGCTCCTGAGTCCGCCAAGTCTATCTTTGTGGAGGTAGAAACATTAAAATCCCCAGCTCCTCCAATCCGTGAAAAAGGAGGAGCTGGGGATTTTATTAGGTTATGAGCAATAGGTTCTTAATGCAGCGTCTGCAAAGCAGCCGGCGTAAACGGAATTAATTCATCTTGCCGTCCGTCGCGGACTTTATCTGACCAGGCAGGATCGACGAGCAGGGCACGGCCGACAGCTACGAGATCAAATTCGCCTGCATCCAGGCGTGAGGCCAAATCATCCACATTGGCGTTTTCTGCGCCTTTGCCTTCGGTGAAGAGGCTCATGAAGTCGCCGTCCAAACCTACGGAGCCAACAGTAATCGTTGGTTTGCCGGTAAGCTTTTTCGTCCAGCCTGCAAAGTTTAGGTCCGAGCCTGCAAATTCCGGCTCCCAGAAGCGGCGGGTTGAGCAGTGGAAAATATCTACGCCAGCTTCAACAAGCGGAGCAAGAAATTGTCCCAATTCCTCAGGAGTGCTCGCAAGCTTCGCTGTATACTCGGACGATTTCCACTGTGACAGACGGATAATAATCGGGAAATCAGGCCCTACAGCTTGGCGGCAAGCTTCAATGATCTCAACCGCAAAACGTGTTCTGGACAGCATATCGCCACCATAACGATCCGTCCGTTTATTCGTTTTCTCCCAGAAAAATTGGTCGATCAAATAGCCATGTGCGCCATGCAGCTCAATGCCGTCAAAGCCAATCCGTTTTGCATCAGCAGCTGCTTGCGCGTAAGCTGCAACAAGGCCTTTTATTTCGGCTTCAGTCAAAGGCTCATTAACAACCTCGCCCTCGGCGGTAACACCTGAAGGACCAATCGGCAGTGCTTCCGGGTTCGGATGGGAGCCGACCTTGCGCGTTGTGCCAACATGCCAAATTTGCGGAACGATTTTGCCGCCAGCTTGGTGAACGGCTTCAACGACTTTTGCCCAGCCATTTAAAGCAGCTTCTCCATGAAAGTTAGGAATGTTTGGATTATCAGTGGCAGCCGGATGGTTAATCAGCGTACCCTCTGTCACAATTAAGCCAACGCCGTTTTCGGCGCGGCGTCTATAGTAGGCAACTACATCTTCGCCCGGAACGCCATTTGGAGAAAAACCGCGGGTCATTGGTGCCATTACAATACGGTTAGGCAGTGTAAGTGGACCTGCTGAGAAAGGCTTGAACAACGATTGAATTGAGCTCATGAATAAAATACCTCCTAATTGAATGAAAAATCTATAATTCTATAAAAATAGATATAAAAGCATGAAATGAGCAGGAGTAAGCAAGGTTATAGCTCATCCTGAATCATTTCTTTGAAAAACTGAATGTTAGCTTCATTACGCCTGTAATAGGTGTGCTGCCCGATCCGTTTCGACTCCAGTAAGCCTGCTTTATGCATTTTCACTAAATAGCTGGATATAACGGATTGCGCAAGTCCTGTTTTTTCTGCAAAAGAACCGACACATACGCCTCCAGCAAACTGACACGCATCGGTTAGATGGCATTGAGGCCCAAAATGCTCCTCAGGCGTTTTCAGCCATTTTAAAATATGGTACCGTTTCTCGTTAGACACAGCTTTAAGTATTGACAAAGTATCCATGAGGCTTAGTATATCTATTTTTATAGAAATGTCAAATTGTTATTTTATAAAATATAGGAACGGGTATCGTAACGCGATCCGTTCACTATATTTCTCGGACTGAAACGCGCCGCGCCGCCAAAGGACGGCGACAGCCGTTTCACCTTGAAATATAGGAAAGGATGTCCTAACGCAATCCCTTCTCTATATTTCTCGGACTGAAACGTGCCGCGCCGCCGAAGGACGGCGACAGCCGTTTCACCTTGTGCCTATTTGTGAGCGAATGGTTGGATTTTGCGCTTATTCCGTTATTGGGAACCAGCCTGGCGCATGCGTAATCGCTCCCCATAAGCCATTCGGGATGACGAGGCGCTCCTGATCTTGCTTGGATAGCGTAGTCACAATATCCTGCTCGTTGCCTTGCTTGATTTTCTCCGTCCAATCCGGGTCCATAATGAGCTCGCGGCCAAGGGCGATAAACGGCACGCCGGAGTTTTTCGCCTCAAGCGCTTCTTCTGCGGTTGTGATGCTGCCGACACCGATGAACGGAATGTGCTCGCTGTATTTTTCGACGAACCATGCCATGCGGCTTTGCGAATCCTGCTCGCCTCTGCGCGGCTTCGACCAGAAATCTTGAAGCGACACATGCAAATAATCCAGTTTCATCTCGATTAGAGCGTTAACCAGATGGTACGAATGCTCCATCGTTAATCCTTCTTCTTCCGGCTCCTCCGGCGAGAAGCGATAGCCTACAAGAAACGGCTGCGGCGCCATAGCGGCTGCCTTCTTAACAGCTTCAACGACGTAGAGCGGGAACGCCATACGTTTATGAACAGAGCCGCCCCAGTCGTCGGTACGCACATTGGAAGCCGGGGAGTAAAATTGCTGCAGCAGGTAGCCGTTGGCACCGTGAATTTCAACGCCGTCAAAACCAGCCTCAATCGCGCGGCGTGTCGCTTCGCCAAAGTCGGCGATAATCGACTTGATTTCCTCCTCGTTTAGCTCGCGTGGCACAATTCCGCCCTCCTGCTGGGCAATGCTGCTGGCACTCACCAAATCATCATTTGGCACTAGGCCAGGGAAGCATGATCTTCCGCCATGGAAAATTTGCAAAATCGCTTTCGCACCTTGGCTTTTAATAGCATCGGCCAGACGCTTGAGGCTTGGAATCATTGCGTCCGTATCCGCGCCAAATTCGCCGGGGAAGCCTTTGCCGTTGCGGCTCACGTAGACGCACGCTGTAACGACGATGCCGGGCCCAGCACTGCGGCGGCTGTAGTAGGCAAGCTCTTCATCAGGCACGGTGCCGTCCGGATTGGACGAGCAGGTTGTCATGGGCGCCATGACAATTCGATTATGTACGGACATGCCGCTCGCGAAAGTGAATGGTTCAAATAAAGGCTGAAATTGTGGTTTCATCAGTAGTTCCCTCCAGTTACGAAATGCTATGTGCTTTATTTTATATCAGATAATTACGAAAGGAAAGTGGAGTGGAAAGGTTGCTTAAATGAAAGGGCTGGTATATAATCAACCAGATTTGCAAACAACTGAAAAATTGTGGGAATAAGGTGCAACAGCTGCGGCTGGAGCTTAAAAGGGAAGTTCGGTGCAAAACCGACGCGGTCCCGCCACTGTTACGGATTAGCTGAAGCTACAAGGCCACTGATCTCGCTTAGCGGGATTGGGAAGGCAGCTTCCAGTACAATTTCCGGTAGCCAGGAGACCTGCCTGTTCTGACAACACTGCTGTAACCTACGGAGGATAGGGAAGTGTTAGCGCGCATGCTTATTTGCTATGATGGAAAATAACAATAACAGGCAGCTCTATCTTTCCTATGACTGGAGGTAGAGCTGTCTTTTTTTGCGGATTTTTGCAGGAAGATGATTTTGCTAGAGGGAGAGGAAATAGAGAAGATGAAACGTACACAAATGGCAAAAAACAAAAAAACAATAGGTGTTTTATTTAGCCTATGCTTGCTGCTGGCGCTAATGGGGTGCAGTGGCGCTAACGGTTCCAATGAATCAGGCAGCAATAATGAGCTGTCGCAGCAGTCTGCTGCTCCGTCCGCCTCTACAGCAGCTGCTTCTGAAGAAATCGTGCTGGCTGCGCCGCGGGATTTAGCACCGGGACCGCAGGATGCTTATTACACGAGCACCATTCTGTATGTATGGGAGCCGTTGATTTCCGCTTCCGAGGATGGAAAGCCTGCTCCAAAGCTGGCGGAAGCGTGGGAAATGTCTGCTGATGCCAAGGAATGGACCTTCATGCTGCGCAAAGGCGTCACCTTCCATGATGGCGCGCCATTCAACGCGGACGCGGTACTTGCAAATTTTGCCCGTTACAAGCAAGTGAGCCCGAAAAGCTCGCCATTCTATACGCTCGACATCAACAATTCATACCCAAGCCTTCAGGAAGTCGTGAAGGTTGATGATAGCACGATTAAGCTTGTTTTCGACAATCCGCAGCCGACGCTGCTGTATTCGATGATCAACTTCTCAAGCCCGATGTACAGCCCGAATAATTTTGACGAAGATGGCGACTTTAACGGCCTGCCGCAAGGGACAGGCCCTTTCAAGCTTTTGCAGCATGAGAAGGATCAATTTTCACTGCTAGAGGCTTACGACGGTTATTATGGCGAAAAAGCAAAAGCCCAAAAAATCCGCGTCCGCGTCATACCGGACCCTGATACAAGGCTTGCTGCCTTGAAATCTGGCGAGATTTTGGGCGTCATGGATTTGGGCGCTATTCCTCCTGCCCTTGCCGAGGAACTGCTGAAGGATGAACGCTTTGCTGTATCGACGGCAAAATCGACGATTTCCCATTACCTGCATCCGAACGGTGCCAAAGCGCCATTCAATGATGTGAAAATGCGTCAGGCGCTGAGCCTGATGATTGACCGCGAGCAGCTGGTGAAGGAGCTGTATTTGGGCTATCCGACCGCTACGGCGAACATTTTGAATGCGACATCGCCGTTTTATAAGGACATTCCTGTCGTCCATGATTCAGAAAAGGCAATCGCCCTGGCGCATGAGGTGCTTGGGGACAGCAGGCAGGCGGTTACGCTAATTGTGCCTACCTATGGACTCGATCGTTATCCGTATAAAGCGCAAGCCGAGCTGCTTCAGGCTGTGCTTCAAGAGCTGCAGCTGGACGTGACGATTCAAATATTGGATGGTGCGGCATACAAGGAAGCACAGGCACAAGGAAACTTCGATCTGGCACTGGCCATTCAGGGGCTGCCGAATGGCGATCCTTATTCGATTTTGAACAATTATATGGCGAGCGAAGGCTCAAGCAATATCAGTTATACGCTTGGTTACAGCAATGCCCATGTGGATGAGCTGTTGAAGCAGGTGAAGACGACGCTGGATATGGATGACCGCGCTGCGATTTATAACGAGCTGCAGGATATTGCAGCCGAGGAATTGCCGACGATTCCGCTGTTTAATGATGCGAGCTTAATTGCGTACAGCAAAGAAATTACCGGATACGGTGCACTTGTGTATGGTACAACGCTGCCGCAGCTGGAGCGGGTGCAATAAGATGGCCTATTTCATTCGGAGGTTGGCGGCGGCGGTTCCCGTTCTGATTGGCATTACGTTTATAGCCTTTGCCTTAAGCGTCGCTTCTCCGGGTGATCCGGCTGTCGAACTGCTGAGCATGAACGGCTTCAGCCAGCCGACCGAAGAGCAAATTGCTTTGAAAAGAGAAGAGATGGGGCTGAATGATCCGCTGCTCATTCAGTATGGCCATTGGTTATCAAAGGCGCTGCAAGGTGATCTTGGCACGTCTTATATGACGAAGGAATCGGTTAGCGGCGAGCTGCTGCGCCGCCTGCCAGCAACATTAAGCCTATCTTTGCTAGCTGTCCTGTTCGCCGTCCTGCTTGGAGTGCCATCCGGCATGCTCATGGCGATCCGGCGCAATCGGCTGTTCGATCATATCGGCAGGGCGCTTGCGCTGATTTTGGTTTCCATTCCTGGATTTTGGCTGGCGATCATGCTCATTGCCTTATGGTCGGAGAAGCTGCAGCTGCTCCCGACTAGCGGCTACGGCACCTGGAAGCATTTGCTTATGCCAGCGGCGGTGCTTGCTTCCGGTACAGGCGCCATATTGATGCGGCTGACGCGTGCGGCGCTGCTGGAGGAGCTGAATAAAGATTATATGCTGACAGCCCGAGCGAAGGGGCTGCGTGAGAGCTTTATTGTGCTTCGGCATGCGCTGCGCAATGCTTGTATTCCGTTGCTCACGGTTATCGGCAGTTATTTTGGAGCGATTGTTGGCGGCTCCGTCATCGTGGAAGTTATATTTGCGGTACCGGGCATCGGGCGCTTTGCGATGGACGGTATTTTTCGCAGAGATTATCCGGTCATTCAGGGCTATGTCGTATTTACCGGTCTCATCTACGTGCTGTTTAATTTGGCGACAGATTTATGTTACGGGCTCGCTCATCCGCAAATCAGGCTGGGAGGGAAGCTGCGATGAAGATGTCCTACGGGGTGGCCGCGGGCGTGCTTGCCTTCGTACTGCTTGCCAGCTTGCTGGCACCGCTGCTTGCTCCTTATGACCCGAATCAGATTAATATGGCGGAAAGGCTTGCGCCGTTGTCCTCCGCACATTGGCTAGGAACGGACACGCTGGGAAGGGATGTGCTGAGCCGCATTTTGTATGGCGGAAGGGTGTCGATCTTGCTCGCGGTCGCTGTTACGCTCGCTACAATGCTCGTTGGCCTGCTGCTGGGCACCATTAGCGGTTATGCTGGCGGTTGGACCGATGAAGCCATTCAAATTGTCGTTAGCATTTTTCAAGGGCTGCCGGGTCTTGCCCTTATGCTGGCCATTGCAGGTACGCTCGGTCCTGGGGTGAAAAGCCTGTTTGTCGCGCTGCTCTTCACCTCATGGGCGGATTTCTCTCGGGTTGTGCGCGGCGAGGTTATGAAAATTCGCGAAGAAAGCTACGTGGAAGGCATCCGTGCTTTAGGAGCGGGCCATGCGTATATCATCGTCAGGCATATGCTGCCAAATTTGTTAGGGCCGCTTATCGTGCTGTTCACCATTCGGATTGGGCGAGTTATTCTATCTATCGCCTCGCTTAGCTTTCTCGGTCTAGGCTTACAGCCGCCAGCGGCAGATTGGGGAGTGATGGTGAATGATGCCCGGCCGTATTTTCGCAGCTTTCCGCATCTAATGATCGCCCCCGGTCTTTGTATAGCCGCTGTATCGCTATGTATCAACTGGCTGGGTGACGGCCTTCGGGATAAGCTGGATACACGGACGGAGAAAGAGCATTCACTGCTGTAGGAGGAATGAAGTTGAGCGAAACGCTTATCGTAATCAAGCAGCTTAATGCATCCTTTCAGACAAGGGAAGGACTGGTGCAGGCGGTAGATGGGGCCTCGCTTGAGCTGAAGCGTGGCCGCATTTTTGGACTGATTGGCGAGACCGGGAGCGGCAAATCGGTGCTGGGCCTTTCGCTAGTGAGGCTGCTTCCCGCACAGGCTTCTATCAGTGGGAGCATCCTGTATAAAGGCATGGATTTGCTAAAGCTGAGCCCAAAAGAAATGAGGCAAATACGGGGGAGGGAAATCGCCCTCATCCCGCAAAATCCGGCAAGCTCGCTCAATCCGGTGATGACGCTGGGCAGTCAGCTGCGCGAGGCGATTCGCGCTTATGCAGGTAGAGCGGGGAACAAGCAGCTTAACGCGCAGGCTGCTGGTCTGCTGCATGCCATGAATATGACGGATGCCGAGCAGCAGCTGCGGCGCTATCCCTTTCAGCTGAGCGGTGGAATGAAGCAGCGTGTGCTGGCGGCAATGGGACTTGCCGGAAGCCCGTCTTTGCTTATTGCCGATGAGCCGACGAAAGGGCTTGATGCTTTAATCCGCGTTCAGGTGACGGAAATGCTGGCCAATATGGCGAGGCGCACAGGTGCGGCGCTGCTGCTCATTACGCATGATCTGGATGCAGCGCGGGTGCTTTGCGATGAAGTGGGCGTCATGTATGCCGGTCAAATCATTGAGCAGGGACCAGCGAAGGAGCTGTTTGCACAGCCGATGCACCCTTATACGCGCGGATTAATCGCATCTATGCCCAGCAGAGGAATGATACCGATAGCTGGAACAGCGCCAAGTTTGACGGATAAGCCTGTTGGCTGCAAGTTTTATGAGCGCTGCAGTTTTGCGATGCCGCGCTGCAAAGCCGAGCAGCCTGACTTGTACAAGGCAGCTCACACCGTCATAACGAATAAGGCAGTTGACCAAGTAAGCGGCATGGCTGAGGGTCAGCAAGCGGCAGCCCCGCATACAACCGCCCTGCATACAGCCGTCCCGCAAGCAGGCTCCCAGCACAAAGCGAGGTGCTTCCTTTATGCTTGAAATCATTGAGCTGCACAAACGGTATCGCAGCAGTTGGCTAACAGGCAAAGGTCATCAGGCGGTGGAGCCAACAACCTTTCATATCGCTGAAGGCGAGTCGCTTGGGCTAGTTGGGGAGAGCGGCAGCGGAAAATCAACGCTTGCGCGGCTGCTGCTAAAGCTGATTTCGGCTGATGGCGGCCGTATTATATATAGAGGAACCGATATAAGCGGGTATTCCATGAAGCAGATGAGGCCGCTGCGCCGTGAGCTGCAAATCATGTTTCAGCATCCGCACTCCGCGCTTAATCCCCGGCGGACGCTGCTGGAAAGCCTGCTTGAGCCAGTACTGCTGCATCGACTTATGAATAAGGCAGCAGCCAGGGAGAAGGCACTTGAACTAATGGAGGTTGTCGGGCTGCGGGCAGAGGTGCTGACGCGGTATCCCCATCAGGTAAGCGGCGGGCAAATTCAGCGAATCGTCATTGCCCGGGCCTTGATGCTGGAGCCGAAGTTTCTCGTGCTGGACGAGCCGACGTCGATGCTTGACGTTTCAGTGCAGGCGCAGGTTACCCAGCTGCTCCAGCGCATTCGCAAGGAATATGGGCTGACTTATTTGTTTATTTCGCATGATTTGGCGCTGGTGCGGCATATGTGCGATCGAATTGCGGTTATGAAAGAGGGACGTATCGTTGAGCTTGATGAGAGCGAGTGTATAATGCAGCGCCCGCAGCATCCTTATACGCAGCAGCTGGTGAATGCTTTTCAAGCTTTCTCGCAGTGACGACCATAGCCCTCATGCTAGTCAATCGTTCAACTTATATAGATTTTGCAAAAGGAAAGGAACGTGTGTGGGATGAAGGAATGGTACAACGAAGCTGGCTTGACGCCCGCAGCCTACTGGACGCTCGCTTGGGAGCAGGCAGCCCAAAGCGATTCCCGCGTCGGCAATGATGCCGAGGAAGAAAGCTACTGGCAGCAGCATGCGCCTGTTTATGATGAACGCAATCCGCTTGCGCCGTATACGGCGGAGCTAATGGGCACCGTTATAGCAAGCTTGCGGAGCGAGGATGAACTCCTTGAAGTAGGCCCAGGAACGGGCGGATTTACGCAGCTGCTTGCTCCATATGTGGGCAAGCTTACTGTCGTGGAGCCTTCGGCGGCGATGTATGAAATACTGGCAAGAAGCTGGGAGCAGTCTGGTTTGGCGCAAGCTGTGCCGGAGGCGATACATGCGAAGTGGGAAGAGTCGTCGGGGCTGGCTTGTGATGTGCTGTTCAGCGCCAATGCCTTTTACCGGATACGCGATATGAAGGAGAGCCTTGCCCAGATGAATCTTACTGCGAGGAGGCGCGTCTATCTCGTGCAGTCGATCGGGCTGCCTTTTGCCCATCCGCTGCGGGCTATGTATGGCGGAAAGCAGCTGGAACGCAGCCGCGCACAGGTGATTTGCGATGTTTTGCAGGAAATGGAAATCGCCCATCAAATGGACACGTTCGCTGTGCAGCGCAAAAGCGGGGCGATTCATGATGTTGCCCTGATTTCCTGGGATACGTAGCGCACCAGACATTGCATACTATACCATAGAGTACAAGTTGAAAAAGCAGTAGCATGTGAGCGAATATCGCTAGCATCTGCTGCTTTTTTTAAAATATAAGAAATTATAAGTTTCACCCTTATAATGGAATGGGCTTATATTTCACAGCGAAACGGTAGCTTTGCCGCCAGAGGACGGCGACAGCCGTTTACGCTTGAAATATAGGAAAGGATATGATTTTCTCATCCTTTCTCTATATTTCTACGCGAAACGTTAGCTTTGCCGCTAGAGGACGGCGACAGCCGTTTACGCTTGAAATATAGGAAAGGATATGATTTTCTCATCCTTTCTCTATATTTCTACGCGAAACGTAGCTTTGCCGCCAGAGGACGGCGACAGCCGTTTACGCTTGTACGAAAGCATCTATTCCGTTTTACACCCGGGTACTTGTCGATTTCTTGCAACTCAGAGTATAGTAATAACTTATAATGCATGTGCAGGCTCCTCAAGTGCTGCGCAAGGAGGGAGCCTGCTATTGAAGCTGCAACGGCTGTACGACCAATACGTCAGAAATAATCTGTTTATGAAAATGATTTTGCTGTTTGTTTTGATTACGACGGGGACGATTGTCACCTTCGCTTATTTTATGTATGATTTTATGTCGCAATCGATCGTCCGCAATGAGCTGGAAAACCAGAAAAAAGCGATGGACAGCGTAAACAGCTATATGACCCGCAAATATGATTCTGTCCAGTCCATGATGGTGGATGTATACCGCAATGAGCCGCTGTCGCTGAATTTATCTTATTTTTTGCAAAATCCCTTCGATGACTATATGAAATTCAGGCTCGACCAAAATATCGATGAGACAAGTACGAGTTTGCCGAAAGGGCTCGACTATTTTGATAATAAGCTGGAGGACGACCCGGATATTGAAAATTTGCTGCTGTACAGCTCCAATCGGCAGTTTTTATATGTGTATAAGAAAAATCATGTCACGAGGCTGATTTCGTCCAACGCCTCGCGCTCCTATATTCCCGATGCGATGGCACAGGAAGACACCCGTGTGTCCGTTCCAAATATTTGGGTGCGGCGCGCCATTGAGCAAAGTGATCCCGAGCTGTATGCCTTTCGGCTCCCGATTAATGACAAGCAGACGCTGAAGGGGCTAGGCCAATTGCTCGTCTACTATAAATCGGATCAAATTAGGCAGGCGCTGAAAAATTATGAGGGCCAGCTTAAAGGCTACATTGTTGTGCTGAACCCGGCTGGGGAAGTGCTGTTTGATTCCTCGGATACCTACTATGGAAAAATATATCCCTATATGGATAAGCTGGACACGCTCTATGGAACGGCGATGCTGGAGCAGGAGTCTTATGTCACGACGCTGACGCAAAATCAGGCGGGCTTTATCGTCGTCGGTGTAGCGCCGAAGGCAGAGGTCGCTGCAGCGGCCCACGGGCTGAAGCAGATGATTATGCTGATCAGCGCGCTTTGCATTGCCGTCGTACTGCTGGTGCCGACGCTAGCCGTCGTCAATTTTGCCAAACGGACGAATAAAATTATTCGCTTCATGCGCAAGGTGGAAAGCGGCGAGCTGACCGCGCGCATCCAGGATGACCGGGGCGATGAGCTGGGGCAAATTTCGCGCAGCTTCAATGATATGCTCGATGAGCTGAGCCGCCATATCGACACGGTGTACAAGGCGGAAATCAAGCAAAAGCATACGGAGCTTGCGGCTTTGCAGGCGCGGGTCAATCCGCATTTTCTATATAATACGCTGGAGGTTATTCGCATGCGGGCCGTCTCGCAAGGGGCGAAGGATGTAGGAGAGATGATTTACAGCTTGTCGGTGCTGTTCAAGAGCTTTGTGCAGCCGAAGGGGAGCAACACCTTAAAGGATGAGCTGGAAACGGCGCGCCTTTATTTGGAGCTGTTTCGCATTCGCTATAAGGACAGGCTTTCCTTTGCCATCAGCTGCGAGGAGGGGCTCGGCGACAGACAGGTGATGCGGATGGCGCTCCAGCCGCTTATTGAAAATTATGTCGTACATGGCCTGCGGCCGCGCAGCATGGACAATGAAGTTCAATTGGATGTGCGGCGCAAGGAGGAGCGGATTTGGGTGACGATTGCCGATAACGGCAGCGGCATCAGCAGCAAGCGCCTGGAGGAAATCAGGCAAAGGCTGGCGCTGCCAGAGGAAGCCGGAGGCGGCTCTTTCGGGCTTAGAAGCGTGCATGAGCGGCTGCAATTGCTCTACGGAAGCGAATACGGGCTCGATATCGACAGCAAAGAAGGAGAGGGGACGACGGTCACGCTGTCCTTTCCCTATGACAAGGAGGCAGAGCATGTATAGAGTATTCATTGTGGATGATGAACCGTTCATTATTGATGGACTATATGACATCATTGACTGGTCGGCCTTTGGCCTGGAAATCGTCGGCAGCGCGGAAAATGGCCAGGAGGCACTGGCGGCTTTAATGGATCTGCCCGCAGACATCTTGCTGACAGATATTTCGATGCCTACGATGGATGGCCTCGCTCTCATTCGGGAAGCGCGTAAATTTCGCCCGGATCTTAAAGTTATTATATTAAGCGGTTATAACGAATTCGATTATATAAAAGAGGGTCTCAAGCTTGGCGTTGAGAACTATTTGCTCAAGCCAATTAATCTCGACGAGCTGCAGGAAACGCTCGCGGGCACGATTGACAAGCTGAATGCAAGCAAGGCGGATCGGTTGTTCAGCGAATACGATATTCGTATATTGCGCGATAATATATTGTACCGCTGGTTGACGGGACGCATTGCGCCCAGTGAGCTGCAGGAGAGAATGGAGTTATTGCAGCTCAGTCTCGACCGGCCCTATGTGGTAACCGCTGTAGTACGGACGGAGGAGACAGGCTCGCCAGCCTATGAAGCGGCTGAGCGATTGGCTGTGCAAGACCCATCGATGCTGCCGTTTGTCGATATCGATGGCGATCTGGTCATCGTATTTATGCTCGATGAGCCAGAGGCGGGCAAGCGCGAGGCGATAGAGAAGCTGCGCGGCATGCAGCCGAAGCTGGCGCAAAGCGCCATGCGCCTCTCCATCGGCAGCGCTGAACCGATGGGGGAAGAAGCACCGCGCAGCTATGCGAATGCGAAGAAAGCGCAGGAATATTTTCTGCTATATGATGACCCTGAAATATTGGATTACGATTTGCTTGTGCAGGCAGGACCGCCAGGGACGGTGAATGAGGCCGCTGCACCGCTCGATTGGCCAACCTTTGCGAAGCTGATTAAGGCAAGGGATGTAGAGAAGCTGCATGAAGCCATTGAGGCCGAATTCGAACGCTGCCACGTTAGGGATGGCATTACCCCTGCTTTTATGCAAAGCATGGCAATTGAGCTGATGATCCGCTTCAAGATGGAGCTCAAGGAAATCAAGCAAGCTGATCAGCCGGAGCTTTATGAGGCGGGCTTTACGAAAATTATGCAGCTTCCTTCGATTGACGGACTGATGGCGGTTGTGAAGGAAGCGGCGACTTTGACGGTGGAATCGCTGCTGAAGGATGTGAAAAGCCCGGTCATTCAACTGGTGCTGAGCGAGGTGCATGAGCATTACGCCCAGCCGTTGTCGCTTAAGCTGCTGAGCCAGCAATATAATATTCATCCGGTTTACCTCGGACATCTGTTCCAGAAGGAGACGAATGAAACGTTCACCGAATATATTAATAAATACCGTATTGGCAAAGCCCAGCAGCTGCTGAAGGAGACGCAGCTCAAGGTGCAGGAAATTGCAGCAACCGTCGGTTATTGGGAGACAGGCTATTTCTACAAACAATTTAAGAAATACGTCGGAATTTCCCCGACGGAATACAAAGGACTACTCTAATCGCTGGATGGAGTAGTTTTTTTCTTTAATTTGTACATCATACCTTTAGTTTGTGGTCTATATGAAAATAGCCGCATCCGTTAATTTAAAACATAGAGTACAGAACATAGATTGGGGAGGAAACAAAATGAGTAACAAGAGAAAAAGATTTATGCCGCTGCTTGCCTTGCTGATGGTTGCATCGCTTGTGCTTGGCGCTTGCGGAAGTAAAAATGAAAGCAGCGGTGAAGAGGGAACAGCTGAAAAACCGGTTGAACTTATCTGGTACACCATTGGTACGCCGCAAAAAGATGTAGATAAAGTTATGGCCGAGGTGAGCAAATACACGGCTGAGAAAATTGGCGTTACAATTAAAATGAACATGGTGGACTGGGGCGATTACGCTCAGAAGCTGCAAGTCATGACAGCGTCCGGCGATCCGGTTGACATTATGTTCACAGCGTCATGGGCATTCGATTATGTGCAAAATGCGAGAAAAGGCGCATTCCTGCAAATCGACGATTTGCTCAAGGAAAAAGGCCAAGGCATCGTTAGCGCATTGGACCCAGCTTTCCTAGAAGGCTCAAAGGTAGATGGCCACAATTATGGCATCCCTGCCAATAAAGAATTGCCAGCACAGGAAGTATGGCGCTTCAATAAACAGCTGCTCGACAAGTACAAGCTGGACATGTCTGGCGTGTATACGCTGGAAAGCCTGGAGCCGCTGCTGAAAACGATTAAAGAAAATGAACCAGACGTATACGCGCTTGCGGTAGATAAGAACCAAATGCCGTATGTGAAATACGACTACATTATTGAGAAGCTGCCAATGGCGGTTGCCCTGGACACGACAGATTACAAAATCGTAAACGTGCTCGACACGCCAGAGATGAAGCAAATTCTCGGCACGATGCACAAATATTACAAAGCAGGCTACATCCCGACGGAAGCTGCAACGATGGATTCCATGACGGATGCGCAAACGACGGGCAAATGGTTTGCAGACCGTGCCACTTCGCAGCCGTTCGCGGACAATCTGTGGTCGGCGAGCTACGGCTACCCGGTAGTATCGACACCAGCGAGCGATGCGCTCATTTACAACTGGTCGGTTATGGGCTCGATGCAAGCTATTTCGGCTAACTCGGCTTACCCAGAAAAAGCGATGGAGTTTCTAAACCTGCTTAATACGGACCCTGTCCTGCGCAATATGATCGATTCCGGTATTGAAGGCGTGCATTACAAAAAAGTGAGCGACACCGTCATGGACAATCTGGACGAGTCGAAAAACTACGATATGCCAACCTTCTCGCTCGGCAATCTGATGATTACGTATTTGAATACGACAGATCCGACGAACAAATGGGAAGAGTTCAAGAAATTTAATGATGCGGGTACAGTAGCCCCGCTGCTTGGCTTCAACTTTGATACATCAAAGGTGACAACCGAAATTGCTTCCGTACAAAACGTAAAAGAAGAGTACTGGGCAGCTCTAATGACTGGTACGGTTGACCCTGAAGTATATTTGCCGCGTGCCAATGAGAAGTTTAAAGCGGCAGGCCTGGATAAAATTATTGAGGAAGCGCAGCGCCAGCTTGATGAGTGGAGAGCCGCGAACGGCAAGTAAAGCGGAAGGCGTGGGGCGAATGGATCGTATTCGCTTCATGCCTTCTCTCATTAATCCGACTGCGAAGAGGTGAAGAAAGTGGGAGCTATAGGACGTTTTTTCAAGGATATGAACAAAAATACCGCTATGCTGCTAATGGTGCTTCCAGCTACAGCCTGGTTTATTCTATTTTCCTACCTGCCGATGGCGGGCATGATTATTGCCTTCAAGGAATACCGCTACAGCCGTAACGGCTTTCTGTCCAGCATTATCGAGAGCAAATGGGTAGGCTTTCAAAACTTCAAGTTTTTGTTTAGTACGAATGACGCCTATATCATTACCCGCAATACGGTGCTGTACAATGTCGTGTTTATTGTACTGGGCCTTGTCATTGCGGTAGCGATGGCGATTATGCTTGCCGAAATTACGAACAAGCGGCTCGCCAAGCTTTATCAAACGGGCATGTTTTTGCCTTATTTTCTATCGTGGGTAATCGTGGGCTACTTCGTCTACAGCTTTCTGAGCTTGGACAGAGGGGTGTTCAACCAAATCGCCGAGATGCTGGGCATGGACCCGGTAAACTGGTATTCGAGCCCGGGTTATTGGCCGGTTATGATTGTCGTCGTCTTCCTATGGAAATCGGTCGGCTATAACAGCGTCATCTATTTGGCAGCCATTATGGGAATCGACAAATCGCTTTATGAAGCGGCGATGATTGACGGCGCCAACAAATGGCAGCAAATTCGCAATGTGACGCTTCCGATGCTGATGCCGCTTATGACCATTCTGACGCTGCTGGCGATCGGGAAAATTTTCTATGCCGATTTTGGCCTCTTTTTCCAAGTGCCGCGCGATTCGGGTACGCTCTACAGCGTGACGAACGTTATCGACACTTATGTTTACCGCGGGCTTAAGTCGACGGGAGAAATTGGCATGACGACGGCTGCAGGCTTGTACCAGTCGATTATCGGCTTCATTCTTGTTATTACATCCAATGGCATTGTACGCAAGTTTAATAAAGACAACGCATTGTTTTAGGATGGACGTCAGCAACCTTGCTTAACCAATTTTCTAGGAACAGAAGTCCAAAACAAAAGGGGGAAACGGCTGTGTCTGTTGGAACGATTAAGAGCCGTGATTTTCATAAGCTCTCGCCAGCGTGGAATTTTATTTTTCATGCCGTGGCTGGCATTTTTGCCTTGTTATGCGTATTTCCTTTCCTGTTCGTGACGATTATTTCCTTCACGGATGAGGCGACGCTGGCAAGCAATGGCTATCAGATTATTCCGGAGAAATGGAGTGTGGAAGCTTACCGCTATTTATTCAAGGCAGGCGACCAACTTCTCCGCTCCTATGGCGTGACGATTACGATTACAATTGTAGGCACGATTATCGGTGTCGTATGCTCCGCTTTGTTCGCTTATGCAATATCGCGGCGCAACTTTAAGTATCGCAACTTTTTCGCCTTCTTTGCTTTCTTCACAATGCTGTTTAATGGCGGCCTTGTACCTACTTATATCGTCATGACGCAGCTGCTGGGGCTGAAGGATTCGTTGTGGGCACTCATTTTACCGCTTGCGGTTAATGCCTTTTATATTATGATTTTGCGGACATTTTTCTCGACGATGGTGCCGGATGCGATTATTGAATCAGGCAAAATCGACGGCGCTGGCGAGTTCGGCATTTTCTTCCGCCTTGTTCTGCCATTATCGCTGCCAGGTCTTGCGACCATTGGCCTGTTCTGTACACTAGGCTATTGGAATGACTGGTTTAATGCGCTCCTGTACATTGATTCGCCAAATTTGGTGCCGCTACAATCGATGCTGATGCGGATTGAGAACAGCATGCAGTTTATTATGAAAAACTCACAAAACGCATCGCTAAGCGTAGGCGTTCTGCAATCGATGCCACAGGATACATCGCGGATGGCGATGGTTGTGCTGGCAACCGGACCGATCGTATTCGCTTATCCGTTTTTCCAACGTTATTTCATTCAAGGTTTGACGGTAGGCGCTGTGAAGGAATAAATAATAGTCAAAGGAGCTACACCCACCATGGAACAATTCAGATTGCCAAAAATCCCGCTGCCAGAGCTTGCTCTGCCGCAAGCGGTTCAGCAGGTATTGGAAGAAGCAGAGCAGAAGCTGGCGCACCGCCCGAAGCTGCTTCAGCTGTTCAAAAACTGCTTTCCTAACACACTGGAAACGACGACGAAAAAAATGGATGATGGCACAACCTTCATCATTACGGGAGATATTCCCGCGATGTGGCTGCGCGACTCGGTCGAGCAGGTCATTCATTATGTGCCGCTGGCGAAAAATGATGTTGAGCTGCAGCGTATCATTAGCGGCTTGATCAAGCGCCATATGGCCAATATTCAAATTGATCCCTATGCGAATGCCTTTAATGAGTCGGCCAATGACTGGCACTGGAATACGACGGATGAGACGGACATGTCGCCTTGGGTATGGGAGCGCAAGTTCGAGCTGGATTCGATCTGCTTCTCGATGCGCCTAGCTTATGCGTACTGGAAAGAGACAGAGCAGACCGATATTTTTGACTCCGGCTTTAAGGCAGCGATGCGCCGCATTGTGGAGCTTTGGAAAACCGAGCAGCGCCACTTCGAGCTTTCCCCTTACCGTTTTGTAAGGGACAATGGCATTCCTACCGATTCGCTGCGCAATAGCGGAATGGGCATGCCGGTCAATTATACCGGAATGATCTGGTCGGGCTTCCGCCCAAGCGACGACGCTTGCGACTTCCACTACAACATTCCGGCGAACATGTTCGCGGTTGTGACGCTGCGGCAGATGAGAGAGATGGCCGAGTGGGTATTCCGCGATATGGCTTTTGTGAAGGAGCTCAAGCAGCTTGAAGATGATGTCGAGCATGGCATTCAGCTGTATGGCATTTACCGTCACCCGGAGTTTGGCCCTATTTATGCTTATGAAACGGACGGCTTCGGCAACTATTGCTTGATGGATGACGCTGGAACGCCGGGCTTGCTCTCGATTACTTATTTGGGCTACACGACCGCTGATGATCCAATTTACCAAAACACGCGCAAATTCGCGCTGAGCAAAGAAAATCCTTTTTATTATGAAGGAAAAATCGCCAAAGGCATCGGAAGCCCGCATACGCCGCCAGGCTATATTTGGCATATGGCGCTTTCGATGCAGGGCATTACTGCGGATAACGACGAGGAAAAGCTGGCCATGATCGCCATGCTGGAAGCAACTGATGCCGATACCGGCTTTATGCATGAAGGCTTCCATTCGGACGATCCAGCCATCTTCACCCGGAAATGGTTCGCTTGGTCGAACAGCTTGTTCTCGCAGCTCGTTTATCGGGCGATGAAGGATGGACTGCTATGAGCAAGCACCATGCCATCATTTTTTATGATCCGACCTTTCCGATAGCCTCGGAACCTTCTGCCCAATTAGATGGTCTGCTCGCAGGAGCAGGCCGCGTTGTCCGGGCAGACGAGCTTGCGGATGCGCTTGATACTGCGAAAGAAGGCTGCTTCATTAATATGCATGCCCCTTATTTTCCAAAACAAGCATGGAGCGCGATTATCGGCTATTTGCGGCGCGGCGGCAGCTTGATCAGCTTGGGCGGCGCGCCGTTTAAGCGCCCCGTTCGCCGCAGCGAGGCAGGCGAGTGGCAGGTAGAGTCGGAGCAGACAGCCTATCACCGCGAGCTTCATATTCATGAAATGCTGCCAGTGGCCGCTGCTCCGATAGCTGCGCTTGCAGCAGCGGAGGATCTTCCGCTGCTCGCAGGCAAGGAAGCGCTGTTTAGCGTGACGCCAACTTGGAATCTGGTGCCGCATGTAACGAAAAGCAGCGATTTGCCGCATCAAATGGGCTCTGCCGGGCCAATGGACGCGCATATTTATCCGCTGCTGAAAGGCATTTCCGCCACAGGGCGCGAGGTAGCAGCGCCTGTCGTGCTGTGGGAGAACACGAAGGGAGCTTTCGCAGGCGCACGCTGGCTGTTCATTAACCAGCCGCTGACGAATGCGTTCTGGCTGGAAGGCGGAGCAGTCGAGCTTGGACGCTGGGCCGCTTTTTGCGCCGCTGGCGTAACGGAGCTGTGGCTGAAGCCGAACTATGCTTCTTTCGAGCCGGGCGAACGAGCGATGCTGACGCTGCAGGTGCAGCAGCTTCGCCGCGAGCTTGAGTGTGGTGAGGTTTCGGCATATGAGGAGACAAAGCTCCAGTCAGCTGAAAATGAGGCTGCTCTAGGGCGGCGAACGGCTAGAGTTGGCCAGAATGACTTGTACCCAGCCGCGGAGTGGGATTTTGCTATAACGGTCGAGCATGAAAACTCGCAGCAGAAATGGGCATACCGCTTGCAGCAGAAGGCGGGCAAGCAGCAGCAGATTTTAAGGCTGCCCGTGCCGCTTGAGCTGCAAAGCGGCTACTATAGGGTTGTATGCCGAGCAGAATCGACTTTGGGCGAGGTGCGGATTTTGCGCCAAGGCTTCTGGGGCTTTGACCAGAAGCTGCTCGCTCAGGGAAGCCCGGTGACGAGCGGACGGGATTATTTTCAGAAGGATGGGCGTCCGCTGCCTGTAGTCGGCATGACGTATATGACGTCGGACGTGGCGCGGAAATTTCTGTTTTTGCCGAATGCTTCAGTATGGGACCGCGACATGGCGCAAATGCGCAAAGCGGGCATCAACTGGATTCGCACGGGCATTTGGACCGCGTACCGCAATGTGATGCAGGTGGATGGCCATGCGTCAGAAGAGGCGCTGCGTTCGATTGATGCTTTTCTGCTGACGGCAAAACGTCATGACTTGCAGGTAACCTTTACCTTCTTCTCCTTTACGCCGGAAACGTGGGAAGGGTTAAACCCTTATCTCGATCCGCGCAGCGTCGAGGCGCAGAAGCGCTTCGTGCGTGCTATCGTTTCCCGCCACAAGCAGACGATGAATGTCGACTGGGATTTGATCAATGAGCCATCGATGTTTGATCCGCCGCGCATTTTCTCGAATGGACCTCGTTCAGCGCGCGACCCTTTTGAACAGAAGGCTTATACCGCTTGGCTGAAAAAGCGTCATGGATCGCTTGCACGGCTCCAAGAGCAGTGGAATATGTCCCCGGAGCAGCTGCCTAGCTATGAAGCGGCTGTGCCGCCGGAGCCGGAAGAAATCAACTTCGATGTGCAGGACATGCACCAAGGGAAAAATGGCACGCGCTGGCTCGATTATGTGCTGTTCTCGATGGACATGCACAATCGCTGGGCGAAGCAATTGTATGAGGCGATCAAAGACGAATGTCCGAACCATATGGTAACGGTCGGCCAGGATGAGGCGCTTGGCGCACAGCGTCCTTCGCCATTTTTCTACGAGGAAGCCGCTGATTATACGACAGTTCACTCCTGGTGGCTCAACGACAATCTCGTGTGGGACAGCTTGTTTGCAAAAACAGCGAACAAACCGAATGTGGTGCAGGAAACCGGCATTATGTATGTGGAGACGCCAGATGGCAGAGCGAAGCGTTCGGAAGCTGAGCTTCACAGCCTGCTGGAGCGCAAATATGCGTATGCTTTTGCGACAGGCGGCGCTGGGGCCGTACAGTGGATTTGGAATACGAACTTCTATATGGACAATGCCAATGAATCGCATATCGGCGCGCTGCGGGCGGATGGAACGGAAAAGCCGGAAGCGGATGTATCGTATGATTTTGGCAGCTTTATGGAGCAAATTCGAGATTTATTCGTGGATCGCCAGCTGGAGGATACGGCGGTATTGTTCCCGTATTCCAACGACTTCTCCAATCGGAAGCTGGCGTTTGATGCGACAACGCGCGCGACGCGGGTCCTTGCTTATGAGCTGAATACGCCATTCCGCGGCGCTTCGGAATATCATCTGCAGGAGCTGGAGGCGAATCCGCCGAAGCTGCTCATTGTGCCGAGTGCGCATAACTTGGAGGATGCCGCATTTGGTCGCCTTATTGCACTTGTAGAGCGAGCGGGCGTTACGTTATTATGGATGGGACCAATAAGCTTGGACGCTTACTGGAAAGCGAGCGATCGCTGCTCTGGGCTGCTTGGCAGGGCGGAGCTGCGCAATGTGCAGCGCGAGGAACAGCTGCGTATTGGCGAAGCCACTTTTCCTGTTTCATATGGCAATCGCCGGATAGCCGAAGTATGGAAAGAGGTTCCGATTAGCAGTGCTGCTTCGAGTGAAGCGGCTGCCGGTGATGCTTCCGCTGTTCATCGAGCAGCAAATGATGGCGACCAACTGGTTGAGCTGGCCGTAGGCAAGGGACGCTTGTTATGGAGTCCGCTGCCGCTGGAGCTGAACGAGCGAACGGAGCCGATTAAGGAGCTGTATCGCTATGCGCTTGACTCGGCAGGCTGCGAGCAGGAGCTGAATTGGCTGCAAGGCGGCCAGCTGCCTGGCGTTTATGGGCGCAAGCTTACATTTAAGAGCGGCGCGCTATTCGTATTCGTATCCGAATCTGGATTCGATGCGAGGATTGAAGTGCAAGACCCGGCGACGGAGGGGCGGTACGCTTTTTCACTGGAAAAGGAACGCTCTGTGCTGTTCGCAACGGATGCAAGCGGTAAGCTGCTCGCCGTCTATCGCCCGCATCAAGTAGAGGTAGCGGTTTCGCTGCCCGATCAACATGAAGAAAGAAGAGGTGCGCAGTAATGGCTTCTAAAAGAAAGGCCCACATTATTTCCCACACACATTGGGATCGCGAATGGTATTTGCCGTATGAGAAGCATCATGTGCTCCTCGTTAAACTGATGGATACGCTGCTTCATACGCTGGATACGGACCCCGATTTCAAAAGCTTTTATTTGGACGGCCAGACGATCATTCTCGAAGATTATTTGCAGGTACGCCCGGAAAATCGGGAACGCCTTGAAAAATATATTAAAGAAGGACGTATTCCGATCGGCCCTTGGTACATTTTGCAGGATGCCTTCCTGACGAGCAGCGAAGCGAACTTGCGCAATTTGCAGCTCGGCCATCAGGATGCGAGCCGTTACGGCATCATTGCGAAGGTCGGCTATTTCCCGGATACCTTCGGCAACATCGGCCAGGCTCCGCAAATTTTGCGTCAAGCAGGCATTGATAATGCGGTATTTGGCAGAGGCGTGAAGCCGACGGGCTTTAACAATACAGTAGCGGATACGGGCTATGAGTCCTCGTTCTCCGAGCTGCAATGGGAAGGTCCTGACGGCTCGCGCGTGCTGGGTATTCTTTTTGCCAACTGGTATTGCAACGGCATGGAGGTTCCGGTAGACGAGCAAGAGGCGAAAATCTATTGGGACAAAAAGCTGGAGGAAGCCGAGAAGTATGCGGCTACTGGCGAGCTGCTGTTCATGAACGGCTGTGATCATCAGCCTATTCAGCAGGATCTGTCCGCGGCGCTGGCGACCGCAAGAAAGCTGTACCCGGATACGGATTTTATCCACTCCAATTTTGAAGATTATTTGGCAGCGGTAAACAGCGGTCTAGATCGCGAGCTTTCGGTCGTGAAGGGCGAGCTGCGCAGCCAACGTACAGATGGCTGGTCTACGCTTGTGAACACGGCTTCGGCGCGTGTTTATTTGAAGCAAATGAATCAGCTCGGCCAGGCTATGCTCGAAAAGGTAGCGGAGCCGCTTGCGACGATTGCGCATAAGCTTGGACAGGAATACCCGCATCATCTGTTTACGTATGCTTGGAAAACGCTAATGCAAAACCATCCGCATGACAGCATTTGCGGCTGCAGTGTGGATGAGGTGCACCGCGAGATGGTCACTCGTTTTGACAAGAGCCGCCATGTTGCTGAAACGATTGTTGCGGATAGTACGCAGGCAATTGCCGAAGCGGTGGATACATCGGTATTCGCTTCTTATGGCGAAGCTGCGCTGCCGTTCGTTGTTTATAACACGACAGGCTGGGATCGCAGCGGCGTTGTTGAAATTGAGCTTGATGTTGAGCGTCTGTACTTCCGTGAAGGCTTGCCGCTTCCAGAGGTTAACCGCCGGATGAATGCCGTAGATATTTCAGGCAGAGTTCTTGTAGACCATAACGGCGCAGCAGTTGCTTGCTCTGTGCAGGATTTGGGGCTGCAATTTGGCTATGATTTGCCGGATGACAAATTCCGCCAGCCTTATATGTGCCGCCGAGTTAAGCTGACGTTTGATGCGGTGAACGTGCCGGCGCTTGGACTGTCGTCTTACGCATGGGTGCGCAATGGCGCTGGAGCTGATGCAGCGCCAGCGAGCGAAGCGACTGCGGTTGCAGCGGCTCAGAGTGCGGATTCGGCCGTGCTGGAAAATGAATGGCTGCATGTCGCCATCGGTGAAGATGGTTCGTTCGATTTGACGGACAAGCAGAGCGGTCAAGTGTATCGCGGTCTTGGCGTCTATGAGAACACAGGCGATATCGGCAATGAATATATGTACAAGCAGCCGGATGGCGAGCAGGCGATTACGACGCAAGGCGTGAAAGCAGCGATTCGTCTGGTGGAGCAAAGTGCTTACAGTACAGCTTATGAAATTGTACATGAATGGGCGGTTCCGGCTTCTGCCGATGAAACGTTTGAAATTGAGAAGCAGGAAGCTGTTTATTACCCTGAGCGCAAAGCACAGCGTGTTGCGGACATGGTACCGTTGACGATTAAGACGGTTATTGCGCTTTCCAGCAGCTCCAGAAGCCTAGACTTACAAGCTTCGTTCAATAATCAGGCGAAGGATCATCGCGTGCGCGTATTGTTCCCGACTGATGTAGAGACAGCGGTTCATCATGTGGACTCGATTTTTGAAGTAGCTGTGCGTGACAATGAGCCTTCGGCAGAATGGGAAAATCCGAGCAATACGCAGCATCAGCAAGCTTTTGTTGATGTGAGCGGCGAGCAGGGCGGACTTGTTGTAGCGAACCTTGGCTTGAACGAATACGAAGTGCTGCGCGATGGCCGCAATACGATTGCAGTTACGCTGCTTCGTTCGGTATCCGAGCTTGGCGACTGGGGCGTATTCCCTACACCAGAAGCACAGTGCCTAGGCGAGCAAAGCTTCCGTTTGTCGATCATTCCGCATAACGGCGATGGCGCTTCATCAGGTGCTTACGCGCAGGCGTACCAGTTCCAAGTGCCTTGGACGGTAAGCCAGACAGCGGTTCATGCAGGCGTACTTGCACCAGTTGGCGGATTGCTTGCTTGGGAAGGCGAAGGCGTGGCATTCTCCTCGCTGAAAGTAAGCCAGCAGTCCGGCGATGCTGTGCTGCGCTGGTTTAATATGAAGCAGCAGGCGGCAGAGCTGAGCTTGTCGGATACGGGCTTTGGCGGCGGCAATGCTGATGCGTTCAAGCAGCTTTATAAGAGCGATGTGCTGGAGCGCGTAGGGGAAGCGATTGAAGTGAGCGCAGAGCAGGGGGCAGCCTTGGCGGTTGGTCCTTGTGAGATTGTGACGGTTGGGTTTAAGCTGTAACAAATCAGACATTAGGATTCAAAAAGATTAGAAGGAAGGCCCTTATTGCCTGTAGTGTTGAGGCATAAGGGCCTTTTTGTGCTGTTTTGAGAAAACTATTAGTTTGGATGAGTTTTTTCGAAGAAGAATGAGATAGGTTGAGAAGGAGTGGAAATAGCAGATTACGTTCATAAGGAATATTTTTATGATACGACATAAAACGACAAACAATTGAAGAAATGTGACTTATAATCTAGGAATAAAGAGTAAATTTTGTCGTTAGTTGTAACATATGGGGTGTAGTTAGGCCGAATTCACTACTTTTAACTTTAACAGGTTGAGAAGGAGGAGGCAGTCGGGCTGATTACCTCCTAATAACTATAAATTATTTGGAGGTTTTGAGTTTTGAAAACATTGTTTAAGGGGTGTTTATTTGGATAACACAAAGTTTTTCAATTTTAAATTTGTAAATAGAAAATTAGAACAAGAAAAACTAAAATCTTTTTATAATCATGAATTATCCTCAAATGTAATGTGGCTTTCTGGACCTAGCGGAGTAGGAAAATCCTATTTGATTGAACATACTTTAAAGCAAGTATCGAATCAAAAAATAATTCGGCTTGATCTGTCTAGTGCAGACCAAAATATTAACTGTCTTAAACAATTATTAAGTTTACTCCAAGAGAGCACAAAGATGTCCTTTAAGGATTTTATCAAAAACAATTACACTTCCGCCCTTGATATTACAAAAAATGTTATTAGTATATTTTTTAAAACAAAAGGAATAGAAGTAGATATAGATGGTTTGTTGAATTTTGTTTTTGATAAAACTATTGCATTTGTTGAAAGCGAAAAACAAAAACATCAATCAGGATTTATAGTAATACAAAATTATATTAATCATATCCTCTCTGATGGAAACATGATTATATACATTGATAACTTTACGAATTGTGATAGTAAGTCATTAGAAATTATTTCAGAATTGCTTGGTTCATACATAGGTAATTCTAAAATTTGCTTCCTGCTCACCACAACAAACGAAAAATTCAATGAAAGAACTGATATTTCCAAAATACTTATTGAGAAAATTAAACTTGAACATTTAAAAATAAATCCGTTCACTAATCAAGAATATTTTAATGAGATACTGCTTCATATTTTTGATTTAAATCATACTGATGATGAAGATCTATCCGCTCTTTTTTCTGCATGTGAAGGTTCACCGGAAAAATTACGGTCAACACTACGCAACTTATATTATCATGACGGCATTACAGGGTCCGTAGAGAAAAATAATGCAAGAATTGTAGCTGAAAAATTCAAAGAAATTATATCAAAGAAAACTACATCTCTTGATGTAGATAAGCTATCAGAAGTAGAAAAGATGATCTTAAGAGGGATTCTTGGGTTTGGAAAAATAATTAATACTAACGTGTTAGAGGAAATTACACGCTTTCTGAACGAAAAACTGTTTAAAATGAGTGAAATAACACATATAGATTTTTTGATGTCTTTAGAAAAATTAAGCAACACTAAAATTATTAATATCTCAATTGAAAATAATGTGAAAAAAGTGCGAATAGAACATGATTTAATTTATCGAGCATTGATAATGCGATTAGAGAGTCCTATTTACCAACCTCTAGTGAATTTCCATTTATATAATTTCTTAGAAACGAATGTTGTATTTTTGACGGAAAATAATTTATCGAATGACGATATTAGCTATCTAATTGCATGGCATGCATTTAGGGGCGAAGTAAGCAATTGGGAGGAGATAAATCTTAATTATGGTTTAAGCAGGTTTCAAAATAACCAGTTTAACGATGCTATATTAATATTTGACAGACTAAAAGCCCATTTTAGAAACTTTACGAGTGAGAACTTACTTGAAATTGCTACTTGTTATTATGAAAATGGTAAATATGCTGATGCAAAAGATATATTTAATTTCATAGATGCAGAATCTCTAGAAATAAAACTTCGTTACAATTATTATTATTTTTATGGAAAGACTGAAAACATGCTGATGAATAAACAAGTAGCAATTAATTATTTTCAGCAAGCTTTAAATAATGCTGAAGGGGAACAAGAAAAGGAAATCATGTCACTAAACATGAAGCAACTAGCATTACTAGAGACGCCCGATGGTCGGGAAGGCGCCTTGAAAATATTTAATGACATAGCATTAAACTTAACAGAAGAGCGTATGCAGAGTAGAGCAACTGGTTATTTATTAAGAACATGTATAAACTTCTATAGCGGCAATAAAGCTATTGATTTTTTAGAGGCTGCTGAGAAGATTGCTGAACTTAATCAAGATAGCGTTGAGAAAGCATTTATACAAAACAATAAGGGTTTTGAATGGTTCAAACAAAACAAATCTAAGGAAGCTTGTGATGCTTTTAACAAGTCAATTGAGTTGCTTTCGCCAATCAAAATTCACGAAATATCATACCCGTTAAACAATCTTGCTATTTGCTCAATGGTAAAAGGAAAATATGCTGAAGCAATTAAGTATTTGAACAAAGCAAAATTCTGGAACAATTCAAGGTACGCCGAGTTGACTATAAAAACTCATTTAGCTGTTTGTTACAGCCAAGAGAAAGAATATGAAAAGGCTGGGACAGAGACCGATAAGCTCTATGAAATAATCAAATCAGGAAATGTTATAGATTCTACTATCATAAGAAAGATATGCATAAACTTGGCGATTATAAATAAACAGTTAGGCAAAATTGATCTGGCTAAGGAATGTATTGAAATGGGTTACGCATATGCGAAAAACACGTCTACAGCTTATAGAGCGAATCAACTCATTAAAGAATTGTCCCCCCACTTTGCTGGTATAAACACTACCAGTGAAACTGGGGGTACATATTGTGCAGAAGCTATTTTTGAACCTTGGTTTATTACATTTACACATGATTGAAGTTTTTAGAACCTGCTTAAAACTGATTCTATATAATATTGTAAGACATCTTTAAAGGAAATGTTTCTTTTACTGCAAATAAAACCAACTTCACTGCTTGTACTAATCCTTGGAACTGAATTAATTTCTAGGAAGTATATATCACCTGAATCTGTAACACGATAATCAATTCTACAAATATCTATAGCACCAATATGTGCAGCAATTTTTTCAGACGTTAATTGAATTTTTGTGACTTGTTCAGAAGAAAATACTTCCTCTCCAATTAAGCGTGTGGACAGCTTATTAGCTTTTTCATATATTCCAAATACTTCTCTATAATTAATAAGTCCCTGATGTGATTGAATGACAATAACTTCATTTAATTTGATATCATTTTTATTACCTATAACTAGATTAGTAACGTCATATCCGGCAATATATTCTTCTATAAGAACCTCTTCAAATTCTGCTAACAAATTTTCGATTTGCAAGTGCGCTTCTTCAATAGTATCGCAAACACTTTTTAAAGTGATGCCTAGAGAGGAACCTTCTGTATTAGGTTTTACTATAATTGGAAAATTCAAGCGCTTAAAAAGCTCAGCCTTCAATTGGGTATGTTTATTTATGAGAAAACCGGCTGGAATAAGGACATCAAGCTCATTTAATGCAAGCTTTGAGTAATGTTTATTGTTCATAAGGGCTGCTACAAAGGGAGGAGAACCACTATATTTTACTTTTAGGATCTCACACAACATGGGTACCTGAACTCGACTGTAGGATTGATTGAGTCCATCAGAAAGATTAATAAATATTTTATCTTCATAACGATTATTGTTTTGACTAGCTTTTAGTAGTTCAGGAACTCCACCGAAAATATTACAAGGGTACCCTATCTCATTAATGGCATCAAGTATTTCAAGTACACTGTCTTTTTTTGGATGATCATTAAAAACTTCTACACCATCAACGAATTTCGAAGGAAATGATTCTCTAAAATCACAAACTAGTTCGATTTGAAACACAACAAAACCTCCAAATAATTTATAGTTATTAGGAGGTTTTTTCTCAGATTTCAAGGCTGTTTCTTGGGTTATATTTAGTTAGCACTTGTTTTTTTCGTTCGATGGAGACTTCGGTGTAGATTTCGGTGGTGCTGACGCTGGAATGGCCGAGTATTTCTTGGACGGAGCGCAAATCGGCGCCGTTATTGAGCAAGTGAGTAGCAAACGTATGACGCAAGTAATGCGGTGTTGCTTTTTCATTGATTTTCGCTATATCCCTGTACTTATAAAAAATATCCTCAATCGCATAGATGGATAAAGCATTGCCGTATTTGTTAATGAAAAAAGCTTTTGCTTTAGGTTCCAGCTGTGACCGAAGCGATAGCCAGCGCTCCAGCTTATGAATCACCTCATGGCTTGCTATGTAGAGCAGGCGTTCTTTTCGGCCTTTGCCGTAAATCAGCAGCGTTTGCTCTTGAAGATTAAGATCCTCAAGCTGAATGCCAACTAGCTCCCCAATGCGTATTCCTGTGGCAAATAGGAGCTCTATAATGGCGGAATTGCGGCTGCTCATAATTTTGCGATAATTAGTGCGTGGATTTAGCATTTCTTTCTCTGTCGTTTGTAGTAAGGTAGTCACATCTGCTATCGTTAAAGTTTTGGGAATCCGCTTTGAAAGCTTGAAGCTGGATCTGCCAATGGCACTAGGTAATTCAAAGACAACACCTTGTGTAGTCAAATATTTGATAAAAGCTTTTATGGTAAAATGCTTACGTTTAATGCTCGTTTCTTTCATTTGCTTAGCCTGCAACGATTGGAAATACGAATTGACATGCTGGGGCTCGATATCGCCTTGGGCGGAATCGCTAATCCATTTAATGAGGTCGCTTAGATCATAATAATAGGCCTTTATCGTTTTGTCGGTTAAATTGCGTTCCATCTTAATTTGCTGCAAATAAGATTGTGCATAGGCAGATAGATCGGTGACGTTCAAAGTTGCATTCCTCCGCTAGTTGTCGATTTTGCTATTGTAACACCCCGCATAGCCTTCTGTCGTTTAGCCATAGGAATGTATCGCTCAAATCGGAAATTTAGCAGAGCAAGTAAAATAAATTCCTCCTGAAAAAAAGGTATCTCCCCAGAAGCTTTCACTAGGGAAATGCCTTTTTGTATATTCGTTTAAAGCTTGTATAGCTTGACGATCCAAGGTGGACGAAAAAGAGAATATCTCTGGCTAGAGGGCAGCATGGGTAGGAGGTGCTATCGTTTTTGGCGGACGCTAGTGGTATCTCATTAATATCATTGCACATAAGAATCGTTATCAGTAGTATATAGGGAGAAGTCGAAAAATCATCGACGTAACAGCAACGGGTGGTGACGGAATGAAATTAAACGAACATATGTTAATTTGGACGTCTGCTTCAGTTAAGCTGATGGATGTCAGACATATAAATATAACCAGTGACGGTGAGCTTAGGTCATATCTGCTGCCTGCCAACGGGTTTCTTTTTGCTATTCGCGGTTCAGCACAAATTACGCTTGATGATGTGGATTATGCCGTGAGCGGCATGTTTGTGCTGCATGGCGGCAAAGGAATGTGCCTGAACATACAGCCAAAGGAAGGGCGGTTCGAATATTATCTTATATTGTACAAAGCCTGGTTTCCGCCACAGGCAAACCCTGAAATTCGCAGTATCATGACCGCAGGAAATCCTTTGCAGATTCAATATGGTTATGCTCCTTTGTATCCATTGTCGTTGTATGAGAAGCTGGAGCGAACGGCCCAAGAGTGGCTGACGCCCGGTGATCTTGAGCTGCTGCATGCAAGGACATTGTTTTATCAATTCGTATATGAGCTTGTAAGCCAACTGCGCGAACAGGATGTTCGAATCATTCGGGCAGACCCGGCTGAGCAATTGCTAAAATATTTGCATGACCATTATACTGAGCCGTTGACGATGGAATTGCTGGCATCGATGCTGGATTGCAGTCCCAGCCATTTATCGCGAATGTTCAAGCAGCGCACGGCATGCAGCCCCATTGAATATATGATTCGCTTGCGGATTACCAGAGCCAAAAGCCTGCTTGAAAGTACAGAAGCAACGCTGCAAGAAATAGCCTTAAACATCGGCTATACGGATGTGTATTATTTTAGCCGCATCTTCAAAAAACAAACCGGACAATCTCCTGTTCACTATCGTCAAACCTATCTTGATTTGAATACTAAGCAGCATAATCCATCCCTCATGCTTAAATCATCCATTGTTCCTCATAAGCTTAAACGGTATATTAATAAGCGCAGTGATAACCATTATCAATATACAAACAAGGGAGCTTTTGAATTGATCAGAAACAGAAAACAATCAACCGCCTTAACTTTGCTGCTTAGTTTTACTCTACTTCTAAGCGCATGCTCAGGGTCAGTGAACAGTACCAACTCTGTTGCAAATTCTGGTTCAGCCTCGAGCGCAGCAGTTAGTGGTAACAATGGACAGGTGGACACAAATCAGAACTCGACAGCTTCAGCAACGGTAACGTACACAGGTGCAGATGGCGAGGTCGAGATCCCCCGAAACCCGCAAAGAATAGTTGTTTTGACCCATGCCTACGTTGGATATTTCATGGCGCTTGGCATTAATCCGGTTGGAGCACCAACAATGACGATGGGAAATCCTTATTATAAAGGACAGATCGACGATGTAGAGGATATTGGATCTCCGGCTGCTTTTGATGTTGAGAAGATTATCACCTTAAATCCAGATCTTATCATTGCTATTAAAGGTACAGATAAACTGGAAGACATGAGTAAAATCGCGCCAGTCGTAACGATAGAATACGGTAAGAAAAACTATAAAGAGCAATTGCTTGAATTCGGTAAATTAACGAATCGTATCGATAAAGCCCAACAATGGGTCGATGCTTGGGAACAAAAAATTGCCGAATATAAACCACAGGTTATAAAGGCAGTCGGTGACCAAACCGTATCTGTCCTCAGCCAGTATGATAAAAGTGTGTATGTCTATGGTGAAGGCTATGGCAGGGGAACAGAAATTTTATATGATGAATTCGGGCTGCAGGCCCCTCCAGCATTCGATCTAAAGCTTGGTTGGGCGGAAATATCGCTTGAGAAGCTGTCTGAGTTTGCTGGCGACTATATCTTTACATCACCGGATGCGACCGGAACCGCTGATACAAGCCCTATGTATGATAGTGATTTGTGGAAGGGGCTTCCTGCAATTAAAAATAATCGGGTGTTTTATCTTGACAAAGATTCTGCAGCCTTTAACGATCCTATCACACTGGAAGCCATGCTGCCGATTATTGTCGATAGCCTGACTTCTGCTGCTGGGGAAAACAACCGAACACAAGTGAACGGAGCAGCTCAAAAGTAATTAAGCGTTTCAGCTTAATCGATTGCCAATGGATGGCGGTAAAAATAATTAACAGATGATGACCCTTTCATTTCGAAAAAAAGAAGGTATCTTCCCCAAAGTAAAATGTACCCCTTGTAAAGGACAATTAAAAAAAGGTTAGGCCACTTCAAGCTGCTGTCTGTATCGTGCAGGCGGCAGCTTATTTAAGTTCCATTGACCTCGATAATGAT